>JABIZD010000019.1 GCA_018666555.1 Gammaproteobacteria bacterium
CCTCGCCCAGCCAGTAATAGGCGTTGGGCGTATAGGTACCATCTGGGAATTGTTTAATGACATCCGTCAGCCCATCTATCGCCAGATCATACTGCCGAGCTCGAATATGCTTCAGGGCTGAATCGTACAGTGATTTTTCACTCACCGCCGATTGTTCGGGAGAAGCGTCTGCCGGAGAGGAATCAACCTGGTTATCTACTATATCGGTGTCGGCATCGGTATCGGTGCCAGCCCCTGCCACGCCCTGTGAGATAGCCGACTCACCGAGGCCTTGCAGTCGTCTGTCCAGCTCCAGATAGCGATCTTCCTGGATGGCCTTGCCACGCTGAAGCTCATAACGCAGCTCTTCAATCTGACCGCGCAAAGTCATTACTTCCTGTTGCAATAACTGCAACTGGTATTGGCTTTCCATATTAGAAACAGAACCCGACGAAGCTTCTTCTACAATGGCAACGGGCTCATCGGCTATCGGAACGGCCAGGATTTCGGTCGTTATCTGATTTTCAACTGGGCCAGAGGAAAGCGACTCAACTTGTATCGGACTATCTGATGCAAAGCTGCTACCTGCTATAAGCAACCCAAATAGCGTTAGACCCTTAATGGATCTAAGGCTACCACGCTGTCCTGTACTGCCCTCGAGGAACATAAAACAAGAAATTTATCGATAAACTATTTCGACACGACGATTCTGTTTCCACGAATTTCGGTCGTGGCCAGAGTCAGCCGGTTTTTCTTCACCATAGCTTATGACTTCCATCTGACTCCGAGACACGCCCTGGGCAATCAAATAAGCCTGCACAGCGTTCGCTCTACGTTCACCTAGCGCCAGATTATACTCACGCGTACCTCTTTCGTCTGCATGACCTTCGAGCCGGACACTCAACATGCTGTTAGCACTAAGCACTGTCGCATGTCGATCAAGTTCAGAATGACCGGATCGCCTGACAATGGCTTGATCGAAATCAAAATAAAACATGCCTCTAAGCGTCTCAGATCCCGCAGCGGCGTCCATTGCATCCAATGGTAAAATAATTTTTCCGCGCGAAACCATCGGTTTGATGGGTTCAATTTCTACAACAACTTCTTCAACCTCCATAGAAGTCTCGGGCTCCTGTATTTCAGGGGCAGAGCTGCTACCTGTCTCTTGTGTTGTACTTGCGCATCCAGCTAACGCCAACAACGCAAAGGCCAGCATTGGACCACAATATCGTTTCATTAATGCCATTATAAGCTCCTGTTCATAAAGCGGAAAAATCCGACGTCCTGATAACAGAACTACCAGATAACCATTGAGTGAATTAAACCACAAATTTTAACTAATTATTCATCTGGTTGTGATAATTATCCATTTATCCCGTGAAATTTCCCTTCACGCAAGCCATTTCACTAGTTTTAACACTTGATTCAGCCTGTCAATTATCTATCGTTACGAAGTTTTTTCTCTTGGTAGGCGACCACGCCGGCTCTCGAACATCACCCTCGTTAGACGGCAAATTAAATTTTACACCCCCATCGATCGATACCCCGGCCAAGATTCCCCGCCCTCCAACCTGCGTTGCATAAATCAACATACTGCCATTCGGCGCAATACTGGGAGATTCATCCAACGAGGTTTCCGTTAATACTCTCAGCCGCCCTCGGGCAAGATCGAGATGGCTAATATGGAAAATACCTTCTCGACGATGCACCATAACCAAACCAGAACCATCTTTGAGCAAGCTCGCCTTGGCGTTGTAGTCACCCTCAAATGTCAATCTCTCTATTCGTAAATCATTAAGCCCCATCGAGTAGATCTGTGGCTGGCCACCGCGATTGGAAGTGAACACAATTGATTCGCCATCATGACTCCAGGATGGTTCCGTATCGATACCATAATGACGGGTCACACGTCGCAATCTTCTCGGCTTGCTCTCCAAATCCAATATATAAATATCCGGATTACCATCCTTAGAAAGCACCATTGCCAGTTTAGAACCATCTGGGGAAAACGCAGGCGCACCATTCAAGCCGGTAAATGCAGTCACCTGCTCGCGGGTTCTAGTCACCAGATTATGAATGTAAATGGCCGGGCGGCTATCCCGCTCAAAAGATACGTAAGCAATCCGGTCTCCTTCAGGAGACCAGGTGGCAGATAAAATCGGCTCTTTGGACTGCAATACAGTCACTATTCTGTGCCCATCTGCATCAGCTACATTTAACCGAAATTCTCTGGATTCATTCTCACCAGTCGCAGTAATATACATAATCTGCGTTGAGAAAGCGCCGGGGATGCCGGTCAATGCCTCATAGAGGGTATCGCTGGCATAATGGGCCATATCCCTGAGATCCAGGTCACTACCGACTATAGTCTCGGAAATATCGATGGTCTGCTCATAAATATTGTACAGCTCAAAATGCAGAGCCAGGTCAGGACCTCTTTCGGTTAGGTAGCCCATCACCAGGTATTCAACATTAAGAAGCTTCCAATCGCGCAAAAACACCTGGTCGGCACTACTGGGAATGCTTAGCATCTGGGACACTGGCAGCGTATCAAATCGGCCACTGAAGCCAAGGTCGGATGTGACAATATCGGCCACGTTTTCCGGAAGAGACCCGCGCCCCCGCCATTCAAAAGGGATGACGGCAATTCGTACGGCATTATCAGCGCCTTTAGTTACCTCAATTCTCAATTCAGCTGCACTAAAAACTGAAAACACCAGGCAGCCAATGGCCAACGCCACTTTTATTTTCATCAGTTAATCAAAGCCTCAAATCCTCTGGTCGGAATAATACTGTAAACTCTCTGAAATGCCTCTCGAATTGAATCGCCACAGCGGGAACCTGGAATTGTTCTGCCTTCTGAACGGCTAAAATAGCTGAGCGATCAAATGCCTCGTTTCCACTGCTTTCCTGCACCACCACATCAACAACTTCTCCAGTAGGGACCAGGAAAACCCTAAGCAGGGCCTGCATCCCGTTTCTAGCACTGGGAGGTCTTGACCAGTTTGAAATAATATCCTGCTGTATCTGCGCTACAAACGCCATAGATTTTTCATCATCAGTGACCGCTTTACGACGCTCCTGCTCTTCCATGACAGCCAGGGTCAATTCCTCCTCCATCTGCATACGAAACAGCTCTTCTCTTTGCCGTTTTAACTGTTCTTCCTGGCGAGCTTTTGAAAGGGTTGATTGCGGTGGAGGTGGTTCAACGCGCTTCGGCACGGCCTCATCTATTTGAACCGGTTCGAGCTTTTTGTCCCTGTTAAGGCCTGCCAGCGCTTTATTACGCTCAGCAATCTGGCGAGCTTTTTTTTGTTGCGCCCGCAGTTGCGCAGCCAACTCCTCGCGCTTCCTTGTTTGAATAGGATTCTGTCGCATCAGTGACGCATTGATATAAAGCGGCTCAATCTGCGTCGGCTCGCTTGATTCCGCCTGCCAGTTAACCAGCAGAAGTCCTACCACCGCACTATGCAGCAGCAGAGCAAGGAAAACGGAAAAAACATAAACCACCAATTTTGGCATATTACCCAAGCCCCTCTCATCCACCGGATGGTTCAGTCACCAGGCCCACTCCTTCAACTCCCGCTCTCTGCAGTTCATCCATTAACGTTACCACTACGCCATAGGGTAAAGACTGGTCACCTTCAACCAACACGCGTATGGCTGGATTGGCTGATATGATTTTCATGGCAGTCTCGCCTATGGTTTCCAGAGCAACCGCCTGCTCCTCGTCTCCTGTATTCAAATAATAGCGTTGATCCGCCCTAATGGTGACAACAAGAAAACTCTGGTCAGCGTCTACATTAATAGCCTCACTATTGGCATCAGGTAAATCCACTTTAATGCCCTGAGTCATTAAAGGCGCAGTGACCATGAAAATGACGAGCAGAACCAGCATCACATCGATATAGGGCACGACGTTAATCTCTGACATGGGTTTTCTTCGAGTTACCTTAGACATGGGCTCAATTACTTATTTTGAATGGAACGGTTGAGGATAGAACTGAACTCATCCGAAAAGGCTTCAAATCGATTCATAATGACCTCTACCTGGGCTGAATAACGGTTGTAAGCTATGACAGCAGGAATAGCCGCAAACAAACCAATAGCCGTTGCGATTAAGGCCTCTGATATACCCGGCGCAACCACGGAAAGACTAGCCTGATTAGAGTTAGCCAAGCCCCGAAACGAATTCATAATCCCCCAGACCGTCCCAAATAATCCAATGTACGGACTGGTTGACCCAACCGTGGCAAGAAAAGGCAGCGAGGCTTCCATTCTCTCTTCTTCTCTGGACAAGGCTACCCGCATCGCACGCTGAACGTTCTGCATAATTCGCTCTGCCTGTGTTCCGTACTGCTGTCGCGATCGCGTAAATTCTTTAAAGCCCGAATAAAAAAGATGTTCAATACCAATCGGGTCAGCTTCCACCGACTCTATTTCAATAAAAATGGTTCGCAGGTCTTTTCCTGACCAGAATTCACTTTCAAACACATTAGCCATTCTACGAATCGAAGAAAGAACAAAAATTCTTTGAAAAATCATGACCCAGGATACTAAAGACGCCATAATCAATATGGCCATTACAATCTGTACTACTACCGATGCATTCAGAATCAAATTTAGTATTGAAATAGGTTCGTTCAATCTATCTCTCCATTTAACGACGTGTGACGACTTCTTATCAGTGTAACGACTTCTTACTACGTGTAGCGACTTGTATATAAGTCTAACAACTCACCACTAATTGTACTTACTTCCAGCTACCTGTGCTCACTTCCAACTAAGTGTGCTCATTTCCATCTAAGTGTGCTCATTTCCATCTACGTGTGCTGACTTATTCCAACAGATACTAACTAAGACTGGCTTCTTCTTACTTATACTTATTTATTCTTACTTATTCTTACTTAACAAAAAGATCCTGATTGGGCGCTGTCGCAGCAAATTCCAGCCCAAAATGAAGATACGCCGTTTTAGTCGCTATCCTGCCTCGAGGTGTACGCATAATAAAGCCCTGCTGAATCAAATAGGGTTCATAGACATCCTCAATGGTATCTCTTTCCTCACCCACCGCCGCGGCTAAGCTGTCAATGCCCACCGGCCCGCCATCAAATTTCTCAATCATTGCCAGCAGCAATCGACGATCCATATGATCAAACCCGTTTGCATCTACATTCAACATATTCAGCGCTTGGTCTGCAACAGCCGCGGTCACTTTTGAGGAAGCTCGAACCTCGGCATAATCGCGAACGCGACGTAATAATCGGTTCGCAATTCGAGGAGTTCCTCGCGACCTGACGGCTATTTCCTGAGCACCTTCAGCATCACATTCAACACCGAGAAGAGCTGCGGAGCGAACCAATATCTTGGCTAGATCCTCCTCACTGTAAAACTCAAGCCGCTGGACGATACCGAAGCGATCCCGTAACGGAGAGGTCAGCAGACCCGTACGGGTGGTGGCGCCAACCAGCGTAAAGGGCGGCAGGTCAAGTTTTATAGTTCTTGCTGCCGGGCCTTCGCCGATCATCAGGTCTACCTGAAAATCTTCCATCGCCGGGTAAAGCATTTCCTCCACCGCTGCATTCAAACGATGAATTTCATCTATGAACAATACATCGCCGGCTTCCAGGTTAGTTAACGCCGCTACCAGGTCACCCTTCTTCTCCATAACCGGACCCGACGTCGACTTAATCTTCACATCCATTTCCGAAGCTATGATATTCGCCAGGGTAGTTTTCCCTAGACCGGGCGGACCGAAAATCAAAGTATGATCCAGTGATTCTCGACGTCCCCGGGCGGCCTGCATAAACACGGTCATCTGCTCACACACCTGATGCTGACCAATATAATCGTCCAGCCGCTTGGGCCTGATAGCCCAATCCTGCTGAGGCTCGGGCGTCTGTGAGGCAGGCGAGACCAGTCTGTCTGACTCAATCATGTTGCTGCCTTCCAAACCAAAATCTCACGATATCCACTCCAGATCCGTTGTCCTTAGCTGCATTGTTATGCCAACAATTTCAGTGCCTGTTTGAGCAGCACCTGCACATCATCATTGTCACCTTCACTTTCTATTTGTGCGAGGACCCGAGCTGCATCCTGGGGCTTAAACCCCAGCCCAACCAATGCAGCCTCAGCATCCGCCAGACTATCTGATTTTCGGGGCAGAACAGCGTTGGCATCAAGACCTATCTGCCAGTCCGTGAACTTATCCCTCATTTCTATAATAAGGCGCTCTGCCATGACTTTACCAACACCGGCAATACCATTCAGGGTCTTCACATCATTCTGCCGAATGCACATGATAAATCCTCTTGCATCGACAGCAGACAGAATCGCTATGGCCAGCTTTGGGCCAATTTTATTGACTCGAATCAAGGCCCGAAACAGCTCTCTATCCTGCTTTTCCACAAAGCCAAAAAGGATCTGGGCATCCTGCCTTATGACGAGATGAGTATAGAGGGAAACAGCACTGTCTATAGGGCCAAGACTTAACAAAGTCGACAGGGGCACGGAAAGCTCATAACCCAACCCAGAAACATCAACTACAATCTGCTGATCTGTTTTATCTAGCAATCGGCCTTGGATCATGGCAATCATGTTCTCGGCCTCACCAGCCGGCCGCGACGAAATGCCAGTCCCGTCGTGCCGGTTTTCTGCAGATTATGCTGCGTGTGTGCATGGCACAGAGCGATGGCTAATGCATCTGCCGCATCTTCCTGGGGCTTGCCCGGCAAGGCAAGGTGGACTTCTACCATATGCTGGACCTGAACTTTGGTGGCATTGCCGTTACCTACTATAGCTTGTTTTACTTTACGTGCTTCGTATTCAAATACTGGCATGCCCTGATGACTGGCTGCGACAATGGCCACGCCTCGCGCCTGACCTAATTTAAGGGCCGATTCGGCACTTTTTGCCATAAATATTTTTTCAATTGCGAGCAAATCCGGATGGTACTGACTGATCAATTCGGTGACTCCCGAGAAAATTTCATCGAGTCTCTCGGCAATAGTCCCACGCACATTAGTCTTGATACAACCACTGGCAACATAGACCAGTTCAGCCCCCTGCGAGGTGAGAATCCCGTAACCTGTTACCCGTGAACCGGGGTCAATGCCTAGTATGATACTCATGCCCGTATCCGGCCTGATTAACCTGCTAGGAGTTTAGCACATTGCAACGATATTCCGACCCAGCCCGTTCATAGCCAGGCAATGGTGATCAACTCACTCGTCATTTCCAGTAGCGAAGTTACCATTAGTATAGATGTTGGTAACATCATCTATATCTTCCAGCAGATCAAGCAATCTCAGCAGCTTTTCTGAGTTTTCCGGAGTTAAATCAGTATAGTTTTGAGGGATCATACCGACTTCGGCCAGGACCGGATTGAATCCAGCCTGTACAAATGCCTCTTTTATTTCGTGGAAATCCTCAGGCTCAGTAATAACCTCAACAGATCCATCCGCAGCAGTATCGACATCGTCAGCACCGGCTTCAATGGCGACATCCACGAGCGCCTCATCGGCGCCATCAGATTCAAACACCAGTTGCCCTTTTGTTGAAAAAAGGTAGGCTACAGAGCCATCTGTGCCCAGGTTCCCGGCGCCTTTACTGAAGGCATGACGTACTTCAGCAACAGTTCGATTGCGATTATCAGTCATCGTCTGCACCAAGATAGCAACGCCGCCGGGCCCATAGCCTTCGTAGGTAAGTGCTACCATGTCAGCTCCTTCCTGACCTCCCGCCCCCCTGGCTATAGCACGCTCCATGGTATCTCGGGGCATTTGCACTGCTTTTGCCTTGTCTACTATATTTCGCAGACCTGGATTGTCATCGACACTTCCACCACCATCCCTGGCAGCGATGGTCAACTCCCGGATGATTTTTGTAAAAACTTTAGCTCGCTTGGCATCCTGTCCTGCCTTACGATGCTTGATATTACTCCATTTGCTATGACCGGCCATATCTGAGCCCGATTAACTGGATTTGTGAACACGAATACCCAACTCACGTACCAATTTATCCGGTACCGAATCAGGTGCTGAAGTGAGCATACAGGTAGCAGTCTGGGTTTTTGGAAAAGCAATAACATCCCGTATGGCTTTTGCATCAGCCATTAACATAACCAATCTGTCTAGGCCCAAGGCGATACCGCCATGCGGTGGCGCACCAAATTGTAATGCATCAAGTAGAAACCCAAATTTGGCCTCTGTTTCGTTTGCAGACATTTTCAACACTTCAAAAATGGCCCGCTGCATCTGAGCGTCATGAATCCTGATGGAGCCTCCGCCGACTTCGTATCCATTTATCACCACATCATAGGCTCGTGAACTGGCATTTCCAGGATCCGCCAAAAGTGATTCGACAGTTCCGAGCGGCTGAGTGAAAGGATGATGTACTGCAGTCCAGCTAGTCGAATCAACCTTCTCAAACATCGGAAACTCAGTCACCCAACACACTGACCATGGAGCGTCATAAAGATCCAGATCAGCGGCAAGTCTATTACGCAAAGCCCCCATCGAATCATTGACCACGTCTGCTTTGTCTGCGCCAAAGAAAATTAAATCGCCATCGACAGCTTCCAATCGTTTTAACAAGTCGACAACCACATTTTCCGGTAGGAATTTTAGAATAGGTGACTGCAATCCGGCCACGCCAGCTTCGATATCATTGACCCTGATATAAGCCAGCCCTTTAGCCCCGTATATTCCGACAAAACTGGTTAGGTCATCGATATTTTTGCGACTTAATCGACCGCCGTCTGGAAGCCGTAGCGCGACTACCCTTGAGTCAACATCATTGGCTGGGACACCGAACACCTTAAACTCAACTTCAGCCATTAAATCAGCAATATCGACCAGCTTGAGCCCAAAACGCAGGTCAGGTCTATCCGTACCATAATGCTTCTTCGCATCTGCATAAGTCATTACAGCAAAAGGATCTAACTGTACGTCGATGATCTCCTTAAATAGGCCAGTCAGCATCTCTTCAGCCAGTGCCATAATGTCGGCCTCATCGATGAACGATGCCTCGATATCAATTTGAGTAAATTCAGGTTGCCGGTCGGCCCGCAGATCCTCGTCCCGGAAGCATCTGGCTATCTGGTAATAGCGATCAAACCCGGAGACCATTAATAGCTGCTTAAAAATCTGCGGTGATTGAGGTAAAGCGTAGAACTGCCCAGGATGAACTCGACTGGGAACCAGATAATCGCGCGCGCCTTCCGGCGTTGCCTTGGTCAATATCGGCGTTTCGATATCAACAAAATCATGGCCGCAGAGGAAATTACGAATGTAATGGCTCACCTTTGACCTGACGCGCAGCTTGTCCTGCATTTCCGGCCTTCTTAAATCAATATAACGATACTTCAAACGGACATCTTCACCCGCTTCTGAATACTCATCGATTTGAAAAGGTGGTGTACGTGACGGATTCAATAAGGTCAACTGTTGACCAAGCACCTCGACTTCACCCGTCGCCATTTTTGGATTAATAGCGGCATCGTCACGCAGCCGCACCACCCCGACGACTTCTATCACAAACTCGTTTCGCATCTGGTCTGCAAGGGCAAAGCTTGCAACCGTGTCAGGGTCAAAGACAACCTGAACCACACCGCGATAATCCCTGAGATCGAGAAATATAACACCGCCATGATCTCGGCGACGATTAACCCAGCCAAACAGGTGTACTTCCTGTTGCAAATGCTCTGACCGTATTTCGCCGCAGTAATGGCTTCTCATAATGTCTTCCTTTTCAGCTCGGCGCTGTATAAATTTCTAGATTAACTCACTCTCCGGTTGATGCCGGCTTACTTTTGGTTGCCTTGTCAGCACTTTTACTTTCCGTTGTCGCAGACCCTGAAGCGCTGGTATCGCTCGATCCGCCACTCTCTGCTGACCCGCTATCACCACCACTGACATTTTTCTTTGAACCTGTTTTGAAATCAGTCTCATACCAACCGCTACCCTTCAAACGGAAGGCGGCAGCTGAAATTAATTTCCTGAGATCAGGTTTACCGCATTCCGGGCAATCAACCAGTTTGCTGTCACTCAGCTTCTGAATCTTCTCCAGCCGATACTGACAACTGGTACATTCATATTCGTATATAGGCATTGACTCGCTCCAAATGCTCGCTAACTTCCTTAACGAAGGCGGCGCGAGATTATACCCAATACCTGTTCACTTCGACACTGTTGGGGTCTGAAACTACAAAATTAAGCCCTGTGGACCCCAACAAAGCCTCCAACCCGGCAATAAACTGGCGATAAAACTCATCGTTTGGTGCTTACCAGTACAACCAGCAGATCATTGAACATGAAGCATGATTACTTTGCGTGGTAAATAAAAGTGCTCTCGACCTGATCTTCACCGGCACAAAAGCAACGCAGACACTCTCCTACTGGATTGTTTGTATACAAAAGCAAATTTATTACTGACAACAGCCATCATTTGGGCAAAGACCCTGATAAACTAGGCCTGACAGTTTGAGCGATCTATTCCTCAGAACACGCGATCTCCCAGTAAAAGTAAACGTAAAGATAGTCTTATGAAAGTATCCCAGTACACCATTTCGACTCTGAAGGAAATACCAGCCGATGCAGAGATAGCCAGCCATCAGTTACTCATCAGAGGCGGGTTTATTAGAAAATTGGCCTCAGGTATCTATAGCTGGTTGCCGATCGGTTTAAGAGTACTGCGTAAAATCGAAAATATTGTCAGGCAGGAAATGAATCAGGCCGGCGCTCAGGAACTGATGATGCCGGTAATCCAGCCAGCCGAACTTTGGCAGGAATCCGGGCGCTGGAATCAGTATGACGAAGGCTTACTGTTAAAAATAAAGGATAGGCACCAGCGGGATTTCTGTTTTGGCCCAACCCATGAAGAGGTCATTACCGAAATTGCCAGGAATGAGCTTCGCAGCCATAAGCAGCTACCAGTCAATTATTATCAGATCCAGACCAAGTTTAGAGATGAAACCCGACCCAGATTTGGTGTCATGCGGGCCAGAGAGTTCCTCATGAAAGATGCCTACTCGTTTCACAGCAACGCTGCTTCTTTGCAACAAACCTACCAGTTAATGCACGATACCTATACCCATATACTGAATAGGATCGGCCTGAACTTCAGAGCGGTCTTAGCCGACACGGGCAGCATTGGGGGTTCCGCATCCATGGAGTTCCACGTGCTCGCAGACTCCGGTGAAGACCTAATTGCGTTTAGTACACAAGGAAGCTATGCAGCCAATATTGAACTGGCTGAAGCCGTGGCAATACACCCTGCTGATGAAACCCAGCTGGAAAAAGAAAAAATAGCCACACCGGCACAAAAAACAATCCAGGACATCGTCCTATTCCTCAATGCCGACATCCAGAAAACCGTGAAAACACTAATAGTAGCCGGAGAAAAACAACCCCTTGTAGCACTTGTCATTCGCGGTGACCACACTCTCAACACTTTGAAGGCTGAAAAAATACCCGGCATCGCTTCACCTCTAAAAATGGCCGAAGAAAATGAGATTCGAGATGCTATAGGCTGCTCTGTGGGATCCATAGGACCGGCAAACCTGGAATTACCGGTGATTGTTGATCGCTCTGCGGCAACGCTCAGAAATTTCATCTGTGGTGCTAACGAAGATGACTATCATTACAGCAACGTCAACTGGCAAACCGATTGTGGAGAATACGACATCCAGGATATTCGTAATGTTGAGCAGGGCGATGCCTGTCCCGAAGGCAATGGCCGCATTCAGATAAAACGAGGTATAGAAGTCGGCCACATCTTCCAGTTAGGAGAGAAATACAGCATTCCCATGAATGCCACCGTGCTTGACGAAAATGGTAAAGCCCAGACCATGCACATGGGCTGTTACGGTATGGGGGTTTCTCGCCTGGTGGCTGCCGCAGTCGAGCAAAACCATGACGATTCAGGAATTATCTGGCCTCTTTCAATCGCCCCTTTTCACGTCATCCTGATCCCTATCAATGCCCACAAATCTGTCGCCGTTGCAAAAACCACCACCGAAATATATGAAGCACTGCTCGGTGCTGGAGTAGAAGTTCTCCTTGATGACCGCGACAATCAACGGCCCGGAGTGAAATTTGCCGATGCCGAACTCATCGGCATTCCCCACAGGATCGTAATTGGTGACCGTGGTATCAATAATAATGAGGTTGAATATACGCCAAGAAATACCGGCGTCACTGAACCCTGGCCTATAAACGAAATCGAGCAGCGCTTGCGCGAGAGATTACAATCAGCGCGATAACCTGCTTTGCCGACCCGAATCATGGCCATGTATTACTGTCAATATTGATTCGCCCGTCTGAGCGCCTATCAGGGTTTCCACCAGGGAACCATCTGGAGCAAACACAAAGGTTGTCGGCAAAACAAGAGGCGTTTTGATACCTAAATCGGACGCTGGGTCCTGGGGATAAACCGGGAAAAGAATATTCATTTCAGCGATCGCAGCTTGCCGCTCGGCCTCAGTGAGGGGATTGTCAAAATTAACACCCAAGACCATCAGTTCATCACTATGATCCTGCGCTAATTGATTGAGTTCTTCTATCTCTAGAATGCAAGGACCACACCAGGTAGCCCAATAATTAACCACGCGCCAGCGCTGACCAGCATCTGCGCTGACACTATCGGTTGCTTCGGTGAGTGATACATCCGGCTTTGCACAGGCGCAAAGCATCAATACCAGCAATGCAGTTGTTAGCTGTTTAATTGGCTTCTCCACCATCATCTACCTCTACTGAGAACAACTCATCCAAGTCAGTTTCTAAAATTTTTCGATTCACTTTAGTCAGTTCAACGATCTTGTCATCCATGGTCTGCCTCCAGCGCCTGGTGCCATTTTCAGCAAGTAATCCGTCCTGCCTGCCTGCAAGTGCAATGCCCAGACCTTCGAACAACTGCCATAGCGTCAAGCCCTGTAAGCTCCTAGACAGAATCAAGCCTCCATCCTCAGTCCGTACCAATAATCCGAAGTTAATTAATTTCTCTCTGTTTTCACGCCAGAACCGCAGATTAACGACATCACTATGATAACTAAGTTGTTTTTCTGTCAATGCACGACCATCCTGATAGGCCTGATAAAACAGGTTCAGGATGCCGAGCAATTGAACATGTTTAGGTTGAGACTGGAGATCCAGATCAGAACTAAACAGCCCCAATGCTTTTACGATTTCAGCACCCGCCAGGATGATTGTCCAGGTTACGTAAATCCAGAGCAAGAATACGGGTATAATCGCAAAAGCACCATAGATCACTTCAAAATCTGATGCCGCCATTAGCATTCCAAACCCGTATTTGGCCGCTTCGAAGCTGACTGATACTAAAAGCCCACCGAGTAAGGCATGCCGAAAAGGGACTACTGCATTAGGAACCGCTGCATAAACTAATGTAAAAGCCAAAACGCTCAATATCCACGGTAGAAACTGTAAAAATAGTGGCAAATCAGAAACTTCGGAAATCAAGGGTAACGAGAACAGATAAGTGGTTATAACAGTACCGCCGACGATTAAAATCGGGCCTAAGGTTAAAAGACCCCAGTACATCAGCACTCGCTGGAGTTTATTTCTTGGCTCACTAACCTTCCATATTTCATTGAAAGTCTTCTCGATGGTAAATAACATCAGAAAGGCAGTGACCCCTAACAGTAAAAAACTAAGGGCACTTAAACTACGCGCCTGGTCAGAAAACAACCTGAGGTAGGATTGAACAGATGCAATATTCTCTGGCACCACATAGGAAAAGATAAAATCTTCCAGTATCCTCGATACGCCAGTGAACGCCTCAAAAGCAGATAACACCATATAACTAACGGTCAACGCAGGCACTACTGCGAATAGCGTTTGATAGGTTAAGGCCGCTCCCGTACTCTGGCAGCCATCAGAAACGTACTCGCTAACGACATAACGCAAAAACTGCGTGACCTGTTGCCTTTTGCTTATCGTCATAGCATGACACCTCCTCTATAATAACGTACTGTTTCATCTTGATAATGCTCTGGAGAACAACATGACTCAAGTGACGATTTACCACAATCCCAACTGCTCGAAATCCAGGGCAACACTGTCAATCCTGGAAGCTCATAATATTAAAGCCGATATACGCCCATATCTCGAACAGCCACCAACCGCTGTTGAACTCGACGAACTGCTTCAGGCGCTGCAGATGCAGCCTGGAGATATCCTCAGAAGCGGTGAAGCGATATTACAAACTTTGGGAATAACTATCGAGGACCTGGACCGAACCGGAATCATAAAGCTCATGATAGAGCATCCTATCCTGATGCAGCGGCCCATTGTCCGCAGGGGCGATCGAGCCATCATTGGACGCCCACCAGAAAATGTTCTTGGGTTAATCGATTAAATTAAATAGCCAGTAACAAAATTCAGTGGATTATCTTGGGTTGCGAAGATGTCTCGGAATTCGTAGATGTCTCTCTTGACTCTACCTCGTTCGGTTCGTCCTCGTAATCCTGGCTTTCACGCTCATCTGAAGCCCGCACTTCATAGCGCCTGGTGACGATATCTCCTGCAATAATGGATGGGAGTTTTTCAAGGAACTGTTCCATATGAGCAGTTTCAAAATGACCCTGCAGGGCATCAACAGAATCCCATTCCTGAAACAGTAGAAACTGATTAGGGTCAGTCTGGGCTATATAGAACTCGTAACTAACACAACCTGGCTCCGCTCTCGTGGCAATTGCCATCTCATACATTAAATCCAGAGCTTCCTGCCTCTGACCAGGAATAATCGGAAACAGTCCATGAACAATGATCATAATTTACGCTAAGCCTTATTTGGATCCTAGTATACCCTTACTCATCGCTGTTATACAGTCAGTCACCTCTATCAACAGCAAAAGCGGACCAAGCCTGGGCAACTGGCATGACCTCCAACTGATTAATATTAATATGCGCTGGAAGGGAAATAACCCAGCAAATCAAATCAGCTATATCTTCGGCAGAAAGCGGCTGCATACCGTCATAAACAGCCCCAGCCTTGGCCTCGTCACCGTCAAACCGAACCACTGAAAATTCCGTCTCGCACATACCCGGCTCGATATTACTGACCCGAATCCCCTTCCCGACCAGGTCACTTCGCAGGTTGCGGCTGAATTGTTGCACAAATGCCTTGCTGCCACCGTACACATTACCACCCGGATAAGGCCAACTAGCAGCAACTGACCCCAAATTAATAATATGGCCAAGACCGTTTTTAACCATGGTCGGCAGAATCGCCCGAGTACAGTACATTAAGCCTTTTATATTGGTATCCACCATGGTTTCCCAATCGTCCATATTGGCCTCATCGGCAGCGCCAAGCCCTAGCGCCAGACCGGCGTTATTGACCAGAACTGCAACGTCGGAAAACGGCTCGGGTAAATTCCCAAATTGCTCGAATACGGATTCGCGGTCCCGCACATCCAATGCCAATAATTTCACCGGAGCCAAGGCCTGCAGTTCTCCTGCCAACGCTTCCAGGCGAGACAGACGCCGAGCGGCTAACACGATCGGCTGCCCCAATCTAGCTATTTTTCTAGCAGTTGCTCTGCCGAATCCGGAAGAAGCGCCGGTTATTATTATGCTACCCACTTAATTCACCTCCAACTAAGCCCACCTGTTCTTCCATAAAGCGCATTCTAATTTCCTCCAAAATATCAGGATCATCAATGGTCGCCGGGTGCTCAAAATCGGCATCATCAGCTATCTTCCTGATGATTTGACGAAGAATTTTACCCGAACGTGTTTTAGGCAATCTAGCAACGACAATCGCCCTCCGAAAATTAGCAAACGCGCCTATATCTCTTCGAACACTGCTGACAAGTGCTGTCTGCAGGTCTTCTGCAGAAGTTTCGTTGTCATCCTTAAGCACCAGCAATCCAAGCGGAACCTGGCCTTTATTGGGATCGGCTATGCCAACGACTGCACATTCAGCAACCGAAGCATGGGCTGCAACAATCTCTTCCATTTCTCCGGTCGACAGTCTGTGTCCGGCAACATTGATAACATCATCGGTCCGGCCCATAATAAAAAGATAGTCTTCTTGATCCAAATAACCACCATCACCAGTGTGGTAATAACCCGGGTGCTGGACCAGATAAGCATCAACCAGACGCTGGTGATTACCATACACGGTTGGCAGGCAGCCTGGTGGCAAGGGTAGTTTCAATACCACGTCACCCTCCTCTCCTGGCTCACAGACTTCATGCTGGTCACTCAGAATAGCAATTTCAAAACCTGGCATCCTGATGCCCGCACCACCTTCATGAACTGGAAGTGCTTCGACACCCAATGGTATAGCAGCGACAGGCCAGCCGGTTTCTGTCTGCCACCAATGATCGATAACAGGAATATTCAATAGCTGGCATAACCATTGGTAAGTCGCCGGGTCTGTTCTTTCGCCGGCTACAAACAGAGCCCTGAGAGAACTGACATCATAGGCCGCAAGCAGGGAACCCTGTGGGTCCTCTTTTCGAATCGCCCTGAATGCGGTTGGCGCCGTGAAAAAAACATTAACCTTATAATCAGCTATGACTCTCCAGAATGTGCCTGCATCAGGTGTTCGCACCGGTTTGCCTTCAAACAAAACCGATGTGCAGCCGGCCAGCAATGGTGCGTAAACGATATACGAATGACCAACTACCCAGCCTACATCGGAGGCTGCCCAAAACACATCAGCAGGGCCGACATCATAAATCACCTCCATACTATGCAACAGCGCAACCGCATGTCCGCCGTTATCCCTGACTACCCCCTTGGGTTTGCCCGTCGTACCCGAAGTGTAAAGAATATACAGAGGATCGGTGGCTTTCAGCGGCACACAAGCCACCGGACCTGCTAAGCTTGCAAGTGCCACCCAATCCAAGTCAGTATCATCAAGCTCAGCTTGAAGTTGCTGCCGCTGCAGGATAACTCGATGCTCAACCTTATGCGTTGCCAGATCACATGCTTCATTCACTAATGGCAGATAAGGTATCACCTGCTGAAATTCGATCCCGCACGAAGCGGTCAGGATGACCTTCGGAGTCGCATCGTCGATGCGAGTAGCTAACTCTCTGGCCGCAAATCCGCCAAAAACAACCGAATGTATCGCACCGATTCGCGCGCAGGCTAACATGGCGATGACAGCTTCCGGAATCATGGGAAGATAGATAATCACTCGGTCTCCCTTGACCACTCCCAACTCCGTAAGAGCACCTGCGAACTGGGCTACCTTGCCAAGCAGGTCCCTATAGGTATAGCGTTTGACCACACCGGTTACTGGCGAGTCGTATATCAGTGCTTCGACGTCACCCCGGCCCTGCTCTACGTGGTAGTCAAGACAGAGGTAGGCAGTATTCAACTCGCCATCAGCAAACCAGTCTGCAAGCCCATCGGATGCCATTGTTCGCGTTTGGGTCGGTTTGCGAAACCAGGCCAGCTTATTGCTCTGTTCTGACCAATAGCCCTCTGGGTCCGTTTCAGCCCTGGAAATCAAATCTGCGTACACGATAGCCTCTCTAAATAGCAAAAAAAATTAAAACCCAGCCCAGCAAACCTCTATTCCCTGCTGACCTAATTTATCTGAGTGACAGCTCCCGATGCTAATAACGATTCAATTTCATTTTGATCAAAACCCGCATCAGCTAGCACCTGCTCACTATCTTCGCCGGCTGAGCGAGATGGGTGAGAAAGCCCGACCGTGGTACGGCTAAATCTCGGCGCAGGCGCCGGCTGCACAACACCTTCGAAATCCTGGAAAGTCTGCCGATGTTTATTGTGCGGATGTTCAGCAACTTCATTCAGCGACAGCACCGGCGCAAAGCAAACATCCGTACCCTCCATAATCTCACACCACTCATCCCGAGTCTTGGACTTAAACACAGCTGTCAATTTGTCCTCGTACTCCGGCCAGCGAGACTGGTCCATCTGAGCCGAAAACTCACTGGCATCAACGCCTGACTTCTCAATTAACAGCGCATAAAATTGCGGCTCTATAGAACCAATTGAGACATATTTCCCGTCTTTGGTCTCATAGGTACCATAGAAATGAGCGCCGCCATCAAGCAAATTACTGGCTCTGGATTCATTCAGCATTCCGGTAGATTGCATTGTGAAAAACATTGCCATCAAAGCGGCTGAGCCATCTACCATGGCAGAATCCACTACCTGACCCTGACCGGATCGACTCGCCTCGATAATCCCACAGACCAACCCGAACGCAAGCAGCATACCGCCGCCGCCGAAGTCTCCCACCAGGTTCAATGGTGGCACAGGTTTACCTTCTTTCGGACCGATGCTGTGTAACACACCTGACAATGAAATATAATTGATATCATGACCCGCCGCATCTGCCATGGGTCCATCCTGGCCCCAGCCTGTCATCCGCCCGTAGACCAACTTTTTATTCCGGGCCATGCAATCCTCCGGGCCCAGACCCAATCGCTCGGTAACACCCGGCCTGAAGCCTTCAAACAAAGCGTCCGCTGACTCACAGAGTCGCAATACAACTTCCTTGCCAGAGTCACTTTTTAAGTCGACTGCAATTGATTTTCTGCCCCTGGCTAAAATATCCTGATTATTAGTAACACGGCCTCCGGGACGATCAATTCGAATCACTTCTGCCCCCATATCAGATAGCATCATCCCGCAGAACGGTCCTGGACCAATGCCAGCGAGTTCGATTATCTTTATTCCTGTTAATGGTCCCATGAAGATTCCCTGAACTGTTTATTAGGTACATTTAGTCACATTCAGATTCATCCGGCAATCACTAACTAGCCTTGGCCAGTCTCATCAGAGGCCAGCCCATTTTACACAGGCTCTACGAGCCTGGATCAAGTCACAAAGATCTGACCAGGTACCAATGAGCACCCCATCTAGAGCAAATGGCTGAAGCACGCTATCATGTCTCACCCAAAGGGATTTTTACTTATGCTGGAATATATTGAAGTTGAATCTAAGCCCAAAGCTGACAGTTGTATCATTTGGCTGCATGGTCTAGGTGCAGATGGTCATGATTTTGAACCTCTGATAGAGAAATTGGATCTAGGCGATCGCTCAGTTCGTTATATTTTCCCTCACGCCCCAATGCGTTCGGTTACTATCAATGAAGGCGATGAGATGCGTGCCTGGTACGACTTTATTCCCCATTCAGAAACAGGTGGCACCAGCGATATAGAAGAGTCTGCCGACCTTATACAGGAACTGGTAAATGCGCAGACTGCAAGGGGGATAGCCCACGATCGCATTATCCTGGCGGGGTTCTCACAAGGCGGGGTCATTGCACTCCAGCTTGGACTCCGACTTGAAAAACGTATCGCTGGAATCATAGCGCTATCTACCTACCTGCATGATGCCTTAAAAACAGAGGAACAGCGCACCGATGCCAACCTGGCCTTACCCATCCTTATGGTCCACGGTACCCAGGACCCAATGATTCCGATTATGAGAGCCGCCACCTCACGCGAAAATCTCATTCGCCTTGGTTATGATGTTGAGTGGAAAGACTATCCGATGGGTCATCAGGTCTGTCTTGAAGAATTAGACGATATTTCAGCTTTTCTGCGTTCATGCCTATAACGCTGATCAACCCAACTTCTTCGGGATGGCTCAATAAAGTTCTCGATAACTTCGATGAATTTCTGCTCGACCATGCTGCCAACGAACGAAAGGCATCATCCATGGCCATGTCGATGGTGGCGCATTATCCCGACAAGCAGAAACTGGTTGCAGCCATGATTGACCTGGCTCTGGAGGAGTTAAATCATTTTCGCCAGGTTTTCCGACTTAGCTGTGAACGCGGCCTGAAGCTCGCTGATGATCAAAAAGATCCGTATGTCAACGATCTTCACAAACACATGCGCAAGCAAAGCAGACAAACTAACGAATATCTGCTGGATCGGTTATTAGCTGCTGCCGTTATAGAAACCAGGGGAGCTGAACGCTTCACCCTTTTAGCAGAAAACCTTATCGACCCTCAGCTACAGACATTTTACGCAACCCTGGCAAAGTCCGAATTTAACCATGGAGATCTTTTCGTTAATCTGGCAAATCATTACTTTTTAAGCGAACAGGTCACCGAGCGATTAATGGACTGGCTGGCAATCGAGGATACTGTCATGCAGACCCTTTCGATAAGAGCCCGACTCCACTGACACAGAAACCAGCAATATGGCACTTGCCGCTACCACTATAGACAAATATCTAAAGCAATATGCTGAGCCTGATATCACTGACCTGAGGCTATCGCGATGCTATGACCAGGTGCTGGTCATCCCGGCTTTCGACGAGACCTGGGAGAATATCAGCACCGTCTGGAATACTTTAGAGGATCATTTTCTGTGCATCATCGTCGTCAATTCAGCCTCACATCATCCTATTACTGAACAACTTTTCCAGGCTTGCCTGAGGTCAGGCAAGCTACTGGGACAGGGACGAAACTGGCATCACATCCAGGGTAAGCCAGATTTACTGATTTTTAATCGCTGCACGCCCGATTATTTTGTTCCCCGCAAGCAAGGGGTTGGTCTGGCCCGAAAAATCGGCGCTGATGCCGCTTTAAAACTGATCAGCCTAAAAAACATTGCCACTCATCAAATCAATATCACCGATGCAGATGCACAACTGCCGGATCAGTATTTCGAACACCGCCTTGCGCCATCAGAAGCAGCTCTTCTGCATCCTTACTATCATCAGACTAGCGCAGATGAAAGCCCAAAGTACCGCCAGGCCACGTTGCTATATGAATTAAAACTAGCTTACTACGTGCGCGGTTTAACGCACGCAAACTCGCCCTACGCTTTCCATAGCCTGGGCTCAACCATCGTAGTCAATCCCCTCAATTATGCGCAGGTCAGAGGGTTCCCCAAAAGATCTGCAGCTGAAGATTTCTACTTGCTCAATAAACTGCGTAAAACCGGACAACTTCGTCAGCTATCCAGTGCTGCCATTAAGTTGTCAGCCAGGCCCTCAACAAGGGTACCCATTGGTACGGGCCAGGGGATTCTCAAACTACTTGACAGTACCGATGCTCTCCAATCAGAGGCCTTCTATAACCCAAAAATCTTTGACCTGCTCAAAACTTTCCTAATGGTCCTGGAAACAAGCTGGCTTCAGATGCCTGGACTGTCCAAGCTAGACCAGCGCCTGTTCAACTATGTCCAGCGGGAGGTGCTAGAAACCAAAATAGGTCATCTCCGCAACCGCTGCAACAGCCCCGAAGTATTCAGGAAGGCCATATTGCAATGGTTCGATGGGTTTCGAACCTTGAAACTGATCCACTTTCTACGCGACCAGGACCTACCTGATGTATCAGCCATCAATCTGGTTCAGGTTCCATGGTTATCAGGACCTGAAGGCGTCATCTCTAGAGAAACGACGTTGCTTAAAAATCTGGGCCTATTGCCAGCTACAGACATCGTCTCTTAGCAAATCAACTTGAACCTGAATCCCCTTCATTATAGGGCCTAGGGTCCGACTCGTGATATTATGCTGCCCCAGCGAGGTTCTCCATGTACAAAATTTTTATAGATGGCCAAAGCGGTACTACAGGGTTGCAAATCGAGCAGCGCCTGAAACAAAGACAGGATATTCAGCTACTCGAAATTCCTTCCCTGGATCGAAAGGATCCACGGGTTAAACGAGAAGCCATGCAGCAAGCAGATATCAGCATCCTATGCTTGCCGGATGATGCCGCCATTGAGGCCGCCGAACTGGATAAGGATGCTCGAATTATCGATGCCAGCACCGCCCACCGAATTCATCGGGATTGGATTTACGGCCTGCCAGAGCTTCACCCAGGCCAGCGTGAAAATATTAAGAATGCCCATAAGGTCAGTAATCCAGGGTGCTACCCGACGGGCTTCCTTACCGCTATTACCCCTTTAATTACCTCTGGTCTGATAAACAAAGAGTCCATGCTTTGTATTAACGCCGTATCCGGTTTCAGTGGTGGCGGTAAAACAATGATCAACACCTACTCAGAAGCTGAATTACAGAATCAGAGATGGCCTTGCAGACCCTATGGATTGGGCCTGAATCACAAGCATGTACCTGAAATGCAGGTTCATGCTGGATTAACCAAGGCTCCTTTATTCGTCCCTCATGTAGGCCACTTTGAGCAGGGCATGCTGGTGGAAATCCCGCTGAGCAGCGATAACTTCAACCGACCGGGCAACCCAGAGGAAATTTGCGCTCAGTTAATGCAGCGTTATGAACTAGACCCTTGTATACAGGTCCATAGCGCCAACGCTAACAGTGAACTTGATGGCGGGTTTCTGGATCCACAGGGTGCCAATGAAACTAACCGAGTGGATCTCTTCAGTTTCGGCCACGATGATCAGAGCCTGATCATTGCAAGACTTGATAATCTGGGCAAAGGGGCTGCTGGTGCCGCGGTCCAGAACATGAATATTATGCTCGGCCTACCAGAATTATCCGGTCTATCGGTTATCCAACCTTAAAGGCTCGACGGTAAACCACGATGATCGCACTACAGGAAAATTTATGAACGCCAAGGAACTTGAAATTCAATTTTCAGAATTTCTCCAAGACAACCTTAATCTCGATTTAACTCGAGGCAAGCCCTGCCCAGAACAGCTTGACTTATCCAATGGTCTCGACGGCATTTTACAGGGTGACTATCGACTCGAAGATGGTGGCGATGCCAGGAATTACGGTGGCCTGCTGGGAATTCCAGAAGCGCGCAGATTAGGGTCCTCTATATTAGGCATCGACGCCGCTCAGGTGATGGCCGCGGGGAATAGCAGCTTGACCCTCATGTTCAATTATGTCAGCTCAATGATGCCAGCCTGGCGTCATGAGCAGGAAAATAAAAAAAGTGCGATCAAATTTCTTTGCCCGGTTCCAGGCTACGACCGGCATTTCACGATATGCGAGCATCTAGGCATAGAAATGCTACCGGTAAAATTCCTGGATACAGGCCCGGATATGACAGAGATTGAGACTCTAATCAAAGCCGATCCAATGATAAAGGGGATCTGGTGCGTACCCAAGTACAGTAACCCAACTGGACATACTTACCATGCGGAAACAGTCGCCCGGTTTGCCAAGCTTGCCACTCTAGCTGGTCCCAATTTCCGCATATTTTGGGACAATGCCTATGCTCTGCATGATTTAACCAAACCAGGTAGCCAATTGGAGAACCTCATGGCCCTGGCTGATGGCTGCGATAATCAAGATAGCGTTATCATGATTGCATCTACCTCAAAGGTCACTTTTGCCGGTGCAGGCATGGCCTTGCTGGGAAGCAGCGCCAGTAACCTGAAGCATTTCGAGACC
>JABIZD010000018.1 GCA_018666555.1 Gammaproteobacteria bacterium
GAGGATGAGGCTGCCGCTGTCACCGATAATTTCCAAGCGGTTTACCCCAGGAGCTTCGCCACTGGATGCGGTTAATGTTCCGGTGGCACCATTTCTAAATGTCATGATAGCGTTCACTTCATCTTCAACATCGATGTCATGGTGCTTGCCAAAGCCAACCTGGGCTGTGATCGAGTCTGGTAAACCAACCAACCACTGCAGTACATCCAGGTTGTGGATGCACTGGTTAATCAAAAGGCCGCCACCTTCACCAGGCCAAGTGCCCCGCCAACTGCTCACTTGGTAGTAGATATCTGGCCGATACCACCTGGTCATGATCCAGCCGATGCGCTGCAAATTACCGATGACACCCTCTATCAGTAATTGCTTTAACTTCGCGTAAGCCGGATGAAACCGCTGGCTTAGCATGACGGCAAACTGAAGTTGCTCAGGCACCAGTGCCAGAAGTCTTTCTGCTTGATGCACAGACATGGCAAGCGGTTTTTCCATCATGATGGGTAAGCCCCGCTGAATGGCTTCCTGGGCCATTTCGATATGGTTCATTGTCGGCGTCGCGATGAGAACGGCATTGATGTCCGCACTGTCTAACATCTGCCGATAGTCTTTAAAGTGGGGTACACCTGTAACTAGACCAGGAGCTGACCTTGATGCAGTTGCCGCAAGCTCCGCTCCAGTGATCTTGCCGGAAAGCAATAACTGAATGTGCTGGCTACCGATATTGCCAGTTCCGATTACACCGAATCGAACAACCATCTAATCAGATATGCGGGGTAACTCAATCCCGCCCTGCATGGCCACTCGAACAGCCTTGACCGTTCCAGTTTTACCCCAGATGAATTCGATTCTGAAATCGCGTGGCTCAAAGAAGAAGTGATCTTTTTTTTCTTCTTGCATAGGCCCGTTAAAGAATACAGATTGAACCATTAGTCCGCGGCCATCATAGGTAAATTTCAGTGTGAAGCCGCCGCCTCCGTAAGTGCCAGTATATTGGCGATAATGGGTATTGATTTCTATCTCAGCGAGTTCTTCTGCAGTCCATAAATTTGATCGATCGGCGGTTTCATGTCGCACCTGCTGGATGAACCCTGGCTCGATAACTCTCCCTGAATGACCCCAGGTTCGATGCAGATAAGTCAGTAATCCACTGGTGGTATCATCATTGAATCCTTCTAAACCGGCGTGCCCGGGCATGACTTTATCCCAGGCTTCACCTTTAACTGTAATCGGCCCCTGCATTCCATGCAGTACTATTCTGGCGAGTTTTTCACTAGGGCCCGTGACCCATTCAGACTGAACCAACGGCGGCGCCAATGAAGCGATGCCCTTACCGTCACCGCCATGGCAGATAGCGCAGCGGCTGAGGTAATAGGCCTCGCCTAATTCCTTTCTACTTCGTTGTGCCGGGGATAACGGGATCGCGTTTTCGGCAAGGTCATCGCCTTTCCAGGTAAAAGCACTTCGAACCTTCGATATGGCAGGCCAGATGTCATCGGGTGGGTTGGCAAATAAGCGATGCTCATCATCGAGCACGACTCGTTTGAAGGATTTATCTCGTGTAACTTCGAACAGACCCGCCAATAGGGTTTGCTGCAGCCAGGGTTGTTCTTCGCTCATGATATAATCTAGAAGCAGTTTGCCCTTTTGCGGTGAAGCCCTGAATGACTGGCTGATTAAATCCTTGATAAAGTTCGTCGATGTTTCCTTCGTCTGGTTCCAGCCCAGGGTTGAAATTGCGTTAATAAGCGTTAATTCATTCTCGCGACCAGCGGCCTGGATGGCGGTTCGCTCCAAACTACCGGGATCCCCCTTCACGAGGCGGCTAACTAGATATTCGATGACTTCCTTACGGTCATTATTATCCGCCAGATACATAGTAGCGTGATGTGAGATTAAGGCATGATCGGACTGGGTCGCCAGGTTCAGCAATGTTTCGGTAGAAAGCAGTTTATAACCCGCCCTCATAGCAGCAATTTGAATGATGGGGCTATTGTTGTCTAGCGCTTTTGCCAGGGTTCGGCGATCGAGTGCACCACGACCTTGCAGCGTCCAGATCGCATGCAGAGCCGCATTTTTGTTATCGCCCGCTGCAAGTCTGCGTAAACCATTGTCAATACCTCGGCCCTTGGCGACTAGTAGTAATCTCTGCGTTGTATCTCGAACCCAACCATTGTTACTTCTCAGGAGCTTTAAGAGTTTGCGCCCACTGGCAGAAAACCGGACGGGAGCCGCCTTTGATTTGCCCTCGGTAGCAGTAATGCGCCAGATACGTCCCATACCAATGGGTTCATCCAGTCCGCGTGACAATGCTTGTGCACGTAACTCATCGGAGAGAAAAATTTGATCCTGAATAATGCCGCGATACATATCCACGACATACAGGGCTCCGTCGGGTCCCACATCGACATCTACCGGACGGAACCTTTCATCTGTTGAGGCCAGAAATTCGCGCTGTCCCCACTTTTCATCTTCGTAAAGAATATGATCTGCGCTGAGATCCAGGCCTTCGCGCAGCAGTCGCAGTTGGACCACGACATTCCCCGCAGGTTCAGCCACGAAAACATCCTGGCGGTTGGTTTCTGGAAACTGGTCTCCTCGATAGTAGGTCATGCCACTGGCGGAGGTTGGTTTGTCTAGTCGTCCGTCTGCTCTGAGCACACCGGGTACATAGGCACGATTGACCCCGGGATTGACCCGGACTGCAAATACCTGATCATTTTTACTGATTTGAGTATTGAGGCCTGGCCCTCCGGAATTACCCGCTTTGATGACAGGCTGGGCATCATAAAGATCACCGAGCAGGAAGTTGGAGTTGGTATTGTAATAAAGCAGGCCCTGATTATCCTGGGTGATGCCCCATTGCCCTCGAAACAGCGTTGGTTCAACGACAAGACTGCCGTCTTGAATCCGCATTCTCCGATTTGATTTGGCATTATAGATCCAGTTGTCGATGGCCAGTAGAAGGCCATTTTCAGCATGTTCTACATTGCCTGGTTGATCACCATAGTTTGCAAGGCTGATCTTTTTTTCACAGTCGATATCTTTAGAGGAACCACTTTGACTCGGACAGAGCCATAAATTTGGCGGCTCACCAATAAGCAGGCCCTCGTTAACAATTGCGATAGCTCTTGGCAGCACCAGGTGATCGAGCAAAACCTGGCGCTGGTCGAATTTACCATCGTCGTCGGTATCAATGAGTCTGACCACCGTACCGACGGGTTCTTTATCACCGGTACCATAGGCATCGGGCATAAAACCACGCATCTCTGCTACATACAGGTTACCGATCTCGTCCCAGGCGATGGCTACTGGGTCTTCGGTGAGTGGCTCTGCCGCCACCAGTTCAATGTTAAAACCCGGCGCTATAGAAAAGGCTGCTAAAGCATCAGAGGGGCTCAACTCTGGTGCGGGCGGTGTTTCAAGGGAGAGATAGAACGGTTCTTCCTCGGCCCAGGTCAGATGAGCCGTCAACAGCATTAAGACTATAGCAAGGGCCTGCAAGGCTAGAATGTCATCTGGTTCAAATAGGCATAAGAGCGTTCAATGGATTGCTCTGGTGCTGGCGGGTTATCCCGTTCGACAAAGAAGTGCTTGGTACCCTGGGCGATGGCTTTGCGAGTAAATGCTGGGAAATCAATTTCTCCATCACCTACATCAGCAAAATCACCGTTGTTGTCAATGTCCTTCATATGACAGCTTGGAAAGCGGCCGGCAAAGCGGGTCAGGTAATCATCAAGATTCCCGCCACCTTTCACGACCCAATAGGAATCCAACTGGAATCCAACTTTCCCCGGGTCTGTCTGTTCCAACATCAAATCATAAGGTACGACGCCTTCAATGGGCTCAAGCTCCCAGTTGTGATTGTGATAACCGAATAAGATGCCATGTTCAGAGCAGAGATCTCCAGCCTGGTTTAGCAGTTCAATATTTCGTTTCACCTGATCCAGGCTGGTAAAGTGTTCGGCCATCATTGCAGGTAAATTAAGGTATTTCTGGTTCAGGTGTTCAGCGTCACCAATAGCAATGCGCGTATTCTCGAGCAGGAATTCTGGTTTACCGCGCTGACGAAAAATTTTATAGATTTCATCCCGGGGTAACTGCAGCGTCCCTTCTGGCAATGCCGGCGAAATCCTTCCAACCGGCGCTTTGAGATTATTAGCTGTCAGCAGCTGTTGCACATATTTCGCTGGTCGACCGAGCAAACCCATGGCAGAGAATTCGACCTCGTTGTAGCCAATCTCGGCAGCCCTGGCCAAAGTTCCCTCAAAGTCTTTCAACATCAGCGACGTGACGGTGGAAAGTTGCAAGCCGATATTCTCGAGCCTGGCTTTGGCGACGATTTCCTGCCGAGCGAGATCCTGACTACAGGCGCCAAGAAATCCCGATGAAAGAACCATGCCCGAGGTTACATAAAGAAAATCTCTGCGCCGCATAACGGTATCCTGTCGTGTCCTAGAAATTGAATCCTACCTTAACACCAGCGTAAGATTGAGCTTCTCTGGGTAGAACATGGAAGTAGACAGGAGTCCCACCCCAGAGTCCACCCACATTGCCTATACCCGTGACGAATTCTTCGTCTGTTATGTTATTGGCGAACAGGGTGATTTTATATCGGTTATTTTCCCTTTCAGCAAGGCCCAGACTCAAGTTCAGTACACCATAACTTCCCTGTTCAGATCCAGGGTCCGCTAGCAGTGAAAAATTAACATCACTCTGATACTGGTAAGACAGATTGAAAAAGCCATCAAATGGCATGGTACTCAATGGTAGAAAGTACTCAGCGCTAAGGGTCATTTTAACATCAGGGGAATTGTTCAAATCGGCACCAGCGAGATTCTGGTCTGATCGGCCCGTCAATGCATTCGTCTCGCATCCTTGAGCAGCGCTTTGTCCGCTCCAGCAGTCTGCACCGGGGAATGACTTGATCTCTGCATCGATGTAGGCCAGGCCTCCTACTAGCCTGAGATTCTCGGAAATAAGGGCCTGGAAATCCAACTCGATACCCCAGGTGTCAAGTTGTCCAACATTGGCGATGCCGAGTTCGATCACGCCATCGACGATACGCGCCTGCTGGGCTTGGAAATCATCGTAACTTGCCGAAAAGATCGTTGGATTCAATTGCAGTCGGCCATCCATGAAGGTGCCCTTGAAGCCAAATTCAAAGGATTGTGAATCCTCAGAACCTACCGGATTGTCCGACGTGCTTTGGCGGAAACTCGAGGAGATATCATAACCTTGGCCCTTATAGCCAATCGAATAAGAAGCAAACCACATTAAGTCGTCTCTGGCATAGTGTTGGAGGCTGATCTTTCCTGGGGTCGCGGTTTCGGTATCATCGCCTCTGAGTTGCACACCCGTCAGGGCATTGTCAAAGTCATGGGATATTTCTTCACTATTTAATCTGAGGCCTGCTGTAATGTCGGTCCGGTCACTCAGGCTCCAGGTGCCCTGAGCGTATAGCGCGACTGACTCAGTACCGGTTTTAGCAACCCAGTCTGCCGCGAAAATAGGACCGCGAGCAAAGTCCCGGTCGTACTGAATGTCGGAATAAAATAAGCCGACAACGTATTCAAAACTGTCGGATGCGGGTGAAACCAACCGAAACTCGTGGGACAGCGATTCCAGTTCGAAGCCGCCTCCTTGGGAAATACCACCTGAAAGAGCACCGCCGGTAAAAACAGCCAGCAGATCGAAGTCCGTACCATCGACGTCTGTTGTGACGTCATAGCCCCATTCCGTATAAGAAGTGACCGACAAGAACTGATGTTCGCCCCAGTCTGCTTCAAACCGTAATGCGACGCTATCACTTTCTGACGCATCCGTTGTTGGGTCATCCACGGCAACGGAACTGTTGTCTTCTGAAGGCGTAACACTGGTGAGCACGGCAGTACTTGGAAAGGCACCCAGAAAGGCGGCATCTGCTGGTACATCCCGATAGGGCCTGTGACAGCAGGTAGATTCAGACTCGCTATGTTCGACACTCAATGTCGCAGATAGTGAATCGGTCATATCCCAGACCAATTTGCCTCTGACGCCGTTGGACTGGCTGCCATTGACATCCGCATTATTGGTTACGTTTTTTATGTGGCCATCTGATCTGTCTTTGTCAAAGGCGGAAATGCGGAAACCGACGGTGTCGCTGAGGGGGCCACCAATCGTTGCCGATATTGAAGTTTCATCATCGTCGGTCTTGCTGCCCTGAATTTTGCCATTAAACTCGTCTCCAGGTGAATTGGTGACGATATTAATCACTCCGGCTGATGCGCTCTTACCGAACAGGGTGCTTTGCGGGCCGCGCAGCACTTCGATTCGATTGATATCGGAAAGATCAGAAAATGCCTGGGCCGAACGAACGACGGCAACATCATCAACGATAATGGAGACGCTGGGATCGATATTGGTGCTGAAGACATTCGTGCCGATACCGCGCAAACTGAATCCACTGTTTGTTGCCCAGTCGCCCCGATTCATCGTTAATGAAGGAGAAATTCGGGTGAGATCCGTATACTCATCAATACCCATGGCTTCAATCGTACTGGCATCCACGACATTAATCGCAACGGGCACATCCTGAACGTTTTCAGCACGCTTAGTCGCGGTTACGATGATTTCTTCGATGGTTAGCTCTGCAGCCGTCGAGTAAGTGGCCAACAGAGCTGTTACGGTACCTAAAAGCACCCTGATTATTAGTATTCTGTGCATATTTCCCCCTGCAGGCATGATATTTTTGTTTGAAAATTGTTAACGGGTAAATTGGTCAAGCCACTTTGCCAGTAGACCACTTTAATAAAATGGATCGCGATAAGCAACTGTATTGCTTGTTTGCTCTGTTGGGGTGTTGAACCAGGACAATATGGCGCTGCAAGCAGGGGTTGTCAGCTAAGGCTGTTTGTCATGAATTGTTGTTGGGCGCGGTGTCCCAGGGCTTTAAAGATCCCTCTGACAACAACATTGCTTTGTCAAAATGTGTGCGATCAGACACCACCTTGGGCCTGTGTCAGTTGATGCGTGTCGGGAGACGGCAGACTTCAGGGTATGAAGGACATCTGAAAAACCGATATTGATAGAGTAGTTTGGTAGCAAGGTCTGCTGGATAAGGCCTGTGGTGATCCGTATCCAGGATGGTGATTTAATTGAGGTTGATTGGCACTATCGCGCCATACTGCTGAATGACCTGAGCCGCATAACGATGTCCATTGACTGCTGCTTTTAGTCTCGACTCTCCATTCATCCGTGCACACAGGTAGCCGCCATTGAATGAATCCCCTGCACCGGTTGTGTCGACAATATCATCTACGTTAATAGCAGGGATTTCGATAATTCCCTGATTAGCTTCTACCAGAGAACCTTTCCCGCCCTGTTTGACAACCGCTTCGGCCACTCCCAGGTTAGCCAGTGTTTCAAATAGGTCTTCTGCTGCGGGCAAGTTAAACAAGGTCGCGTCGTCCTCGAGCGTCGGTAAAGCCAGATCGACCTGCTGGTAGAAATCCTTGTAAACGGCATGAGCTCGTTGCTGGTTTGGCCAGCGCTCTGGCCGGTAATTGCTGTCAAAGGCAATCAGGCCTCCCTGGCGTCTGAAGTCAGCCAGGAAGCCAAGCAATTTATCCAGCGCAGCATCCGCATAGAGGGATAAGGTCACCCCGCTGAGATACAACAGATCAAATTGCCTCAGTTCAGCAAATAACTGGGTCGACTGTTGCGGGTCATCGAAAAGTTCGCGGGCGGGTGAATTGTCGCGCCAATACAAAAAGCTGCGCTCTCCAGCAGCGTCGGTTTCAATCATATATAGGCCTGGTAGCCGGCCGGCCACCTTCCTGACATGATCACAATCTATACCCGCATCGTGCCATTGCTGCATCATCCAGTGGCTCTGTGGATCGTTACCCAGGGCGGTAAAGTAGCTCACCTGTTGGCCTGAAGCAGCAAGATAGAAAGCAGTATTGAGTGTATCACCGCCAAAAGACATCTTTTTTAGGTCTGGTGACTCAGGATCAGGTGAGGACAGTTCCAGCATGCATTCACCCAACACGGCAACGGTTTTAATTGTTGACAAATCCAGGGGCGATTTAGACCCATGCTGTCGTAATTGTTTCTTGTCAGTCATTGATATGAACCAGAAAAAGCCAATGTTACGCTATTACGCGCCTAGGGGAAGCTGTCTTAATACGGATTCAGATCACTAAATGAGTCTAACCATGACTCTAAATTAGCATTGTTGAACTTGCTGTCGTAAGCCCGGGTCAGTATAAAAACCAGTCGCGTATGAGTCCTGAGTCTGGCACCTTTGCTGTGGTATTTTTTTAGTGTCTGGCAGGCTGTCCCAGTGCTGCCATGCAGAGTAGATAGCCAATGGGGCCTTCTCAATGTTTGTCTCTGAGCGTGTGCAGCGCTATATCCGCCGGCGCATCAAGTGGCAGGAACAAACAGACAACAGCGATCGAAATGACAACAATAACCGACCAGTAGCCTAGTCGAATAACCTGGCCGTCGAGCAGGGATGTGGAATTCAAGACTTTTCTCCCTATTTTAGGATTTGTAAAATCACACCCGCTTTTTAACTAGGTGCTCGTTAATAAAGGCTTGAGTTGCCTTAGTGGTGTCGACTGCGATCTGCAGAAATTGGCAATACCTCCAGCAGGGCTACTCTGCAAGAAGCTCGATTCCCAGGCTTGACCCGGTCATAAATTCCTTTGTTCGCAGTTTGCCTGGTCTAGTGCAACGCTCCTAGCTGCATACCAATGACGTGTAAGCATATGGGCATACTCAGGCATGTCTGCCTGTCATCAAAGGGCTTCTCAGTAATGGTCTGCACGATGGGTAATTTGAGCTTTGTACCTCAAGGATGATTTCGCAACATTTAACCTGTCGATTGACGTGCTAGGTTATTTTGTCTGGCGTGTAAACGTTGCCTGGATAGCAATGATAATTGAGAGAGGCTGGCCCTGTCACGGCGAACCCAGTGGCGGTCAGGTAGGTAGCACCAGGGCCTAAAACGATAAACCGCAGGTTAGTTTTGAAATGCTATTGTTGTACTTCATGGCGCATCCATTCGAGCGGAGAAGTCCCAGGAAGTCAAAGAAATTGGCTTGATCTTTATTGCGTATTCGTCTTCTTTTCGGCTTAACAGCCATCTCGACAGGCTCTCATTTCCACCCTGTAAGTATTTTCCGATGACTTTTCCCAGGATCTTTCCAGAACTATCATCTATCAGTTCCGTATCCGCTTTGCCTCTGACGCCATGATAAGGGAGTTCATTGGTGGCAACTTCGAGGCCTATTTTTGGGTTGTTCTTTAAGGCTTTTACAAGGTAGGAATTTTTGTGAGAGGCTGACCACAGTATTCCATCTTTATGGACGAACCAAAGTGAGCAGATGAGTGGATAGCCATCAGTTTGATTGCAGGATATTCTCAGTGGTGTATCAGCCCGTTCCAGGTAGTTCAATATTTGGTCTTCTGACCAGGCGCTTGCCTTAAGAATTTTCATTTTCCAGCCTTTGAAGTGAAGTCTCAGAACCTAGTGCATGCAGTAGATAACGCGATATCGAAAACGAAATCGTCGCGCAGTTTATCATTAGCCAATCCCAGTCACCATAGGTTCCAACATTCGTTGCTAGCAACCGCGGTGAGTTTAGGTCCGCTCGCTCTGGTGACCCTGTTGGTGTGCTGGCAGCGCTAGTCTTGGAGAGGTGCCAAGTTGGAATGGTTGGGCCCATCTATCATGAAGATAGGGCGCTGAAGAACGTTGCGGTTAAGCTTCTGGGTATGTCTGGGCGTATTTGAGCCAGTCCTTAGAACCTCTGTTCAGTCAGTATTGTCAGAAAAAAGGTAATCACTGCAGTTCTGTGCGGTTTCTGATCCCACTCCGTCATCGTTTACTGGTTAAATGACTTGTTCTTCCGGACAACCCACTCGAATTTACTTGGTTGGTTATAGTCAGTGCGGATATCATATCAAGCGGACTTTAGGCAAAATGGCATAGTCAGCGCTTTAGAAAGGAAGGAAACCAGTAATGAAAGATGAATTTGATGATATTGGTGGGCACATCAGTAAAGAAACCGACAACTACACCGTCAAGGATAACTATGTCGGCGAGAATCTTCTGCTCAGTAGTACGCACCTATTCCCAGGCAAACAAACTGCCGGGCATAAACATCTTTTACAGGATGAAATTTTCTTTTTTACGCAAGGCTCTGGTGAGATTTACCTAAGGCACCCTGATGAAGGGCAAGGTGAACAAGAAGAGTTCCACGAGGTTAATGCACAAGACATTGTCACAGTGCAAGCCGGGACCTTTCATCGTGTCCACAATAAAGGAAAGACCAAGCTGAAATATCTACGCGTGATGAACCGGCCCTGAGAGGTAAATAGGCGTTAGAATCCCGGTTTCCTGAAGCAAAGATAAGGTTGACATTGGCCGTGATTTTCTCAGATTTGATCTGGGCAGATAAATCAGACAAAACAATAAAAACAGCAAAGCCAGAGGTCAGCGATTGCCAGGATGCTGGTCAGGAGGCTCGCATCTTGAGATCGTAAAAGTCGTCCAGCCCTGATGTTTTTTAGTATTCTCCTAAAGTGACCAGGCGTTTGAGAGTCGTTATTCAAACGCCTGGACCCACTCTAGCTGGCAAATTAAAACTCCAGGCGAACGCCGACCTGGTAGTTTCTGCCCGGTGCCGGGGCAAAGTCTTTAATGAAGGACGTGTGATGACGCTGTTCTTCGTTGGTAAGATTTTCTGCGATCATAAACACACCAAACTCAGTATTACCCAGCAGCCAACGCCAGTTTAGCTGCAGGTTGACATCATAATAGCTGTCAGTGGCTAGCTGGAATTCAGGGACGTCGGCCTGATCAGCAACATACATCAGATCCAATGACCCGGAAAAATAGCCTTGCTGGTAAGTCAAACCAGTACCGATTTTCCAGGGCGGGATTCGGGGTAAATTGTCGTTTCCAGATATATCCAGGGAAGCGCTGACAACATCAAATACCGCGCGTGCTTCCAGTGCACCCTTTTCCCCTTGCCACACGTCAGCGACAATACTAAGGTCTAGGCCAACAAACCGGGCATCTTCCTGATCGAATTGGAACACAGGCAGTTCATCCTCTTCCTCAGCGGTCGCCCGCTGGTATATAAAACCAGAAAAATTGGTGTAATAGAACGTGGCATTAATTTTCATATTCTCATTTTCGTAACGCCAGGAATTTGACAGGTTAAAGGCAGCCTCCCTGCTGAGATTTTCCTCGCCTGACTCAAACGCATTGGTGACCAGGTGTGGGCCATTCGAATACAACTCATCGCTGATCGGTGCGCGAGACGAGATGTCCAAAAGAAGGGACATATCCCAGCCGTCAGTCACAGGCACCAGTGCCCCCAACGAGCCGGCGTAAGTATTGAATTCTCGGTCGCGGCCTACAGAGGGTTCGTGGCTCACGCGTTCAATACGCAGTCCGGTTTCCAGTTCGAACTTATCAAAGGTTCGTTCCGCGATGATAAAGACACCAGAATTCCGGCTATCAACGGGTGGTACAAAGGCTTCTTCGCCCACCGCGGAAAACGAGCGATGTGTATGCTGAACACCCAGGGCACCGCGCCAGGCACCCGTTTCAAATGTCATTTCACCGCGAAGCTCATAAGCCTCGTTGGTAAAATAGGTGGCTATTTCCCCATTTGGCTCAATCTCTACATGCTCATAATCATTGACACCGAGGCGAATATTCAGTGAGTCAAAGCCTGCCAGGGGATTATTTAGTGCGGCTTCAACATCCCAGCGGGTTTGCTTCATATCGAGGTTGGGTTGTCCTTCTTCCTCATCTTCTGCTTCGTTTTCTTCATGAGCGTGGCCATGCCCGCCCGGTAATCCGTAGAATGAATCGAGTTGGCTGACAGCAAAGCCGATGAACCCCTGCTCGCCCACGAATGACGCTCCGAAGGCAACCGACTCTGAATCAAATGAGCTGCCTGGCAAGGTACCATATGCTTCCTCTTCTTCATGTTCCTCTTCGTCGTCATGCCCTTCTTCTTCCATCGCTTCCAGTGCTCGAAGCCCTGATGATTCAGCAAAGCCAGGAATTTCGTAGTCATCGCCATCCTTCTGTGAAGCATCTATATGCCAGGCGAATGAGCCTGCACCGCCATTTAACTTCAGTGCACTGGTTATACCATCCCAGTTATCATGGTAACGGCTTTGGATACCACCACTGATGGCTTCATCTGGAACACTATGCGGTATTCGGCCGGTATGGACATCGACTACCCCACCGATAGCGCCTGAACCATACAATAAGCTACTAGACCCCTTAAGGACCTCAATGCGTTCGGCAATAAAAGGGTCAACAGCGACGGCATGGTCTGCGCTGGTCACAGAGACATCCAGGGTGTCGATTCGATCTTCCATTATCCGGACACGAGGCCCGCCCAGGCCATGAATGATCGGCCGGCCAGCCACCGTACCGAATGAGGATGAATGAATACCCGCTTCTCGTTGCAGGGTCGCGCCGATATTAGTGGATAATTTACGAGCGAGTTCATCGCCTGCCAGAATTTCCACGGCCTGAGTAAGCCCTTCTCCCGATAAAGGGTGGGCAATCACGATGATTTCTTCTATGTCTCTTTGTTCAGCCAGGGATTGGAAGGTGAGCGTTAAAGCTGCCAGCCAGAATAAAGTTCTGGTTTTCAAAATAATTTCTCCTGATATCAATATCAATGGTGCTACCACACTGGGTCATTACCAGCGTCGGGTAGCGAAAAATGAAATGATTCAGGATCTGGGCGGGGCTCTGGTCGGATAGTAGCGCAGACCAATTGGCGTGACCGATGAGTGAAAGCTTTCTGAAACTTCACCGTTACCCCGGAATGCTACTGGTAGAATGGCCTGATTTAGCGCTGACGCCTGGTCACCATGCCCGCATATGAGACACTCGGAAGTATCACTACTATCCACGTGTATATGCTGGTCTGTTGCAACCTGGCCAGTCAGCGCCAACAGGCAGAACAGCGCTAATAGGCTCTTCTGCATCTTGTTGCTGCACTTGTGCCAGGTTGTAAACATGTGAGTTCTCTTCAGAGATCAGCCGGATATTGGATGGAATGATCTGCTATGTCAACCCGCTGTGTTTAAATCCCAACCTCGCTGCTGACGGCCTATTTTGTGAGCCTTTAAAGCAGTAGATGGTTTTTTTAAGTGATCAAAAAATGACTATGTCGGCTGTTTTGAGAATAGCCGATCGGCGTTTTCGTATATTTAGCTGGTATGAGGAGATCTAACTGACGGGTTCTTCTTTCCCTGCTCTGGTCGCTTCTGCCATGGGGTAAATTCTTGGCCCTATTTAAGCGCGCTCTCCCTTATTATTGCTCGGCCATGACTCGTGCCAGCGCTTCCGGTGTCCGCCACTTTCCTCCTCTTAGGCGAAAAACATAATAAAGTGCGGTTACGAGTATCATTGCTACAAATACCCACCATGCAGTTTTAGGGCCCATATCCAGAACTTTAATAACGAAATACTGAATAATCAGCATTAACCAATGCAGCAGTATTGAAACCCACATCAGCCAGCGTGTATCTCCAGCCCCCCTAAGTATGCCGCCAGTAATTAAAATGATCGCATCAGCCATGACGTAACTGGCCAGCCCTATCATCATGAACGTGGACAAATTCAATATACCTTCAGAATGTGGGCTGTCGACTAAAAATACCGCAACTAGAGGCTCTCTTAAGATCACAAACAGAATCGCTAGGATGCTGGAGTAAACCAAACCAATTAGGAATCCGGATATCATCACCTCACGCATCCTATCCAGATTATTTTCGCCGACAAATCTTCCAACCATACTGATAATTGCCACATTGAGGCCGATCATAGGAACGAATGAAACAATATCCCAATTAAATACAATCGCTGCGGAAGCTGCTTCAACCACACCGTAGGACTGGAACATGAGTAGAAACAGATTGAAAGCTGCGACATTCAAAAACATTTCAATACCAGAAGGGACTCCCAGCCTCATATATCGATTAAGAATACCTCGGTCGAGCTTCAGAGATTGGTCTACAGAGTATCGGCGGCGGTGGTCTCGCTGGAAATAAAAAGCCATAAAGATACCCAGGCTAACCATAGAGCTGATGATAGTGGCATAGGCAGCGCCTTCGATGCCCAGTTCAGGAAACTGCCATACGCCGAAAATCAGAGCGTAGGTTAGCGGTATATTTATGGTCACACCAAGCGTATCGGCTATCATCACCGCCCGGGTTTTTGCAATCCCGGCGAAGTAGGAAGCAAAGCAGGTTTTTAGTAACCCAATCCCGGAGCCGAAGATAAGAATATAAAAGTATTTTCGCTCCAGGATTTCAAGCTCCGCCGTATGGCCCATGAAGGCAAACAACGAGCCAACGAAATAACCAATCACCAGAAGGGTTGGGATAAAGCCTAAACACAGTATGAGCCCCTGGGTAACAACCCGGGTGCACTTTTCCAGTTCTTTTTTCCCATAGTACTGCGCAACCAGTGCATTGGCGTAAGAGAGGATGCCAATAAATAATGACATACAGAAGAACGAGGCAACGCCGCCACCCAGGGATGCAGCCATGTGGGTTGGGCTGAGGAGTGACATAAAGTAGCGATCAGTAAAGATCATGACCGCAAAAGCACCTTGTGATACCACCATTGGGTAAGCAATGGTTAACAGTTCACTGAGGGTGCTTTTTTCGATTGTTAAGTACTTGTACATTTATTTAGTAACCAATTAATTAGCAACCAGTGCTGCCGGAAACCATTCGCAGGCAACGACCTCATCATGGCCTTCGTAAACTCGCATCCCTAGTATATAGGGACCTTCAGGAACCGGTAGCCAGTTACTTATCTCGTCTGGGCGCTGGTGACTTAAGGTAATAGTCAGGCTACCGTTTTCGGCCTAGCTTAGCCCGGGTGTTCTGCCGCAGGTAATATGACTGACATCTGCGAAACTCCTGGGTTGCGACTGGGGACGAAGGTTAGGTGAATGATAAGCCACTCGCACCCTACACTAGGTCAACGAGTCAATCTACCTTGAAGATGCATTTCCCGCTGAGGAATAGAAAATCTATGGAAATGTGACGCCATAACCGAGAATATCCTAAGGCAATTTCACTTAACTTGGTGCTTGCAAAATGCTGGTCGCTGCCATCGAAGTGACTTTCCCTGCTCCCAGAAGCACGCCCGGAGTTGTGATTGTTCCGGTCGGCAAGCGGGCATCTGCATTGTTGTCGCCTCCTGGCTTCAGATTATGGACTACGCTTCTCTTTAAAACGGGTCTCTGGTAGGACGTTAATCCCATATTCAATGCGGAGGTCAGCCAGTTTTTTGTCCAGCATTTTTACAGTGACGGCTGCATGGGGTTATTTCCGGTGTATTTTTCGTGCTCGAAAAAACCAAATGCTGAAAAACTGAGATAAGAAACTAAATATTATTTTGATTGTAGCGATGAACCACCCGCCCGATAGGGCCTCGCCCTGCTTATTAAGACGCTGAACATCTTCATCTGCTGCGTAGTCTTTAAGCTCCTGAAGATTTATTGTCGTGCCGAGGAGAGTCCATGGTTTTAGCGCAGTTTCGCCATAGATGGAGGTGTCACATCCGAACATGACGTGGGTTAAGTCGTGATTAAAAAAGCGCTTTGTCTTCATTTTAGAGCAAGCTTACACCTCGGGATTATTGGCATAGAATTCCTCTAAGCCCTGTCGCAAAGTTAGAGCGCAGTTCTGAACCATAAATTCCATGCTGAACCCTTCTCACCGCTGTTGGCATAATAATGCCAACCGTATTCGAAAATCATAATCATGTGCACTGCTGTCTGGGTACCCCTAGCCGTCCGAACTGGCTCAATCAGTTCTGGATATCGTTTCCTCTGCCAAATAACGTCGTATTAGGTATAGTTGATCTATGAAAAAACTAATACTACTAATATCTGTATTTCTAGCCGTGAGTGCCTGGAGTTCAGAAAAAGAAAAACAAAGCTCCATTGATCAGGCGATGCAGGTTCTGGATTCTTTTATGTGTTCATTCAATGCAAGAGACATGGCCCGGTGGTCAGATACGTTGAATTATCCGCATGTAAGATTAGCCGGAGGGAAGGTTACGCTGTGGCAGACGAAAGAGGAATATTCTGCGATTAGTGTATTCCCTGGACTGGTATTAACTGGCTGGGATTATTCTGCCTGGGTGTCCAGAGAGGTAATTTTAGTGTCGGAAAATAAAGTACACATCTCAACAGTATTCCAACGTTTCGATGAAGAGAATAATCCGCTAGGGAAATACCAGTCTTTATACATTGTTACTAATGATGCGGGTCATTGGGGTGTGCAGGCTAGATCTAGTTTAGCGCCTTAGATCTAGAAACAGGGTTCCTGGCTGAGATTTGCATAGTAGTTTCTAGTGCCGCGTGGTTTATTAGTGCTGAATGGTCTTTTAATGCAGAGTGGTTCTTTAATAGTGGTTCTTTAATAGTGGTTCTTTAATAAAGGTATGATGTTGTGGTCAGCGGTGGATTCGCGGGTGCGACGTTTCGGCTACAGACACGAGGATTTTTATTCGCAATTATCTGGCCCTGTGAAATCTTTAGAGGCTGCACCATAGAAGAAAGGATCTAAGGGGCTGGCAGGTACCTGGCCGGCCTGAATAGAGACTTGAATTCCGAAGCGTACATTTGGGTAGACGGAGATTATTTCGCATAGAAGACGCGCTTGTCATCATCAAGGGAGATCATCACCCTGAAGTGCCATTGTCCTTAACCTGACCTGCCGCTGGAACACCTGGGATGAAATTTGTGCGGGCACGAAGTCGTGTTCTGATTAGCCGGCCACCGTGCAGGAGCGAGCTTGATCTTCGCCGATTCTATTTTGCCAGCTCTATCTGGAGAGCAAGAACAGGAATAGATATCCAGAAACAGTGCAAGCTGAGCATTGGGTTGTTGAGCGAGAGAGACAAAATTTGCGTTGGCTATCTGTTGCGAGCTTGTTAACGATGCATTGGATCGAACCTTACAATTTATGAGCACCAGGAGATAACCATGGGTCTACTCGACAAATTTGAGCGTTATCCGCTTACCTTCGGCCCGACGCCGATCGAACATCTACCGCGGCTTACTCAAGCTCTGGGCGGTAATGTAGAAATATACGCTAAACGTGATGATTGTAATTCTGGTTTAGCCCTGGGCGGCAATAAACTGCGTAAACTTGAGTATATTGTTCCGGATGCCATCGCATCTGGTGCGGATACCCTCGTCTCCATCGGTGGCGTGCAATCAAATCATACCCGAATGGTCGCAGCGACCGCGGCAAAAATAGGTATGAAATGCCGCCTGGTACAGGAAAGCTGGGTGCCACATGATGATGCCGGTTATGATCGCGTCGGCAATATATTGCTCACCCGTCTTATGGGTGCCGACTCGCGCATTGTTGATGACGGTTTCGATATCGGTATCCGGAAAAGTTGGCAGGATGCCATGCAGGATGTACGTGATAGCGGTGGTGTTCCCTATGGTATTCCGGCGGGTGCCTCTGTGCATAAGTTCGGCTGCCTGGGTTATGTTGGCTTCGCCGAAGAGGTTCGCGCACAAGAAGTCGAGCTTGGATTCAAATTTGATTATGTGGTTGTTTGCGTAGTCACCGGTTCGACCCAGGGCGGCATGATTGTAGGTTTCAAGGTGGATGGCCGGGCTAATCGGGTTATCGGCATCGATGCCTCGGGTACTCTCGAGCAGACTCGCGCACAGGTGACTGATATTGCTCGTAAGACTGCAAAATTGATCGATCTGGGGCAGGAGATAGGAGATGAGGATATCCATATCAATCCCGACTATGCTTACCCGGCTTATGGTGTTCCCAGCAATGAAACTAACCAGGCAATACGTCTGGCAGCACGTACCGAGGCGATGATTACCGATCCGGTATACGAAGGTAAATCGATGCAGGGTATGATCGATCTGGTAAGGAAAGGTTTCTTCCCTGCTGGGTCAAAAATACTGTACGCGCATCTGGGCGGTGCACCTGCATTAAACGGTTACAGCGACATCTATCGAAACGGCTAATGCTATGCGTTAGGGTACCCTTATCCCATTTGTTGGAGCTGATCAAGAAACCATCAGAGAGGTAAAATGCTCCTTGCCAATAGTCGTTGTTCCAGTCCGCTGGTGAGGTTCTAAATTTCCGCTTAGTTGCCCAAACTTTGAAGATTTGTGAGTGATTACTATGGCGTCGACGAAATGATGAGTTAATTAGTTTTAGTCTAATCGTTGAAGAAGGTAAAGATACGCCCGACAGGATTATTTCATTAGCACTGATCTCTCTGCTCTAGACATTGTGCGTCTGTTCAACTTAGTGGAAGCAGTTAATTTTCCTCAGACTTTTGCACGCTGGCACGGTGTCATAACAAGCCAGTATCGCCATCAATGATTGGGAGCTATTGAAACAGCTGTTCGCCTGCCCGGAAAATGCGCGGACCATTATTGATGCTGCGGAATTTAGCACTAAATTCAGTACTAGCTTCAGTATGGCCAAGTCTCATCAAAAGAAACCGTGGTATTCATAGAACGAAAACTACTGAGAGCAGGGCGCGTAAAAAATGTGAGTGATTATGGATAGTGGAATCACGTGACTAATAGCGAAATAGACATTACTGATTGTGGAATAGGCTGTCGTCACTAGTCGCTGCATCTAGATCAAACCCCTGCTTGGCTAGAAAATGTTTTCGAATGGGATAGTAGGCTACAGCTACTATGGTCCATATCACTAGACTCCAAATGACTGTTGATGACAGATCTCTCGATAAAAAGTAAATGCCTACGAATGTGGACAGTTCTGAAAAGACGAACAAACTCCAGATCCACACCGGCTTCATATTGAACATTGAATTAGCATATTGTTCGGGATAACGCGTATGGATACGGGTCAGCGCCCAGTAAACGAAGATCGACGGTAGGCTGGCTGAAATAGTAGCAGCTCGAGCGATATCTCCAATGTCGAGGTCAACGATTAAGGGGAATACGCCAACTACCATCATGATGCCTAGAATATAGTGGGGTGCCCCATATCTGTTTAGCCTGCCAAGTCGTTCGGGAATCAAGCGATCCCAACTGGCTACAATGAATGTTCGAGGCAGTTGGATGAACTGGGAGTTCAACGTTGTGCAGATGGCCAATCCTGCTCCTCCCACCAGAAAGTAAGTCATTGCCCAGCCCGGCAGGAATTGTTGTCCAGCCACGGTGAGAGGTTGGTTTATCATCTCTTGCCAGGGCACTACACCAACGCTTGCCAGGGCGACAAAAGCATAAATACCGGCAACAGCGATTGTTGCAGTGGTCATAACAATTGGAATCACGCGCCTGGGGTTTTTCATCTCGCCACTGAGTCCGACAATCATGTAGGCGCCACCAGTGGCAAACTTCAGTAAAAATACAGCGGTAACAAAACCAATGATACCTTCCGGCAACCAGGGCGTTAGTAGTCCTTCTTCAATTTTTGGTATCGCAAAACCAGCATAGATAGCCAGTGCGGACACAAGGATGGCGACTAAACCAACCTGGACTTTTGCCGCTAGATTTAAACCTAAAAGATTAGCCAGGAACAGTAGCACTATGACCAATATTCCCCACGCATTCACCGAAAGTATTGGAAACAATGGGTTGAGGTAGAGCCCGAAGGAACTGCCATACAAACTCAGTGACACACTGGCCAAGAGAATCAGGCACAGGACGATAGACCCTATCCAGCCACCGCTTAGTCGGGAACACCATGCATAATAGGCGCCGACTGCAGGCAATACGCTGCCTGCCATCATGATCAAAATTGTGACTATGAGCACTAACACTGCCGACAGCAGGTAGGCGAAAATAACCGAAGGCCCTGTCATGCCGATAGCGATGCCCGTTAAGGCAATGACGCCGGCGCCAATGATTTGCCCAACGGCGATAAAAAACACATCCCAACCTGACAATACTCGATCCAGTGAATTTTTACTCAAAGCAGTTTTCTCCAGTCAGGGAACGATGATTAACGAGTGAAAAATGGAACATGGGCGCCTTGTTCCCTGTGTTTTTTTGTGTCTTTTTCTGTGTTTCTTTCGCATTAAACCAAATTCTTCAGTGGGTCTCTCAGATTGATTCAGCGCTCTATGAACCGGTCGATAAGCCGCCAAACAAGATACAGTGACGGGCCATCTGAGTCGCATATGGAAAAGACTGCCAATAAGCCACGGCGAGTATTTGAGCACCTTGCCAGGTATCTTAGCACTGGTTTAAAAAACCTCGAGTACAATTCCGGCATCAAGCTCCTTCTATCAGATTACTAGCACAAAAATCCAGATAGACCACTGCTAGCGCCTTGGTAATATTATTTTGATGTAGTTTGATTGGGTATTTTTCTAGCTGCTGGTAACAATGTTAACGGACGCAATGTTGGTTCAACTTTTGGTAAAGATGATGAACTCCATTTTCCGAACAACGGTTGGGTAGGGTACTGGCTGATGTTCAATCATGTTTAAGTCACTGTAAGCTGATAATCCATGTGAATTCAAATACGTTAGAATAGTAGGTGAATAACTATTTGATCTGTAGTAGCCAACTATGACTAGCAATTGGATTCTATTCGACTGTTTCAACACTCTCATTGATGACTTTGATGATTCTGGTTCGATTGACGGTATGGGAACCATTGCACATTTACCCGTTGAGGCAGGAGTGTTTTCCTCAGAGCAGTCATTTCGGTTAGCTTATAACCAAGGACGCGACCATAACTGGTGGCAAGACAGTAGCGAAGTCAGTCTAAATATTCGCCTGCAAGCTCTTTTCGAAAGACAAGGCACCATACCTGATGACAAAATTGCGGCTTTAGTTGCAGCAATGCTGGATCATTTTTCACATACTTATATTCACACCATTCGTGTAACAGCCGGTGTAGAGGCGATGTTACAAGCCTGGTCGCAAGAGGCTAATTTGGCGGTGGTTTCAAATTTCTTTCTTGCTGGTGGACCAAAAGCATTTCTTGACCGGTTGGATCTAGGACACTATTTCTCATTTGTAATTGATAGTGCTGAGGTTAACTCGAAGAAGCCTGAAGATCTTATATACCAAAAGGCTATCGAAAAAACAGCAGTGGAGCCGAGCAGGATTACGTTTGTCGGTGACGATTTTCATCGGGATGTGGCGCGGCCTAGAGAGTTTGGTATGAAGGCGCGACACTACTGCCGTTTTGGCCAACGACCCGGCGTCAGTAAAAGTCCAGAAGCGATGCCGATAAAACACTGGGACTCGTTTAGACCGGAACCGGGGTTTTAGTCCCGGGTTTTTTAAATCCGTATTAGGAAGAAATCTCAATAGGGCTCGAGGAACCTATCAGGGTTGGGTTTCTTCTCTGCATGCTAGCGGTTGGCTGGCGCAAACTCATCTCCTCGGTCTGGTTAACAATCAAATCTCGTTCAATCCAGCGAAACCGTGAAAAAGCCAGTATTTTTTTGTAAAGGAGATATAGGGGCCTCTTTAAAGCGTTTTCGGCTCCGTAAGTTCCATCAGATGCCATCTCCGCCCAGCCACGCTCCGGCGGCAGAAACTGTTTCAATATTCAGTTGGCCGGCCAACCCGGCTGCGCGGTGCGCACCAATCTCCTGCATTCGTGGTGACTGCATCATTTCCATCATTTTGCTGCGTGATGGATACATAGCGATGGCAACCTTGTCCCAAAGCTCTTCAACTTCTCCGAGCATTAACCGTTCAACGTCTGCACCGAAGCACGCTTTGCCTCCAAACTCCTTGAGCAGTTTTGATACAGCAGCTCCGTAAATCGCGTAGGCCTGCTCCCCGGTTAAATCGGTGTCGCGGCCATCTTCGTATTCGGCTCTATCCTTAAATTTCAGCAGGTTGACCATATAAATGGGTCCTTCTGCTGCCGGTTCCATAAAGCCTCTAATTTGATCCTCATTCGGATACACGCTATTGCTGACTTTCATTTTTCTAGTGCTCGTAAATTGATTGCTAGCTTTGATACCATGTTTTATAAATAATGCAAATCATTATTTAGTGGAATGATAGCTAATGGATTTGAGCTGGAAGGAGAACCTGCAACCTATTCGCAGGACGAAACTGGTTTACCTGGTATGCACTGGCAAACCAAAGACCCCGACGGCAACGTGGTTTACTTTGACACCACCGAACCAGAACAGATCACGACTGGCGACCCAAAACTGCTGAAGCGTGTCCTTTATAGCGCGCTGGCCCAGTTAAAGGCCATTGATGCAGACCGGGCCTGTATTGATGCTTACGATACGGAAATCGTCGAGAAATTCTCAGACTAGTACCCAGGTCTTTACAGAGCAAACTTTGCTCGAGCACAAACACTGAGTTAAATCCGAGCCTCTAATCACAAGCCGGACCTCCCAGAACTAGATTGCAATAAATCGAGTTTAAAACACCAGCCCTAAAACAGGCTTGATCATCCAATGCTGTTATAGGATTGAATAGCTGGCCGAGACATAGTCGGTGGTGGTTGCGCTTCGAAGTGATAGAGATCGGTTTGAAGTAAAGAGATTTTATTCGTTATGATTGATTAACAGTTTTAGTCGAGGAGAGGGGATGTGACCAGTCGTTTGCAATCAAAGAGCTTTGATGAGTTAACACCAGAACAACAGGCTCAATATAAGCGCATAGGTAAAGCGCGGGCGCCTCGCCCAGATGGCCAGTTTGGTGGTCCCTTTGATCCGTGGATTCGCAGTCCGGAGGTGGCCCAGCGAGCCATGAGTCTGGGTAATTTTGTCTGGGAACGAACGTCGATCGGAAGGCGTATCGTGGAACTCGCCATAATCGTGACGGGTCGCGCCTGGAGGAGCAATGTTGAATGGGTTGCTCATGCAAAAATGGCAAAAAATGAGGGTGTCTCCGATGGCGTGATTCAGGCGGTATTTGACCAGGGCGAACCACCGATTAATGCGCCCGATGACGAGAAGCTGACTATCGCCGTGTGTCGTGCGATACACGAAACCAGAGATCTGCCTCTACCGCTTTACCATGCGTCTATTGAGTGCTGGGGTGAAACTGGTTTAATGGAACTCATTCAGACCATTGGGTTCTACTCCTTTGTCTCAATGACATTAAATGTGTTCAATATTCCAACCGCTGACGGTGACCCAACGCCTTTTCCGCGGGATGAATAGGAAGTAATGGGCTCAGTGGTAGAATCTGGCCTTGTTGCAATCAGGGTTTTAAGCCTATCAATTCAAGACCAACCAGCAGGTCCCACCCGCTTCGATGAAAATTTCAACTAACGTCCAGGAGAGGAACGACAAGTGATGCTACATGAGAAAATTGCCAGGCAGTTCTTTGCCGCAGCAGAGGCGGGTGACACAAAAGATCTGAGGGAGGTTTGTGCTCCTGATATGACTGCCCGGCAAAACAATGCGTCCGCCATGGGGTTAACTGACTTACTGCATTTCACCCTGGCGGTGAAGCGAGCGATTCCAGACTTCCATTACGAAAACTGTATCTGTTCTGGCACCGATTCGGGGTTTGTAGAGGAGCACGATATTGTGGGTACCCTGCCAGACGGCAACCGTCTTTTCATGAGATTGTGTGTTGTGGCAATTATTGAAGGCGGCCAGATAGTGAGCATGCACGAGTATGCTGATAGCTATGGGGCGCGCGGACTGATCAAAGCGGTCTCTGAAGGCGGTTAGCCGTGACGAAGGTCGGCCGTTATGGCTATAAGAGTGGGGTAATCGAATAGCACTGAAGAGTTGGGGTCAGTGTAACGACTCTGACCCCAATTTTACACCTGCTCCCAATTGTACACTTAGATGTTGAGTTTAAAAATGCCGCGTTGAGTCAGGATCTCGTAGTTAAATATTTTCCCGATAGCATATCTTCCGCCCCTTTACTGAGACACC
>JABIZD010000058.1 GCA_018666555.1 Gammaproteobacteria bacterium
CTGATCAAAGCTGCATAGCGCGCCGCATTAATGGTTTCACGTGCGGCATCCAGAAGCCTTGCGCGATCATCAGACCTTGCTTGCCCGTTACCCAGCACAAGTATGGCAACGAGCGTAAAAATGAGTTTTTTACCAGTTAACAACCGATTAACCTGCCTGTGGTTCATCTGCTTTGCTTTTGATTGTCCAGCAATATAACCAATAACGCAATCATCCCTGGACCTGCCTTAGTACCGCCACGCTGGCTCTCTGCCCTAATAATTATGCTTGGATGAATCATTAAAACGACCCGGTAGACCACGACAGGTTGACCAAGGCCTGCACTTGAGGCTACTGAAATTGATCGCTTTACACCCGTTAACATACCAGGCCCGGATTACTGTCAACCCAAATTATGGCCGCTCCAGGAGACCTGCAAGGTGCAGTAATAACTTGGTCTGGTTGCGCTTTTGCAACACTCAGTTATCATCTGCAGAAACCAAGGATACCTTCCCATGCCTGATTCAAAATTTAAAACTATTCATGAGATAGTCAAAGCAGCCAGGCTAAACCTCAATCAAACGCATTGGGATTATTTGATCGGGGGGACCGAAACTGAAACAACTCTGAAAAGAAACCGGGCCAGTATCGACGCCAGGGCTTTGAGACCAAAAGTACTTAATGATGTATCAAACATCGATACCAGGGTTGAATTCATGGGCAAGCAAATGCAATTACCTGTCATCCTTGCTCCAATTGGCTCCTTACAAGTCTTTAACCCTGAGGGAGGTGCCGCCGCGGCAATTGCTGCTGAACAGGCTGGCATCATGAGTATCGCTAGTTCTGTCTGTACCCCTGACATTGAGGCGATTGCTGATGCCTCTAACTCAGCCAAAATCTACCAACTCTACGTTCGGGGTGATGAGCACTGGCAGGACGAGATCATTAAGCGGGTCATCGATAGCGGCTATATTGGCTTCTGCTTGACTGTTGACACGGCAGTGGTGAGCCGCAGAGAGCGCGATATTGCAAAAGGTGTTATTCCAACTTCGCCAGCCTCACCGGGTGATTTCAACTATCAGGCCAAGCTAAACTGGAAAGATGTAGCGCGAATAAAAGAAAAACATGATATTCCCTTAATTCTAAAAGGCATTAATCGAGCCGATGATGCTGAAAAGGCATTGGCTTATGGCGTCGATGTGATCTATGTTTCAAACCATGGTGGACGACAGCTTGATCAAGGCGCCGGTAGCCTCGATTTATTACCCGATATAGTTGAAGCCGTTGCTGGACGCGCTGAGATCATCATCGACGGGGGATTCTATCGCGGCACTGACATTCTCAAGGCCATGGCCATGGGTGCTAATGCAGTCGGCCTTGGTCGACTGGAAGCCTGGGCACTGGCGGCAGGAGGGAGTGCTGCTTTAGTTCGCTGTCTAGCCATCCTCAGGCACGAGATCATTGAGTCCCTTGCACTCTGCGGCGTAACCGCTTTCAAAGACCTTGATAACAGTTTTGTAAACACCGCCATTAATCCCAATCCATCCAGCCTGCAAAGTGCTTTTCCATTGCTTGACCTCAGCAACGCTGGCTACTGAATTTAAACGGCTTTTTTGGGAAGGGCAGGACCTGTTTACCTCACTTGCCTCTACGTACGCGATGAAACCGCTCGGCCAGGCGCAGGGCCCATTCCGGCTTGTGTTCCCGCCGATGAGCACCAGCAACAAACTTGTTCATTTCCGCAAAAGTGGGATAGATATGAATGGTAGATAGCACCTGGTTAAGGCCGATGCGATTTTTCATTGCCAGGGTAAACTCGCTGATAACCTCACCAGCATGACTGCCAACGATGGTAACACCCAAAATTCTGTCCTTACCAGGTGGCGTTAAAACCTTTACAAAGCCTTCAGTCTGCTGATCGATCCTGGCCCTATCTAAATCCGAGAGTTCAAAAACAGTCACTTCAAAGGCAATATCCTGCAGCCTTGCTTGCTGCTCATTCAGGCCAACTCGAGCGACTTCAGGAGAGGTAAAAGTACAAGCAGGAATCACGGAGTAATCCACTTTAAACCGCCAGAAAACCCCAAACAGCGCGTTGACTGCAGCATACCAAGCCATATGTGAAGCGGTATGGGTGAACTGGTAAGGTCCAGCCACATCCCCCACAGCATAAATGTTGTCATACTGAGTTCGCAGGTACTCATCTACCTTAATGGCACCATTATCAAGCAGTTCAACACCGAGGTTCTCAAGACCAAAGCCCTTTGTCCTAGGTAATCGACCTAGGGCTAACAGGACAGCATCAAAGGGGATCTTTGCCTGTTCCTCCCCCTGGCACACCAGATGAATACCATTGCCATCTGTTTCTGCACGTAAAGCCCGGTAGTTGGTTTTTATTTCAATGGCGTCGTTTTGAAGGCATTGACTAATCCGCTCACTGACATCCACGTCTTCATTGACTAATATCCGATCAGCCTGCTCCACCAACGTCACTTTACTACCCAGACGTGCAAAAGCCTGGGAAAGCTCAACGCCAATAGCACCTGCACCGATGACTATAAGATTGGCTGGTAGCTCAGTCAGATTCCAAATCGTCTCAGATGTAAAACAACGATCAGCCGGCAGTCCATCGATTTCAATCCAGATCGGGGCCGCACCTGTCGCGACCACAATATTCCTTGTGGTAATGGACTTTCCTCCTACAGCAACCTCAAATGGAGATATTATCTCTGCATGCCCAGTCCTTACATCCACCCCCATTGCTTCGTAGCGTTCAACCGAATCATTCGGTTCGATCTGCTTAATGACGCCACGAACCCGCGCCATAACTTCAGCAAAATCAAGCTTGGCTGAGTCTACCTGGATTCCAAATTCATCCGCCGAACCAATGTCAGCCATAAGATTAGCGGCACGAATCAATGATTTACTCGGCACGCAACCCGTATTCAAGCAATCACCCCCCATCTGGTTTTCCTCAATCAAGGTGACCTTGGCATTGACTGTCGCACCGATCAAAGCCGATACAAGGCCCCCGGAGCCGGCCCCTATTACAACGATATCGTTATCAAATTCCCTGGGCCGATGAAATCGCAATCGTAACTTTCGTTTCCTGAACATCTCAACAAGGCGTTTTGTAGCCATCGGGAAAACCGCCAACAACAGTAATGCTGATAATAATTCAATGGATAAAATGTCTTCAAAGGAATCCAAACGAGCTAATTCCTGTCCGGCATTAACGTAGATAAAAGTTGCCGGCAACATACCCAATTGGGAAACCACATAAAACACAGACACCCTTATACGAGTCAGTCCCAAGGCTAGATTGATCACAAAAAACGGAATCAACGGTATCAAGCGCAGTGAAAACAGATAGTAAGCACCTTCTTTGAGCATGCCGGAATTAATCTTTTTAGCCTGGCCTGAAAATCGACTTTCGACCCACTCTCGGATCAGGAAGCGCGAGGTCAACATAGCCAGGGTCGCACCAATAGTTGAAGCAAAGGAAACAATTAAGCTGCCATAGTAAAAACCAAACAACGCCCCTGCCAGCAATGTCATCAGGGTCGCACCAGGGAGAGAAAGGCCGGTAACCAGAATATAAGCTGCCATAAAGAAGACCGCAGACTCGACCGGTTGGTCCGCTACCATCTGAGCTAATGATTCCTGTTGCGCTTTTAACTGACTGAGCTGCAGCAAGCCGTCCAGGTCATAAATGAAAAACAAGGTGATTGCGGATGCTACAAACACTGCAACGAACCATCTGGCTACTGTCATGGATATTCCCTAAAAGCTCAAACCATCTACCTGTGATATAAAGGCAAAACTGGTCTATAAAAACTGCTAACATAATAACGAGTGTTTAAATTACCTGTGCCTGTCTCAAACTACTTGAGCTGGTACAGCCATTTTAAAATAAAGCGTATTCTAGGAGGACCCTACCCCGCTGAGGACCTCTGTCATCGCAATAACCCACCGTTCGCAGGACTCAGTACATGAGCATGAGCAATTTTAATCCCGCGCTGACAACAAGCTGGACTAAACTTAAAGACCTCGCTGAAAAAGCTCCCAGAATCAATGATGTTATAAGCGAAGGCAGGCAGTTTAACCAACGCCCCATCATATTAGAAGGTCTAAGCCTGGATCTCTCCAGGCATGGTGTCGACGAGAGCATCTTCAATTCGCTACTGGAATTAACCGAGGCCTCTCCATTTAGCGAACTCCGCGATGGCCTGTTCAGCGGGGCCACTATCAATATTACGGAAAATCGCGCCGTGGGTCATACCAAGCTGCGAACCCATTCTGCAGAAAATGAGTCGGCTTTAAATGCGCTTAAAGACCTTTCAGAACGCATTCGAAACGGTACTATGCGCGGCCATACCAACAAGGTTTTTACCGATATTGTCAATATCGGAATTGGTGGCTCTGATCTAGGCCCGAAAATGGTTTGTGCCGCCTTAAGAGAATATTGGCATGATGCAATCCAGGTTCATTTTATTGCCAATGTGGACGGGGCTGAAATACGCCATCTGCTCAGCAGCATCAATAGTGAAACAACCCTATTTATTGTTTCCAGTAAGACCTTTACAACCCAGGAAACTATGCTCAATGCTGATACAGCAGCGAACTGGCTAAGTAAACACCTCCAGTTGAGTGATCCCCAGTCGACTAACCACATGATCGGGGTAACCGCAAACAGAGAACAAGCGCTAGCTTACGGACTGAGTACTAACAATATTCTTACATTCAGTGAAGATATTGGCGGACGTTACTCGTTGTGGTCTGGTATTGGTCTGAGCATTGCCATCTGCGTCGGCTTTAACAACTTCAACGGTTTAATCAACGGCGCGGCCTGTATGGACCAGCATTTTCAATCCGCGCCACTTGCCAAGAATATGCCAGTAATTATGGCGTTACTAGGGCTGTGGTATGGTAACTTTCTCGATGTCCAGAGCCATGCCATCGTCCCTTACTGCGAGCGTCTGAGCCTGCTGCCCTCTTTCCTGCAACAACTGGATATGGAAAGTAATGGCAAGCGTTCTAACCGAGCTGGAGAACCAATCAATTATTCCACAGGCCCGATCATATGGGGACAGACGGGCACCAACGGCCAACATGCTTTTTTTCAGCTGTTACACCAAGGCCAACACCTGGTTCCCGTCGACTTCATAGCCATCCGCAAAGACAACACATCCAGTCCAACCGCACACCGCCTTTTGCTTTTAAATATGGTCGCGCAGGCTGCTGCGCTTGCATTCGGGGAGAAATCCACTAACGAACACAAGAACTACCCTGGCAATCGACCCAGCTCCATTCTTCTGATGGAAGAACTAACCCCGTTTAACCTGGGTATGCTCATTGCTCTGTACGAACACAAAGTGTTCACCTCGGGTGCCATATGGAACATAAACTGCTTTGATCAATGGGGCGTTGAACTAGGTAAGAAACTCACTCAACAGCTCATGAACCCAGATCAAACCGCTTTGGACAAGGCCACACTGCGAACACTTGAGTCGCTTGGTCCACAGGATTAGCCCTGTTAATAGAACTGCTTACTCTGCGGCCTGGTTACTGCGGATTTCAGTCAATTTCGAGACTTCCTAGAAACTATTCAGTCACACTAAGTCTGGTATAGCCAGGCTGTGGCATACTGGGTATTTGTAATAGAGAATCAGGACATGAAAAACATACTCTTTATCACTGCAGATCAGTGGCGCGGTGAGTGCTTGTCCACACTCGGTCACCGGGTCCAGACGCCCAACCTGGATAACCTGGCAAAGCAGGGCCGTCTATTTAAATGTCATTTTGCTAATGCAGTTCCTTGCGGGCCATCGCGAGCCTCCCTGCATACCGGCATGTACCTGCAGAATCACCGATCTGGAACCAACGGCACGCCTTTAGACGCACGCCATACCAACTGGGCTATCCAAACCCGCCAAGCCGGCTATGACCCGGTTCTGTTTGGCTATACTGATACTGCCAACGACCCGCGTTTTTTCGAACCAGATGCGGCCGTGTTAAAATCCTATGAAGGCCCTTTACCCGGTATTAATCCCATGGTGCAGATGGGTACCTATCCGGATGCCTGGGCCGACTGGTTAAGAGAAAAAGGCCACACCATTCCTGAGCCTAACTTCCGTCTCTACACCGACAAGATACCAGGGCCAGAATATGAAGATGGCGGCCCTTGCCCAGCTCCGCTGGCGATCGCTGCAGAAAACCACGATACCCGCTTCATGACAGACCAGGTGATCGATTATATCCAGCAGCAGGTTAAACCCTGGTGTGTGCACCTGTCCCTTTTAAGGCCTCACCCGCCTTGGGTAGCGCCAGAGCCCTTCAATCAACTCTACGATCCAGCTGAACTTAAACAAAACGTGCGGCGAGCAAGCCCAGAAGAAGAGTCGGAACAGCACCCTTTACTAAATTATTTCCTCCGCAAAAATTACAGCTCAGCGCCAGACAATGAAGACAAGTTAGCCCGGCTCAAAAGTAGTTACTTCGGCTTAATGTCAGAAGTTGATAGTAATCTCGGCAGGCTGTTCGATGAATTGAAAGCCTCTGGCGCCTGGAACAACACCTTGATCATATTCACTTCAGATCACGGAGAGCAATTGGGAGATCACTGGCTTTTAGGAAAGATGGGCTATTTTGATCAGTCCTATTACATACCGCTCATCATTCATGATCCAGATAAACAGGCAGACGTCACTCGAGACAGCCAGTGCCAGGAATTTACTGAAAATGTCGATATCATGCCAACCATGTTGGAGTGGCTGGGCCTCACGGTACCCGTACAATGCGATGGCCGATCTCTGTTACCGCTTCTACGTAGTAGGGAGGTTCCACCCGGCTGGAGAACACAGGCACACTGGGAGTTTGATTTTCGAGACGTCAGTACCGGTGACGCGCTGGAACAGCAATTGGGCATAAACCTGCATCAATGTTCTCTTAATGTAATACGAGGGAAACGATACAAGTATGTGCACTTTACGGCGCTACCACCACTGTTCTTTGATCTGCAAGAAGACCCTGGAGAGTTCTATAATTTAGCCCAGCATCCGGATTATCAGCATCTTGTTCTCGAATACAGCCAGAAAATGTTATCGTGGAGGATGCTACATGACGAACAGACGCTCACGCATATGACCCTGACTGATCAGGGTGTTATCGACAGGCCAGTAACTCGGTATTCGCTTTAAAAATACAATACTGACAATTTAAAAACAATGCAGGCATTTGAGTAACAATGCAGGCGATTTAGTCACCACGCAGACAATGATGTACCTATGAAAAACAAACACCGCAACGATATCTACGACGCTATTAATAGTGACCAAACCAGTGGACAGCCCGCTATTCCAGCAGCGACCGTGGTGCTACTTCGCGACCATGAAGCAGGCGTTCAAACGCTCATGCTGCACCGAACATCGAAAGTACACTTTGGGGGCATGTGGGTTTTCCCCGGAGGTCGACTTGATCCTGAAGATTACCAGGACAATGCTAATCCTGACGATGCTGCTCGTTGTGCTGCAGCACGCGAAACCAGAGAAGAAACTGGTTTAGTGGTTCGACCGGAAGATTTTGCCTGGTTTGCACACTGGACTCCACCACCGGGTAAAAACAGGCGCTATGCAACATGGTTTTTTGCTACTACTATCCAAACTGACTCACCGGTCGAAGTAGATGGTCACGAAATACAAGATCATGAATGGATCACGCCACCAGATGCTTTGATTCGTCATTCACTGGGAGAGATCGACCTGGCTCCGCCAACCTGGATCACCCTACACCAGCTAGCGCTGCATTCTCCAACTAGTGATCTCATGTCCCATCTGCATGCACAGGACGTTAGAACTTATCAGACCCGGGTTTCACAACGCGCCGATGGTGTCAGGGTTGCTCTCTGGCTAGGGGATGCGGGTTACCAAAATGCCGATGCTGATACTATCGGGGCCCGGCACCGACTCATCATGTCCGAATCAGGATTCATATTCGAAAATGACGTTTATGAATATTGAGGCAAGGTCTCAATATCATTTATTAAACCGTTATTTGATTATTGACTGAGTCCATAAACCAGCTAACAATATCTGATTAACCTGCCTTAAAAAAACCAGGCTGCAGCCAGCTCCTGTTTGGATTCAGCTTCGACCGCTATTTTTCGTCAACCATTGCAAGGTCATTTCGTTAAATATGCCAGCTTGTTCATACTGCAGCCAATGTCCTGCATCAGCAATAATCTCAAACTCGACATTATCGCTCACCGCTTCAAACAAATCTTTTTTAGCCACAATGTCAGGCAGCCCGGGGGCATCGTATTGGCCATAAACCACCTTCAGGGGAACTCGGGTCCTGGCTACTCCTTCGAGTACAAGTTTCGAGCGGGCAAACTGGGGACTGTTAAATCTGGCTTTCTGGGTGTTGAGTATCTGGATTAAAACGGCAAGGTCATCAATCCGAGAGCGATCATAGATCATCAATCTTGCAAGATTTTCGCGATGGGCCTCACGAACTTCCAAAGCAGACATATCCGGTGTACGTCTAATCAGGGGTTTCATGGTTCCACGCCGAGGAATATCTCCGAGTGAAGCCGGCCCCGTCAATAACAAAGAACGCAATTGATTTCCCAGGTAAAGGGCTGCCTGAGAAGAAACAGCGCAACCCCAAGAAAAAGCCACAATATGGAATGATTTGCCTTGCATTATATCAAGGGTACCGCTGGAGAAAACATCTACTGCATCAGTCGCTGTATACCCCTCAGCTAGCGCAGCAGAATCACCCAACCCTGGCAAATCAACTGTGACAACATGGCAGTGCCGCCGCAGAAAGGAGATATTACGGAACCAATGTAGCCATGAACCGGAACCACCGTGAACCAGCAAAACTGTCTCGGCATCATCCGGACCGTTCCAGCGCCGATACAACATCTCTCCCTCGTGGCAGGCCACCAAGAGTTTCTCTGCTGAATTATCCAGTGCCTGTAGTTCACGTTCTAGGACCATCGTTTGCATTTAATTGCACACCACTTCTATTTTACCTGGTCCGACCAAAGGCGGTTTGGACCTGTTTTGCGCTGATCACTCGACCATAGGCCCTTTATAGCTTAAGCATCATCTGCGGGAATGGCCTCAGCCAGCTCAGCCATTCGAGACTCACCCTCCCGGGTCTGCAAGCCCAATGCCAGGGCCCTCCTCATGTTCTCCTGAGCGCCCTGAGTTCGAAGGGTCTGTTGAAACAGGTGGGCCTCCTCTAGTAAACCATCAATAACAGGTAATTCAGCATTATTGATAGATTGTTTACACAGAGCGATGGCCTCTGAGGGCCACTTGGCGATTCGGTATGCCAATCGGTCCACGAATCGGCTCATGTCTTCAGAGGAATCAAATATCCGATTCAGGTAACCCCATTCCACACAGGTTTGGGCATCAATATCATCCCCTCCCAGGCAAATTTCGAGTGCCCTGCCCCTGCCGACCAACCGCGGTAATCTCTGCGTTCCAGAGCCACCCGGTAAAATGCCCAGCGGTACTTCCATTTGATTAATAATCGTTTTGTTTTTAACACCAAAACGCATATCGCAGGAAGCGGCAAATTCATTTCCGCCGCCACCCGCTCTACCTGCCAATTTCACCAGCGTCGCCTTAGGCATGGTGCGGACCCGCTCACACATTAAATGAAAAGCACTGAGACTTTCACTCTTTACAGGATCTGGGTCCGTAGGGAAGGTCAAAATCATTTCGACATCAAAATGAGCTATAAAGAATTCAGGATCAGCGCTCTGGAAAACCACCACCTTAATACTTTCATTATGCTCAACCTCTTCAGTCACCCTAACCAGGTCCTGATATAGTGGCAAAGTCATGACATTAACCGGTGGATTACTGATGGTGATGAAACAGACACCCCCATCTTCCGCAACCTCTAAGGTCTCATAAGGTGTTGTCATATTATCTCCTTTAGTTACGTTGTGGGACGCCCAAGTACAACCAGCATTACCATGTCATACATCCACAGCCAACAGAGATTGAATTATCGAGCCTTTTTGATTCAGCTACGCTACTGGCCTGCAGTTGACTTTAACAGCACCCGTATCCCCATGGAATCAGGACTAATGTATGCCACGCCCCTGGGATAGTCGATACATTAACAATGCAGCACGCTCAATCAACAAAGGCAGGGTTGACAGGTCAATACTCTCATTTAAGGTATGCGCGCCATTTCCTTCTGCACCTATACCGTCAACTGCATCTACATAATCGGCGACGAACGAAACATCGGCAGCGCCTCTCAGTCCGGGGTTGCCTGGCGTCATGGTGCCATATCCAAGATCCTGGCTGACTGAATCAAGCACAGCAAATAACGCCATATTTCCCTGACTGGGAGACATGGCAGGATAACCATCAGAGAAGTTTATTTCAGCTGCAGTCTCAGGTAATGAACCATTTTCAACGACCTCCTGCATAGCCTTCCTGGCTTCCAGTTCCTGTTTTCTTGAAATCGTTCTCAAACCACCCTGGATGATCACGCTCTGGGCCACCACGTTAGTTTTGCCAAACACCTCGGCACTATTGAGGACAGCCGAGTGATTAACTTCGGTTCCGCCCGCTATGATTCCAGGATTAAAACTAAGATATTCTTCGCCTCGCACCTGTTCATAAAAACCCGTTAAAATCCTGGCGGCTTCAAAGATAGCACCACTGCCAACATCATCACTGAAAATACGGGACGAGTGAGCACGTTTCCCAGACACCTCCAGGGTCCAACCACTCGAACCTCTCCGGGCAACTGCCGCCGTATCAAGGCCCTTGGCATATTCAAAGCCGAGCGCTAAATCACACTGTTCAGCTGCATCAAGTAAATGGGCTCGACTCACTGACTTTGGATTGCCTGATTTTTCCTCATCTCCGGTCATGGCGACGATGTATCGACTTTCATCAAGCACGCCTATTTCTGCCAGTGTTTCCAAGGCCATAATAATAACCACATCACCACCTTTCATATCATTCACGCCAGGTCCAAAGGCCTGGTCTGCATTCCGGATAAAGCGTTGAAAGGGACTGGTCTTTTCAAAAACAGTATCGAGATGCCCAATCAATAACTGGCAGACTCCATTGCCTTGATTATCTGCGAACAGATGCCCGCTTCGGTTAACTGAACTCATATCGTGCCAGCTCGTATTGAAGCCCAAGCGGTCCAATTCTCTGCGGAAAATAGTACCGACTTCCCTGACGCCCTCGTGATTCATGGTGCCACTATTGATATTAACGACTTCTTCAAGTAGAGCGATGGCGCTGTCCTTCTTCTGCCTGGCTACTTCAGAGATACGCGATTCAATCTCAGTGAGCTCTGCAAAGGTTGCCGAGGCAGTCAGCACTAAGCACAAGCCTATTAATCTAATCATTTCCTACTCCTCATTCCGCTGACTAACGCGCAGCTCTAGCGCTCGAGCTGCGCAACAGGCCCTTGCACCAAGAGAAACTAAACAACCAAGAGCTGAGCCAGTTCAGCCAGGCCAGGCTCTAGTGGTGATCTATTTTGAACGCAGACACTCTTTTACCCGATTACCACAGGTTCTTCTATCCAGATTAAGCAGCCTGCAGAAAACCGTGACTTTTATCTATCTATTCCTTTCTACACGATGAGCCACCTACTCACTCCATGGGATAACAGCCGGCAACATTGCACCTATTTTTCACCTCACTCATGAGGGTGAACCTTAACAGCCAGATGACTGTAACCTTTCACAAAAGTGGAAAAGGTCCGCATCGGCTCCTCGACTACTTCTATGAAACTGAAGCGCTTTTGGATCTCTTCCCAGAGCACTCGCAATTGCATTTCAGCAAGACGATTGCCCATGCAGCGATGAATTCCGTAACCAAACGACAAATGCTGGCGCGCGTTTTTCCTATCAATCAAAAATTCGTTAGCACGGGGTATCGCAGTTTCATCACGATTACCAGAAACATACCACATGACGACCTTATCACCGGCTTTGATGGTCTGGCCGTGCATTTTTACATCCTCGGTCGCCGTTCTGCGCATATGCGCCAAGGGTGTCTGCCAGCGAATAATCTCAGACACCATATTCGGGATCAGCGTAACGTCTGCTCGAAGCTTTGCGTATTCTAGAGGATTCTCATTAAGTGCCAGCACACCACCGGATATAGAATTGCGAGTTGTGTCGTTTCCACCAACGATTAACAATAGTAAATTACCCAGAAACTCAAAAGGCGACATATTCTTGGTAGCCTCACCATGCGCCAGCATACTGATAAGGTCATTTTTCGGAGGCATTGAGACCCTTTCATTCCAGAGGTGGGTAAAATACTCGAGACACTCGAGCAATTCGCCACGTCGTTGTTCCGGACTTTCCACTATGCCCTGGCCTGGTTGGGTCGTTGCCAGGTCAGACCATCGCGTCAACTTTCGTCGATCCTCAAAAGGAAAATCAAACAGCATCGCCAGCATTTGGGTGGTTAATTCAATGGAAACTCGATCAACCCAATCAAAGGCCTTATGCAAGGGCAGATTATCCAGAATTTCACCAGCGCGCGCTCTGATAGTGCTTTCCATCAGAGCCAGATTAGGCGGTGCAACCACCCCAGTTACTGTTGCTCTTTGCAGGTCATGTTTCGGAGGGTCCATGGCGATAAACATGGAAAATCCATTCCACTGTTGCTTTACTTTGCCCTGTTCCGGTTCGGTCGCTGCCTTGCCAGTCCTTGAAGCCGCGGCTCCACCGACGGTAATTCCCGAAGCAGAAGAAAACCTTCGGGGGTCAGTATCAACCGCAAGAATGTCCTTATAACGACTGACAGACCAGTAAGGTCCATAATGACTATCCCGACAATAATGTATCGGCGCCTCGTTTCGTAGTCGTTCAAAATAATCCCAGTGGGCATCCGCCTGAAAAAGCTCCGGCTGGGCTACGTTTAAATCATCAAGCGGTAATTCATAGGGGTCTGCAATCGTACTCCGATCTAACATTGACATCTCTGGCTCACTTCTCGGCAACAACCCCAACCTTATATCCGGGCAACCTGGTTTTGCAAGCACCGCTGGTCGACGTGAAGATTATGGCAGCTCAACCCATCAGCACATCATCCAGGGTCATCCTTTACGATGCTCAGACCAAGCCTTGATTTTCGACCTCGGACACTCGCTGGCAAGAACAATCAGGCAAGATATCGCGCCTTTGAAAACGTCAAGACACTACCGTTCCGGGCAAGTACTGTATCACTTGACTGTCTGGCTAACTGATCCTTAAACCGACCATTAAAGCGCTTCTCTGCAGGTTCCTGCTTGCTTTCATTTTGACTCGCGCAGAAACTTTAAGTGACCCGGTTTAAAGACCTGGGTAAGGCACTAGCCAAAATCAAACACCGCTTCTTAACACAATCAACAAAGTTTCTAGTTTTCTAAGAAGGATACATTCCAACGACTCCAGTGGTCGGTTAGGATAAACAAAACCGAACTTAGACCGTCATGCTAACCCTTATCAGCTCAAATGATCTCGCCGAACTGACTAGCATCTTCGCCGACCAGGCGATTAAGACCGGGGGTGACCCTTTTGTTCCTGCCACCATACTGGTTCAGAGCTACGGCACCGGCCAATGGCTAAAATTACAAGTAGCCAAACAACTCGGTATTGCAGCAAATCTGGAATGTCTGCTACCCGCCCACTTCATCTGGAAGCTATACCAGAATTTACTAGCGCTACCCGATCTTTTACCACTCCAGGACGATTTACTGGCATTTCGTCTCATGGCGAGGCTGCAGGAAACCAACGAACCCGCCCTCAAGCAGTATCTATCCGAGCCGGGCGATCCAGATCTGCGCTACTATCAGCTAGCCAAACAGCTTTCCCAGGTTTTCGAGCAGTACCTTATGTACCGACCTGACTGGATACTCAACTGGCAACAAGGTGATGATCCAGTTAAGAACAACCCACAGTCCTGGCAGGCCAGACTCTGGCAAGCTTTAATCAATCAGGAGCCAGAATTAGCAGAGGTACACAGAGCTGCTCTGCACCAGCGCTTAATGACCCGGCTCAGCGACGGAATAACATTAAACCAATTGCCGGAAAGACTGAGTATTTTTGGTATAGGCAGTCTGGCGCCGCTGCAGCTTGAAACCTTCCGCAGGTTAGCTGAGCTGATTGAAGTAGATATTTATTTTATGAACCCCTGCCAGCATTACTGGGGAGATATAGTCTCGAATAAGATAAAGAGCCGCAGGTCGATTCAACAACTGCTCAATCAATCACCAGCTGATCCGTTAAACGATTACAGCCATGTCGGTAACCCGCTACTGGCCTCCATGGGCCAACAGGGCAGGGAATTTCTTGAACTACTGCTGGAACAGCCTGATACCCAGACCATTGAAAGTTTTTCCGATGCTCATCCGACAACAGCACTAGGGCAATTACAGGCAGATATTCTTGAACTTACCTTTGGTGGAGAATTCGATGTCGACCCAAAACCGAAGATCAAACAGCTCAACAGTGATGATCACAGCATTCAATTCCATAGCAGCCACTCGAAATCCAGAGAAATCGAAATCCTCCTGGATCAATTATTGGAGATGGTAAGCAGTCACTCCGTCAACCCTTCGGACATCATCGTTATGGCCCCCGCTATCGATGAATATGTGCCTCTCATTAAAGCTAATTTCACTGGTAAACTGGCTTTTGGTATTGCAGACCAGAGCAGAAAGAACCAGTCAACTGTACTCACAAGCATCATCACGATACTGGCGCTTGGCCGCAGTCGCCTCACCAGCACGGAGATCATGGGGCTACTGGAGGTGCCGGCAATTGCACGAAAATTCAGCATCAAAGCAACCGATATCGATCGACTGGAAGAATGGATCAGCGACACAGGTATTCGTTGGGAATGGGATGGCGAGACCAAAGCAGCCAATTGGAATGTTCCAGCCATTGATCAAAACACCTGGCAATTTGGTATTCAACGGATGCTCCTTGGATTAATGATGGATCAGCAGCAGGGGCTCTATCAACAGCGCATGCCCTACGATATGTCCTCAGGGGATATTCCCTTGCTGGAAAAACTATTATCGCTGTTGAAACAGCTCAATAGCCTGAGGAAACAACTGCTCAAGGCAAAAACACCGCAGCAATGGCAGCAATTGCTTAATCAAATGCTCGACGATTTTTATCTCTGCTGGGACACTGAAGTACTGGACTTGGACTACCTGAAAAGTAACCTCAATAAACTAGTCGAAGACCTGGAAAGTTGCCAGCTCAGCCAACCCATCTCGCTTGACTTTATGAGTTACTGGATTCATAAAAAAATCAACGAACCGGCCTCCAGCATGCGTTTTATTTCTGGTGGTGTCACCTTTGCGACTATGGTACCAATGCGCAGTATCCCATTTAAAGTCGTCTGCCTTATTGGCATGAATGATGGCGAGTACCCCAGGAAGAAGGCCGTCAGTCCATTTGACCTGATGAGCCGAACCGAATATAGAAAAGGTGACCAGTCCAGGCGACAAGATGACCGATACCTGTTTTTAGAAGCGCTCTTATCAGCAAGGAAAATCCTCTATATCAGTTATCAGGGCCGAAATGCTCGTGATAACAAGTCCTGCCCAGCCAGTGTCCTGGTGGGAGAGCTCAAGGACTATTGCCACAGCGTTTTCTCTCCTATTCAAGTGGTCGATCACCCTCTCCAGCCTTTTTCGAAACGTTATTATCAGAACAGTGGCCTATCGACCTTTGCCCAGGAATGGCATACCGGCCTGGTTTCTGACAAGGGTACGCGCCCCTTTGTTAGCAGCCAACCACTGCAATTTCCGGACAACAGGCTCAATAACCTCCAGGAACTGGTGCAATTTTACCGACACCCCGGACGCTACTTCATGAAACAGCGTCTTAATGTCAGCCTGGACCGGTCTACGACTTTTCTTAACGAAAGTGAATCATTCAGCCAGGACCCGCTGGAAAAATACCAGCTAACCGCCTCGGCGCTCGCCGCCCTTATGGATGGCTCTAACGAGGCCAACTGGACGAGCGAACAGATCGCCAGCGGTCTCATCATGGACAACGCAGCAGGCCGCAGTCTGGCCAGGTCTAACTTGTCCCAGGCTAAGTTACTGCTGGAGGAAATCAAACCCTATCAAGATGAAGATTTGAATTCCTTGCAGGCAATTATCGAGCTCAGCAACGGTCCTCTAAATGGCGAGATAAGCCTGGTGGGGGAAAGACATCGTCTCTATTTCCGGGCCGGATTATTAGCCCGGCGTCATCTGCTGGGCCCATGGATCGAACATGTTTTTCTCCAAGCCTCCGGTTATCAGCGACCCTCTATAATCATCGGCCGCCACGGCAAAGATGCCAAGCAAGGCCAATTTAGTGCAATAGATCCTCCACTTGCAATGACCATGTTGGAAAAACTTTGTGACTATTACCGGCTCGGAATCTGCTCTCCGTTACTCCTGCCCGCCGAGACCCTGTACACGCTTTATGCCACCTTCCTGAAAACAGATAACCTGGACCAGGCAGCACAAGCAGCACAGGATAAGTGGCTCAACGAGCGAGGTGGGGACGGTTCAGACCCCTATTGGCAACGACTGATGCGAATACCTGATGATTTGGATCAACAGGCCCTGGACCTGGCGCAGGAAATATTTGCACCCATGGATACCTACTGGATAGATTCCGATGTTAATCAATAGTATTCCGCTTATCGGACAACAGCTGCTGGAAGCCAGTGCCGGGACAGGCAAGACCTATACCATCACGCAACTTTATCTTCGCCTTCTGCTGGGCCGGGGAAGAACCGATCAAAAGCCACTCAAAGTACAGAAAATCCTGGTCCTCACCTTTACCATAGCTGCCACCCAGGAGTTAAAAGATCGAATCAGGAATTTGATCGTGCGTGCCCGAGACGCATATCAACTAGGCCAGTCAGAAGACCATCATATTAATGAATTGATTGAGGAAAGTAATGACCTGAGACGGGACCAATTACTGCTAACTGACGCCCTTCAATGGCTGGACGATGCTGCCATCCATACCATTCACGGTTTCTGCGCTCGTATGCTATCTGAGAACTCCTTTCAGGCCGGGGTTCTATTCGACCAGGACCTCGATGCCGATAAAGCGGCTCTGCTGAATCTCGCTGCTGAGGATATTTATCGTCGTCAGATTCTGACCCTGCCAGCAATAGAGCGAACCATCGCACTGAAAATCTGGCCTGACCCCCAACGCCTGCGTCAATCCCTGGAACCCCTTTTATATCGACATAACCTGACGCTGCTACCGGCAGTAGATACAACCGTCGCGTTTCCTGAGGGTCTACGAGAGAAAATAGTGCTGACCAAACGGCTCTGGCTGGCACAGGACCTGTCAAAACTGGTTGCTGACAGCGGCGTCAAGAAAAACCTTTCAGCCTACCGCTCCCTTAATAAAATGGACTATTTCTGCAGGGATCAAGAGGACCTCGATCCAGACAGCAAACTATGGACTTATTGGGCCCATGACAATCTGACAAATGCCATGAAAAAGGGCCTGGCTGTTCCACAGCACTCTTGCCTTGATCTACTAACCGACATCCACAATGATTTGAGCAAAATCGCTGCTATAAAAATACGTCTCTGGCACCAGGCCCTGCTTGCCACGAGAAGTCACCTGGAACAACAAAAAGCCAATAACGCTCAATTAACGGTTGACGATTTATTAATTCAGATGCAAAAAGCCACCCGTCTTAATCCAGGTTGGTGCAACCAATTAGCTGGGGAGTTTCCTGCTATTTTGGTAGACGAATTCCAGGATACAGATGACATCCAATATGAAATTTTCAGAAATATTCACCAGGCCTGTGACCAGCATCTGCTATTACTGATTGGCGATCCAAAGCAGGCCATCTACCAATTCAGGGGCGCAGATGTATATACCTATATCGCTGCAAAACGCCAAAGCGAAGGCCAGTACAACCTGGATACCAACTACCGATCAAGTCCTCTACTGGTTGAGGCGATAAATAGTCTGTTCGGCCAGGAGAGCATCTTTGGTAGTCACGAGGATATCCTGTTTTCACCCTCAAAAGCGGCTCCCCAAGCCGACAAAAAAGACCTAACCCTGAATGGCCAGAGCATTGCCCCGATCGAATTTTTTATTCCCTATCGCACAGAAGGCCCAATGTTGAGGCCGCGTGGCATAACACTGAGTATGGCTTACGCTGCTGAGGCGATCTGCAAGATCTTAAATCACGAAAAAAATCACCAAATGCTGATAGATGGCAAATCGATACGAGCTGGACAGATTGCACTGCTCACTCGAAACCGCAAAGAAGCCCGGGCAGCAAGGCAAGCGCTATCGGAACGAAGAATAAACAGTGTATTTGTCACCCAGGACAGCGTCCTTCTGGAACAGACTGCCGCTGATCTCTTATTGATTCTTGAAGGAATCTTTAACCCTTTACATGAGCGGCGTCTGGTCTCTGCAATGAGTTGTCATCTGATCCAGTCAACCATGCAGGAAATAAATGACTATCGAGAAGATGATGCCCTACAGCACAACATCATACTCGAATTTCAGCAATATCAGACGGTATGGAAACAACACGGTATAGCAGCCATGATCCATGAGCTAATCCGCCACCGACAGCTCGCTCGAATCTGGCTCGGAGATGCCGAGGGCGAGCGTCAACTCACCAATCTGCGACACCTGGCAGAAATTCTACAGTTACAGTCTCTGGATTTAGATGGCATGCAACCACTTGTTAACTGGTTCAAAAAGACTCGTCAGACCGAATTAGAACGCCCAGCCGATAATCGCCAGCTAAGACTCGAAAGTGACGAAAATCTGGTCAAAATCGTTACCATGCACAGCGCAAAAGGTCTCGAATACGACGTAGTCGTCATACCCGTGGGGAACTTCAGTAGTCAGGGCAGAAAAAACAACCTTGATCCAGTCCTGTTTCACCAGGAGGGTGACGCTGGACAGATTCGGGTTTGCGCGGAGTTGGGTAGCAATAAAATTCATAGGGAAAAGGCACTAAAAGAGAATCTCGAGGAAGATATGCGGCTGCTTTATGTCGCAATGACGCGAGCCAAATCTCGATGCCTGATCGGCTTACCTCTAACGAGCGGTTTCGGCAATACCGCGATCGCCAGCCTCCTGGGCTTGACCGATTGCAAGCTTGATAGCGAAGAAATACGCCAACAACTCCTGAGCCTCGCGGCTGGCATCAGCACTGTGGTAACGGTTGAATCAGTGAAAACCAGCAGGTTGGTACTAGACCAGTCAAAGCTTGCATTGAACCCACCCAAACCGATGCCCGACGTCCTCGATCGTTGGCAGATTCATAGCTATACAGGAATTACCCGATTGCTGGAGCAAGGTCCAAGCAATACAGAACTTCCCCAGGGATATGCCGATGACGATTCTCAAACAGAAAACCGTTTATACCCGGAACCATCTGAGCCAATCAAACAACCAGACAAACCAGCAATTGATGCCACTGCCAGCCATCCCATCTATAACCGGTTTAGTTTTAATCGTGGCCCACAGATCGGGGTGGCACTGCATAGCATGCTCGAAAAAATCAATTTTCAGGTTAACCATGAACAGCAAATCATGGCCTGCCAGCGTTTACTCAAACAACTTGATCTCAACGCCTCCCAATGGCTCGGTCCGAGCCATGAATGGCTGGTAGATATTCTGCATACCCCTCTTTCATCGAAAGGGTTTTCGCTACATGATATTGCTCGATCAGACCGAGTCGATGAACTTGAATTCCACTTCCCCATCAGTAGCGGCCAGGCACTGATCACGACCTGTCAGAATTATGGCTATCTCGAAGGATACCAGGCAGATGGCCCTACTCTGGAAGGTATGATGACGGGTAAAATTGATCTGATCTGCCGATACAATGGCCTCTATTACATCATTGACTACAAGTCTAACTTTCTGGGTCTGGAGGATGCTGACTATAATACGGCATCTTTAACTAATGCCATCCGCCAACACCAGTACGATCTGCAGTATCTGATCTATAGCGTCGCTCTCAAGAAGTTTCTGGACGCAAGGCTTCCCGGGGGGGATTTCGAGACGCTATACGGTGGCGTCTATTATCTTTTCCTCAGGGGTATGAATGGCATAGTTGGCTCAGGCGTTTATTCGGACCGACCTTCTCTTGCCTTGCTGCATGCGCTTGAATCAGCGCTGCAAGGGAGCCCCTGATGTCAAATCTGGCAACAGAATACCAGCAGGTTACCCGCGCATTAACTGGCCTGATCAACGAGCTGGCTCCCGGCTTATCAGGGCAGACCCAATTAGTCATTAAGCGGCTGGTTCACAGTATGAGCCAGCAACATAGCTGCCTGCAAATTCAACAAAATGACCTGGAGGCGATTGCAGAACTATTGGCCAGCCCGATCGCCAGTACAGAAAATAGCGGCACGCCTCTGATCGTTAGAGGCTCCCAGCTATACTTTCATCGTTACTTTCAACTGGAACGGAAAATTGCTGAAAATCTAGCCGAGCTTAACCAACCTGCTGCAATTCCGGGATTTTCACTACCGTCGCTGGATCAGTTTTTTCAGGATGGGAAGCCTTTCATCATGCAGAAAATTGCCGCTTACCAGGCGGTAACGCGCAGATTGACTATTATCACTGGAGGGCCAGGTACGGGCAAAACCAGTACAGTGGCAAAGATCATCAGCCTAATCCATGGACTCCAGCCTGCTCTGACATTTGCGCTGGCAGCGCCTACTGGTAAGGCTGCCTCGAGACTCAACCAGGCACTACAACAAACCTGGACCGCCAATCAGTTTGCACACCCCAGCGATATCTCCAGCCAGGTTCAGACCCTTCACCGTCTGCTCGGTATCAGCAAAGATTTTGGTAAGCCAAGGTTTCACCACGACAGACCGCTCAAATTTGATATCCTCATCGTCGATGAAGCCTCGATGATTGATCTAAGCCTGATGTCGAATCTCCTGGACGCATTAACTGAAAATACCCGGTTGATCCTGCTCGGCGACCCAGGTCAACTTCCCAGTGTCGAAACTGGAAATATACTGGCTGATTTGACCCAGCCTTTGCCGGGTTTTTCGCCCGCCACGCTGACCCTATTCGATCGCTATTTTAAAGCCGACTCACAAACCCTGGGTAAGCACTCCAGGCTAGTCGATGCAGTTTGCGAGTTGAACCACAGCTTTCGGTTCTCTCAACACCAAGGCATTGGCAAGCTCGCGCTAGCAATTAGTATGGGAGATCCTGAATTCCCGGCTCACTCAGACCAGATTGAAGTAAGGAACTTACCGGAATCGAGCGTCGAGCAGGTCAGCAAACCGCTGTCACATTATATTAGCCTGCTCGGCACGCCACAGCCGGTTCAGCAACTTTTCGATGAGCTGAATAGATTCAAAATCCTGACACCCACCCGGGAAGGCCCCTGGGGTGTAATACACATCAACAGACAGATCGAGAACACGCTCGAAACCCTTAGCCTGAAGCAACCTGACCAGAGTCACTATCATGGTCGGGCTATTATGATTCTCACCAATGACTACGTGCATGGCCTGTTTAATGGCGATATCGGCTTGTGTATCGATCGCCGCAGGATTGACGGCCTGACATCGACTACAGATGATTCCAGCAAGCCTTCCATGGTGGCCTGCTTCCCGGACACATCAGGCTTCAAAACTGTGCCTTTGAGTAGACTTCCAGAGCATGAGACCTGCTTTGCAATGACCGTGCATAAAAGCCAGGGATCTGAATTTGATCAAGTGAGCCTGGTTCTAGCACAGGCGGAAAGCGATGCAAGTCAAAATTTACAAACCAGGGAGTTACTCTATACCGCAGTCACCCGATGCCGGGAAAAAGTCTGTATCTATACTGACCCGTCCACCTGGCAACAGGCGGTCCAGAGACAACTAGGCAGAAGCAGTGGCCTGGCTGAATTTCTTACCGAGACTGGGCAGCAACCTGACCACAAATCCAGCAAGCTCGAAGAAAAATAACCTTACCGCTATCGACTGGTTCATCCCACCAGTGAGGATCCTGATCTAGCCGAACTCAATATAAGTCCAGATTAAAGAAGGTATACAGGGAGCCGCATTAAATCATACCAAATGCATCTACCTGACTATTATGCATGTAGTGATCCAGGTCGTGGCCAGAGGCTGGTTTTTCTTGATCTTCCTCTGCTGAGTCAGACAGATCACTGTGAACATAAAGAGACACACCATTTTCCTGGAAAAGATAATAAAGCTCACCATCACCAAAAAGATCCACCTCGCTAGCCGTCGGCGCGATGGCATCTAGATCCAGCCCATTGAGAATGACAGTATCCTCAGCATCACCGTTGATGACCAACACCTTATTGTCAGCGTCCTCTTCATACGCATTGAGGCTGTTATCGCCAACCATATCGACCAGATCGGCAAGATTCAGCTCAAGAGTATCTGCTGTGCCATTGTTGCTCATATCCAGGATTTCAACATTGTTCAGGTTTTCAACGCCACTGAGATCCACGATGCCATTTATAGTTACGGTATCAACCCCTCTGCCACCATCAATGAGACTATCCATAGCGTCATACATGATCTGATCATTGCCATCCCCGCCGAGTTGCAGGTCAACACCAGCCCCGGCATCAAGAACATCATCTCCGGCTCGGCCTGATAGTGTCTCATCGGCTTCAGTACCCTCCAGTGCTTCATCCTCAGCTGTGCCATAGATACTGACTCCATCATCATTCTCGTAGACATGCACACGGGTATGTTGGTCAAAATACAGCGAGACATCACCCTCGCTGACTGCTGAAAGCAAGGTCGGTCCACCGTCGATCTCTGCATAGCGGTTGTCACTAGTCTCAAAGTCGCCATACAGGTTAACGCTGTCACCGATGTTACCCAACACTACCAGCGCCGAGTCTTCGCCAATCAGTTCGTTTGCACCATCAATGATACGGCTGATTGCTGACGCATCCATATCCAAAGTCTGCTGACTGGCATTGTCCATGCGCAATACTTCGATATTATCGAACGTGGTACCCAGCCAGCCTGTACTCGCCTGAAAATCGAATGACGCGGCTACATCGGGCAGGACGATCGAGTCAATGCCCTCACCTCCATCAATGCGTCGCACCGAAATCGTCTCCAGCTCCAGCTCAAAGGTATCGTCTCCTTCCTGCCCATAGACGGTGTCACTTGCCCTGATGTTAACAATAGTGTCATCGCCACCACCGGCAAGCACGAAGGTCTGCGATGCTGAATTCATATCAATCAAATCATCGTGATGTACGACACCTCCCTCACCATTATTACTGGAAGTGCCTTCGATTACCTCTGAAGCTGCCACGGGCACCAGGGTAATGCTGGTAGCAGACTGCACCATATCGAGTAGAGGACTACTTCCAGCCGCCACATTATCGAAAACCAAGCCTTCGACCTCGTCAAAGGAGCCGAGAATACTCACTGCAGTTACAATAACCACCCCGGTGGCAACACTGCTCTGGGTGGCATTGATATTCAGGTAGCCGCCATTGATGCGCAATACCCCGCCTGCATTGTCCTCTGAGCTGATTAACAAATGATCGGCTGACTGGCTATGAATATCTATATTGAGCTCGCTACCTGATTCAAATACCACCTCCCCTGAACTCAGTGAGGTTAAAAACTCCAGCTCGCCCGTATATTCATCGCCGGGCTCATCACCCACATAGAGGTGACCTTCATTGATGAAACTGGCACCAGACGACGTCAAGTCAATGCTCGAACCAGCCGCCCCATAGAAAAGACCGGACGCGCCATTGAGCAAGGTATTACTATGCCCAAGTGCTAGCCTGGCATCCTCGCCCAAAGCCATCTCAGCATGATTTTCATGGGTCACCGGGGTGCTTTCTTCACTTAATTTAAGAATCGAAGAAGCGGTGAGTTCGAAATAACCCTGATTAATGATGATTCCCTGCAGTTCCATCGTGACTAGATTTCCATCTCCAGCTTGAAATAAACCCTCATTAGTAAAGGTGGAGACGTTAAGACCTTCGCCAAACTCGATAACATGGGCATTGACCTCGTTTTGAGGCAAAAAGAAAAAATTGCCTTCATTAACAAAATCATTGGCGAGCACCATTGCAAACTGTTGACTATTGAATCCAGCATCGATGCGGGTACCAGCCGGAGCTATGAGGTCGCCTCTTATGACGATACTGTCATCAAGGAATAACTCGGTAATATAAGCTCCATTTTCATCATCGTAAACGTTATAAAGATCCCCTGAAATCAGACTTTCACCAGAAATCCGCAAAGTATTAATGTTGCCTATGGCTACATCACTGCTGCTAGTCAGGTTATTGAAGTAGGTCTCAGCAAAATTCACTAACAGTGCTGTTCCCGAACCTTCATTGACTAAGTTCACGCTATTGGCATTGGATCCGTCCAGAATCAGATCCTGAGAAGGATCCGATGCTTTAAGGTCGATGATACCGCTCAAAGAAAATGTCAGGCTACCCTCTAAGGTTAACGTTGCACCAGAATAATAATTTGGTCCGCCCGATACTGAAAAAGAGGTTTCACCATCCATGCGAATCAGGCCATCAGCACCCGTAGTACCACCACTGAGTGTGGTGCTAACCACACCAGTAAACAGGGCTAATTCTCCACCGCGTGTATCCAGCGTGTTATCGCCGAGGTCAAAACTGACATCATCGCCAGCATCCGTAGCCAATACCCCTTGGTTGGTAAATACGATATCCGCACCAGTCGCAAGCGCTATCTGAGCACCCCCGTTAATTTCCGTTTGATGTTGATTATCCACGTCAATACCCAGGGTTAAATTCCCGCTGAGGTACAAATCAGAATGATTGATGATGCTGCCCTGGCCATCGAGCTCAAGGGTTTCAAAGCTGGCGCCCGCGTTGACCCAGCCGCCCTGCAATACCGTTAGGTTCAGATCCAGCGTGCCCCCTTCAAGATCAGCACTGGCTTCATCAGCAATGGTAATACTACCCAGGCCATTGATCTGCCCGCCTTGATCGAGCTGCAGGATGCCATTAACGGTGAGCAGGCCGTTCAGGGTCAGAATCGATGTATCATTGCCAGCGCCTTCATTGCCAGCACCCACATACAATTCGAGACTCGGCGCAACAGTCGAATCATCCATGACAATCAGTTCGAATGATTCAGCAACCGTATCAGTATCGCCCAGGTGCAGAGCGCCGATGGTCTCGGTCTGGGTGCCGGTATCCTCAGGCGTCCACTTCTCTATGCTGAACGAATTAATGGTCTGACTCACCTGATCAATCATTAGGTCGCCAATAATTCGTATATCATCAGTCTCACCTACCGAGCTAAACTCGCTAGCCTGCGAGACCACTGCCTCCATCCCATCGCTGACCTGCAGGGTAATCGCCCCGCCCGACGCCGACCAGTTCAGGTCATAACCCGCTGCCAGGTTGGTCTGTACAGTAGAAAAATCAGCGCCCGATTGATAGCTCGAGCCAAGATCCAGGCTCATGGAGGTAGTGTTAGCGGTTAAAGGATCCTCATCAGGATAAAAATTATGATTCGCGTCAAACAGCAGGCTGAGCGTACCCAGGTCAGTTGAACTCCCTGACGGCTGTATTAAACTCGCCTCCAGGCCACTAATCGCCATGGTATCGGTATCATTAAGGTTGACTTCAAGCTCTACAAAACTAGTTGCTTCCAAAGTGAGGTTACCGGTAATGATCAAGCTCGAGCCATTCAGGATGGAAAACGCACTCGAACTACCATTGGAGCCAATCACCCGGATTGTGCCGCTATTAATCACATCCCCAGTCAGGCTGACCTGGCCTGCAGCAACCTGAATTAACCCGTGATTAGTTATGTCTGCCTGAATATTGACGTTAAAGTCATAGCTAGGATCGCTGCCATAACCATCATCCTCAACCGTAACGTCCTCATCAATAAAAAGTAAGCCCTCATTGGTGAAATTACTCTCTGAGGTAAAGCCAATGTTATATTCAGAATAATTACCTTGCGCCGTATAAGCCGAAATACTAGCCTCTAACAGGATCTCAATAATACCCTGGTTAACAAAATCCGCGCCGATATGCAGGCCTGTTTCATCGGCATCATAACCTACCTCGATAGCCAGCAACCCAGCACTATTATCAAAGTGCCCATTGATCTCATTATCAGCACCACTGACAAAAATCCAACCCTGGTTAACCAGATCAACCTCTATGACATCCGAGGATAAATCCAATTCCGTATTGGCGGCGACAACAAGCTCGGCATTGGCATTTGCAGGAAAGAAGGTGACCACTGCACCCTCAAGAACTAACTCAGTGACATTGGACGTCGTAAAGCTGCTATCGACTACGATGGTTCCTGTATCATTACCACTGCCATCAAAATCAAAGAAACCCAGTAAACCATAGCCAGAAATCTCCGTGTTCTCACCCAGGATCAGGGTCCCACCCTCCAGGCCCAGGACGCCAACACCAGCCTCAAACACAACCTGACCCAGGCGCAGATCGACGGTCTGGCCAGGATTTCTGAACACGAGTGGGGCATCAAGGATAAGCCGTCCGGTCTCAGCCAGCACAAAAGAATCCAGGAAAATTTCATTCAGGGGTTGTGTATTTGTATAGTAATAAAAATCACGATGAGATGAAGTCGACCAGAGCGTACCGGATTCATTGTAAGTACCATCAAGCAGCAGGCTGGCATGACTGTAATAGTCAGCTTCGAGCACTACCAGGCCATTATTATCCAGAGACCCGGCACTAACAATACCTCCACCGCCTATGGAAAGAGTGCCCGAAGCAGATTGGCTGATCGCGCCCATTTCCAACTGGCCAGTGGAAACAGACTGAACTTCAAGCACAGAAACAAGCGATGAAGAGTAATCGTCCTCTCCAGAGACAGAAATTGACCCCGCATTTACTATCTCTAATGTCAGTAGGTAACCGCCATAGCTAGAGCCTTGCCTTGAAATATCGAGCACACCGGACTCACCCTGACTAAAATTCCCACTTAAAACAGGATGAGCCAGGTTATGAGCCTGTTCAAAACCCGTCCCTAATCCGATGTTATAGTAGTTCCCGTTTGAAGACCCACTGACATAGAAATCACCATTGTTTTCAACCCCGGCATCCAGGGTGAAATTATCGTGGGTAGCATAAATTTCGGTTTCGTTAATCAGGGTGTCATTAAAGCCCAGATAACGGAATTCCAGGCCGGTGATATCACCAACCAGCGTAATAGCGTCTGGTCCCGGGCTAGCGTTCGCATCTATAAAACCACCACCATCACTAAAATAGAGGGTGACTGTGCTGCCAAAATTTGAGGTCAGGTAGATCTCATCAATATGAGCCATAAACTGGACCCGGTCTCCAGGTCCCGCATCTAGCAGTTCTACGTCGCCTAAACCTGGGTCATCACCATGGTTAGAAGCAACCAACTCCGCTTCACCAGCGACAAACTGATGGCCGGCTCCTTCGACAATAACGTCCGGGTCCCTGACACTGAAAACGAAAGTATCTCCCACTTCAGCATTCAACCCGTCATCGGCCGATACCGTGATCAGGTAATCGCCAACCGTGCCCTCAACAAATAGTGCCGACAAGATCATGGTACCCTGGGTATAACCATTGGTATCGGTGATGAGGTCGGGTGTAAATGATATATAACTATCAATTTCAGCAGGGATGGCGGAGCCCAAAGTGAGGTCGTCACCGTCTACATCATAAAACACAAAAGTCTCTGTATAAGGTTCCTCGACGACAACATGCTGATAAACCACATCAGTGCTATCCAGGTAAGGGGCTGAATTGGGTGAATCATAACTACCGACTAGGGTTACCGTCACCGTCTGGTCAAAACTGCTACCCTGGCCATCGGATACAGTAATAATATAATCCTGAGTCAGCGACTCTTCGTCTTCGAGATAATCAAGGTCGGCATCGACAACCGCAAAGTTCCATTCGACCAAACCGCTACCGCCTGCGCTGGTCACGGTAACATCAACGTCACCCAGGCTGGTCGCATTTGACGCCACCGCCTGCACGCTGACTGTATGCGTCTCCAGGTCCAAATCCTCAAAAGTAAACGAACCCGAACCAGTCAGATAATCGGTCAACTCGCTGGGGTCACCATCCTCTAATTCAGTAACAGTCGTGTTGATCTGGGTTGCATCGAGTAAAGCAGGCGCATCATTGGTACCGGTAATAGTAAACGCCAGTTCGGCGTCAGAGTTGAGCGAAGTTAACGCATCATCTGAGACGGTATAGGTAAACACATCAGTTGCCACCTCCCCCGCAGCCAATGCATCAGCAGCAGCCAGATTCGCCTGGTAATCGTAGGAACCATCGGCATACAACGTTAAGGTACCATAGGTACCCTGTAGCGCATCACCCGGCATTGCCGAGACTCCAGAACCACTTAGTATTCCTGTTCTGATAGCAGACACTACCAGCGTATCCAGAGTATCCGGGTCTTCATCATTAACTAGAACACCGCTAGCAGCAGCAACGACTATCGAACCATCCTCTAACAGCACCTCTGAATCTGAATTTGCTGTGGGCGCGTCATTCGCTCCGATAACCTGGAACGCAAAAGTACCCGAAACCGTTGCACCATGATCGTCTTGAACAGTAATTGCGAAACTATCGGTACCAATCTCATCTTCAGACAGGTTGATAAATATATTACCGGGATCATAAAGAACGCTACCCTCAGAGACGGTGGCGCCCTCGGCTGAGGACGTAGCCAGCGCAACCACTGTCAATTCACTTGCGCTGTCTGCGTCAGAAAATATGGCCGACAAGGGTATTTCAACCAGCCCACTCCCCACATCCACACTGAAACTGCTCGGATCCGATTCGATCACCGGCGAATCATTGACGCCGGTGACCGTAATAGTCACTGTGGCAGTACTGGTGACAGTGCCATCACTGATGGAATAACTAAAAACTTCGGTACGGGTACCTGAGTCCATGTCTTGGGGTGGATTGTAGATCAGGGATTGCCCATCAGCTGAAATCTCGGCCGTGCCCGTCAGGTTTGAAGTATCTAGGCTAGCGATGGTTAAGGTATCCTGGACGTCCGTATCCGTCGCGTTATCCAGGACCGGCAGTTCCAATTGGGTGTCTTCGCTGATCTGTGCGGTTTCTGATTGCACAACAGGCGCTTCATTCTCACCCAGGTAGGTTATGGTCAGCACACCGCTGGCAATCTGCCCACCTGATTCCACCTCATACGTAATGATCTGGGTCTCTGTCTCATTCGCACCCAGCGATAGCAGCAACGCTTGATCAGGAAAATAGGTGACGTTGCCCTGATCAACAACAAAACTGCCGGTACCCCCACTGGCACTGATCACCGTGAGTTCCCCGCTGGTGTCGGGATCATCATCATTTGCCAGTAACAAACTACTGATTTCAAGCGGTGCTGTGCCCGTAATCTCCAGCGTATCCGGTTGCGTCAACGGGGGGCTATCAGCCGGTAAGAGCTCGATGTTGGGTTGAGCAATCATTGCCACTTGAGCCGGCATCTGCTGAGTTTCGATTGCATTAGTCTGGAAACTAGCCACTGATATCAAAGCGGGTGTAGCTTGATTGACTGAACTCAGGTTTTCCAATGACTGGGGCGACCCCGGCGAATTAGCCGGGCCATCGTTAGAAGGCCCCTGCTGCTGACCCTGCCCGTCACCAGGGCCAACCGTGTTGTTGCTCTGGGCTGCATTGCCTGCCTGGGCGCCCGCAACGCCATCACCGGAAACACCATCCGGACCATCACGTGTCGGGTCAATGTTGTCCGGAGTCGCTTCAGGACCCGGGCCATCACCGGGACCTGACGGAGGTAGCAGTGACTGCTCTAGAATAGTTTCCACTTCCTGTGGCAATTCAGGGCTAAACGCAGGTACACCATTGAGTATGACAATGGCTGTATTACCTGGTTCAACCAGGGTGACGGGGTTTTCGCCATTTAGATCAGTGATTTCCAATATGCCAGATCGGTGTACGACAACAGTCTGGCCTTCAGGACTGACGCTTCCTTCGAGCTCGCTTCCCCTAACACCAATTATGGCGCTCGGCGTCTTCAGGGTAGTATGGGCGCGATTAAGGTTGGCTGCCATTTCAGCGATATCACCACTCTTATAGTAAAACCCTCCGACTCGCACTGTGGCGTCAAATTGGCCCTGTCCTAGGGCCTCGTCAAAAGTGAAATCGTCGAGTGCAACTTCTCCGCTCTGGCCCAGGTGAAAGCGGGTTCCATCCAGCATTTCAGCCTTAACAAAGCTACCCGCAGCAGTGAGAATCACATCACCTTTAAAAAGCGTATCTCCCGTGGACAAAGTATCCTGACTTCCGTCAGCATGCCGAACTGTGACTGTACCCACGACTAACGTAATGGTACCAATCTCGGTTAAAGCTGCACCCGAGGGTGCAGGGCCTGCAAATAGTACCTCATCCCCGAAGGCCTTCGGAAACAGGGACTTCACCATAGACGGCGTTAGACCCGCACCATTGGGAAGCACAAGATTCGGCGCTGGTTCAAACGAGAAATAATCTGCGACGGTAACCTTGTCTCCAGCAGGGTTGGTAATGACAAGGTCAAAGCCATCTTGGCTGAAAGAACCGTAAAGTAAAAAGGAAGCATCAGGGAGAATAAACGCTGGCAAAACGCCAGCCTGATCAGGGGCGATAGACGGAGCCTCCTGAGCTGTCGGAACTAGTGGTTTCATCATGACGATTTTAAAGTCCCCTTACGCACCCGCCTGGTGGGAATATGGACAATCACGACCAAGTAAAATTTACCTTTAACCGAATATGAGTTTGCCCGCACCATCTTTCGACAATCAACTCACCCATACGTTTTTATCATACATGATAATTTAATTAGTTGTTAACTTAATGTTAATTTTAAATAAAGAGCAATTAATTCTGGATCATTCCATTTAAAGTCTATTCGTAGGATACTCATCCATTCGTAAACGAGGTCACATCTGGATATGTCATTCGCCTTGATGGTTTTAGTGTTAGGCCTTGTATTACTGGTTTTCAGTGCCGACTGGTTTATTGAAGGATCAGCTGCCACTGCAGCTCACCTGGGCCTGCCCCCTCTGTTAATCGGGCTTGTCATCATCGGCTTTGGTAGCTCGGCCCCGGAAATGCTAATTTCAGCCCAAGCTGCTATACAAAACAACCCAAACCTGGCTCTAGGCAACGCAGTTGGCTCTAACATAACCAATATAGCATTGATTTTAGGCATAACTGCGCTGGTCAAGCCCATCACAATCTCTGATCAAATCCTGCGAAGAGAATTGCCCCTTTTAATTCTCATCTCCTGCTGCGGTTGCCTGCTAATCGCTATAGACCAAAGATTGCAGTTTACCGACGGTATTGTTCTCTTGATTGGGTTTTCTGTGGCAATGGCATGGATGATCTTAGCCGGAATCAGAGAAAAATCCCTACAGCCATTGCCACCCGATCCTCAAAAAATCTCCCTTACAGCTTCAATTATCCTGATGCTGCTGGGTTTTGTATTACTACTCGGTAGTTCACATGCCATCGTCTGGAGTGCTTCCGACATTGCCAGGGCCTTTGGTATCAGCGATCTCATGATCGGACTGACCATCGTTGCCATCGGCACGTCACTACCGGAACTTGCAGCCACCATCACGGCAGTGAGAAAATCGCTCTTTGACCTGGCCCTAGGTAATATCATCGGTTCAAACATATTTAACGGCTCCATTGTGATTGCAATTACTGCACTCATCTCCCCAACTGTCGTGGAGACCGAACTCATCTACAGAGACCTTCCTGTAATGATTTTCCTCACTATCGCACTCTTTTTGGTTGGAGCTCGGGTCATTTCTCATTCATCAGGCGTCATAAGCCGAAAAGAAGGCCTTATATTCGTACTGATTTACCTGGGCTATAACAGCCTGCTGGCGAGTACTTTACTCTGATAACGACTGCCTAAATAGGAACCACACCAATACAAGATAATTTCTCCCTTGGCGTTCCTCAAGCCAAAATGAGCTGATTCTAATCAGCCGTTTACACCTTCAACTGAGTCGTCCACTTAGCCTGCAGGTCAGAACGAACTATACGAAAAACTGGATCTTTCGTTTGTAGCTACGGCTCATTTTCAGAACCGTACCCGATAAAAGCTCTAACTGATATTCACCGTTCATATGACTGCGGATTTTATGAACTAACGATACGTTAACAAGGGTGCTTTTGTGAATCCGCTGAAACCGCGTCGGATCAAGCAAGGTTTCCAGCTTTTTCATGGTCATACGCAACACATGAACTCGATCATTGGCATGGATACACATGTAATCTCCTGCTGCATCAACCCATTGTATCGCCTCGACGGCAAGCCGGGTCGTGACCGCACCGTCTTTGATGGATAGTGTTTGCGCATAACCAGGCTCACTGGCAGGGCTTTGGGCATCATTACCGACCGAAGGCGACCTGGTTAAATCATCCAGCACCTGCAGCAAGCGTTCCGTTTCCACACCGGCGAGTTGCTGTTGCAATCGTTGCTGCGCTAATTCAAGAGCTTGAGATAACCTTTGGGTAGATACGGGCTTCAACAAATAATCAACGGCATGTAACTCAAATGCTTTAACCGCATATTGATCAAATGCGGTGACAAAAATCACCATTGGCTTGTTTTCACCCTGCAATTGCCTTACCAATTCAATTCCACTGGTCTTTGGCATATTAATGTCGACCAACATCAAGTCAGGCTTAACGCGGGACAATGCCTGCATCGCTTGTTCGGCACTAGCACATTCAGCTACGACATCGACATTACCAATTTCAGCCAACCTGGTTATTAAACCCTGGCGAGAGATGGCTTCATCATCGATAACCGCGACTGTTAATTTGCGACTGTTCATATCACTGGCCCCATCCGGCACAAAAGGTTAATTAGACTTAAAGCAAGCTCGAGGTCGATGCTCTGGACGATCGCCTCACTGAGACCGAGTATCCATGATCGGCCGGTCGGGTGTCATTCATTCGCCCATCGAAACATGGCCAGCTGAGCTTTCATCCATTTTCTGAAAAGCAACCACTCGAAGTTCCTCGACGAAAACGATCCCATCGGCATTTATATCCGTCTCAGCGAACAAATTAGCCAGGCCTTTGCTTCGACCCTCCGGGTTGTTTCTGGCTCGTTCTGTTAATTGCGCCTGCATAGCGTTCAGTTCCGCTCGACTAATATTAACAGCGCCATCGGTGCCGGCTCTCCTGTGCGGTTTGTTGGCGCCGTCTCGATCTCGATCATTAGGTGCTTTGAACTCGCTTCTATCTATTATACCACCATCATTTTGATCCATCCGTGCCACTATCCAGGCTCTCGAGTCTGCGAATAAAAATGACCACTGGGGTGCAACAATGGGCATTGCCATGGAGGGTTGCAACTTTATCTTGCTTATGGAAAGTTCTTGATAAGTCGAATTGTTACCACTTCTACTGGGTTCAACCCTATCGCTGTTGCTGTCCAAGTCATTAAAATGGTATCGCGACAAAAGGCAGACGTATACACACACTTAATCCACCGATGTCAGCCTGCGAGAACTCAAGCTGACCAGCATCACCATAAAGGTGATATAATCGTTTCCGCGTATTACTTAAGCCCAGGCCCGAGTCGACCTGGAATTCCTCCCCTAAGGTTAGCTTAGCTAACAAGGCTGAGCTCAAGCCCGGCCCATCATCTAACACCTTTAATAATAAAGTATTGCCCTCTAAACCTGCTGTCAGAACTATCCTACCGCCCATTTCTCGATCTGCAACAGCGTATTTAACCGCATTTTCGACCAAGGGTTGAAAAATCAAGCTAGGGACTTCGGCATTCATCACATCTGGTTCAATCTCGGTCACCAGTTGTAGTCTTTCGGCAAATCTGACTTTTTCTATATCCAGATACAGGGCGGTTGCCCTCAGCTCATTTTCCAAGCTATTTAACCCCATGGGGTCTTCCTTAAGGGAATAACGCAAAAATTCACTCAGTTTGTGTACCATGGCATCGGCTCTCTGAGAATCTTTTACCACGATCAATGTACTGATGGCATTGAGCGTATTAAACAGGAAATGCGGGTTAAGTTGATAACGCAACATCTGTAATTGGGCATCGATCAGCGCACTTTCTGCCCTGATACTCCTCTGCGTCTGCATTACTAATAAACGGTAAAATTTCAATCCAAAATAAAGCCCACTCCAACACAAAATCACAAAATACGAATACCCTAAAACACCGGCGAAATAGGAGCTGATACCAAATTCATAGACCGACTGATACTCTGAAAGATAAGCAATCTGTGAATAGTTTTTGATCGGCTGCCAGATCAAGGCAGCCAAAAGAGATCCCAATAGTATCGTTACCAGCCGGATACTAATCGAACGATTCCACACCTGCTGATAGCAGTAGCGAAGTATTGCTGTCAGCAGAAAGCCAGCGCCGGCATCAAATACCAGCATTAAAATTCTTTCAATGGGCTGGTTCCAGTAGGTATCCCTCAGCGCAAATAAAACCAGCCAGCCGAGCCATCCGGAGAACTGAAGAGACCAGAACAAGCGATGCCCTTCAGAAAAAAATCGTTCATGATTATCGGGGCCTTTGACGGGTTTGCCCTCGCCAACCAAAACAGTCTTGTTATTCATCATAATTTCAGGCCCTGCCAGCCATTCCTGGGACTACAGCGAAAGCCCAGTTGCAGTAACAACTCCGACTCCTATCTAGAGATGAACAGCGGGTATAACCAGGATATCGGTGCAAGTGCTAATCAAAAAGTGTATCAAACTCCCTTCCAGAATTACTGGTACGAGCCGCCTCAATGCTGCGTGCTAAAACCGGGATACCTTTTTTTATAAGCTCGTCCGGAACATGACCAAATGCGAGTCGAAGATAAGGCACCTGCTTGCGATCAACATGGAACTCTTTGCCGGCTGCAAAATAGAAATTATTAGCTGCGGCAACCTGACTCAATTTATCCATATCAGTATCATCCGGTAACCTCACCCAGACGAACAGGCCACCGACTGGAACAGACCAGACACAGGTGTCTGCCAACGTTTCATTGAGCATCCCACAGACCAGATCACGCTTACGCTTCAGAACTGGATTGGCTGTATCACAATGGGCCCATATCCCATTTTCATAAAACTTTGCCAAAACGGCAGCTGTAAAATAGTTACTACCTGCATCAAAGCGCTGGCTAACTATATTATTAAAGTGAGGCTGCCGGGCAAGCAAATAGCCCAACCTTACCCCAGGGGCGAATATCTTCGATAAGGATCCAATATAAATCTGCTGTTCAGAATCATCCATTGCATATAAAGAAGGGACTTTGTCACCATCAAAATGAACATCCCCGTAACAATTGTCTTCAACAATAGGTAACTGGTATCGGCCCGCTATTTCAAGTAATTGCTTTTTCCTGTGTAGTGGCATACAGGTCCCAGTCGGGTTCTGGTAGGTTGTCAGGGTATAAATAAATCGCACCTTTTGCCCTGCTCTGTGCAGTTTTTCGAGCGTCTCGGACAAGGCATCCATACGCATGCC
>JABIZD010000161.1 GCA_018666555.1 Gammaproteobacteria bacterium
AAGATGTTTAACTCAGATCTAACGGCCACTGCAGCAGCTGACCCAGACTGTTTTTGCCTATTTGATGGAGAGGCCTACTTTGTGACAGCAGCTTATCTGCTTCCGGGAAGCGCAGGTGCTGGACGGTTCCAGCCTTATTTTCGCTATACATCAAATGAACCAGATGCTGCGCTAAGCAGTGATCTGACGGAAATCGGGCTGAATTACATCATCAACGGTCACAATCTGCGCTTTAACGTCAATTACACCAGTGGTGATGCGAACCTTACCGGCTCAAAGGGTACGGATACGGATAGCATCTCAGTGGGCGTACAGATACAAATTTAACGGAGAAATTCATATGTATAACTATATTACTAAATTGTTTTTGGTCGCGGCCATGATAGCCAGTATTAGTGAAGCAAGGGCTGCTGAGACGATCAAAGTGGGCGTGCTGCATTCGCTTTCTGGCACCATGGCGATCAGTGAAACGACTTTGAAAGATACCATTCTGATGATGGTTGACAAGCAGAATGCAGCAGGCGGATTATTAGGCAAGCAACTCGAAGCAGTGGTTGTTGACCCGGCTTCGAACTGGCCCTTGTTTGCGGAAAAAGCCCGCGAACTGCTAGCCAAGGAAAAAGTAGATGTCATGTTTGGTTGCTGGACATCTGTATCCAGGAAATCAGTATTGCCGGTAGTGGAAGAACTCAATGGCTTGCTCTTTTATCCTGTCCAGTATGAAGGTGAAGAGTCTTCAAAGAATGTTTTTTATACTGGTGCCGCACCTAATCAGCAGGCGATTCCTGCCGTTGATTATTTGATGAATGATATTGGTGCCCAGCGTTGGGTGCTTGCGGGAACTGATTACGTATATCCAAGAACTACGAATAAGATTCTTGAAGCTTATCTCAAAGCCAAGGGCGTAAAAGAAGAAGACATAATGATCAGCTATACGCCGTTTGGTCATTCAGACTGGCAGTCAATTGTCTCGGACATCCAGAAATTTGGAACTGCAGGAAAGAAGACAGCAGTTGTATCAACTATTAACGGCGATGCTAACGTGCCCTTTTACAAAGAGCTGGGTAACCAGGGCATTTCTGCCGAAGATATTCCGGTAATTGCTTTTTCAGTGGGTGAGGAAGAATTATCGGGTATTGATACAGGTCCTTTGGTCGGTCACCTTGCCGCTTGGAATTATTTTATGAGTGTTGATGCCGAAGTTAATGATGACTTCATTGACGGCTGGTTAGAATTTATTGATGACGATGACCGTGTCAGTAACGATCCAATGGAAGCCCATTACATAGGCTTTAAGATGTGGGTGGAGGCTGTTAAAAAAGCGGGCACGACTGATTCAGATGCAGTTCAGCAGGCCATTATTGGCGTAGCAGTTCCGAATCTCTCTGGCGGTATTGCAACTATGATGCCGAACCATCACATCACCAAACCAGTACTGATTGGTGAGATTCAAAGTGATGGCCAGTTTGATATTGTCTGGGAAACATCTGGTTCTGTGCCTGGTGATGCCTGGTCTGATTTCCTGCCAGGATCAAAAGATATTACCGCTGACTGGCAAGCACCCTTGGCTTGCGGTAATTATAACGTTAAGACGGGTCAGTGTTCCGGGCAGAATTACGAGTAAGTTTAGAGTCTGAGAGAACGTAACCGAGATGATGATTTTAAGATAATCGTTGCGCCATTTTGGAGATGGCAAAGTATTTCTTAAATCCCAGGAAACTTGGTGAGTCAATTAACAGCTCTTGGCAATAAATGGTACCATCAGCGAGCGTTTTTCGCCCGCTGATGGTAAAGGGTATTTTCGAGAAGATGGTTTTGGGGATAGAGTGAGGAAAATCTGCTTTGCTTTGATTTGGATGTTGCCCATGGTTCTAGCGTTGGGCCTCCTGATGAGCCCGCCTGTTTCGGCTGATGATGCATTCAGTGCTGCTGTAAAAAGTTTAAATACTCGCTCTTTCGCAGAAAAATCCTCGGCGGCAACTCTGATTGCAGGCATGACCCATCCCCGAGCCGGTGTTGTACTCGAAGCCATGTTAACTGGGAATTTATATACCAAGCGGCGTAGTGATATCGTGGTTATTGCCTCTGCACTTGATCAGGGTGGGTATCGACTTGTAGACGCGATCAGCGGCGAGGCCCTTGGCGATGTTGGTCGGCGTGGTGCCAAAAAAATCAGCGTCAATAATGGTTTACGCAAGCAGTTAAGAGGACTGATCGCTGGGCGGCAGTTAAACCATGCTGATTTCCAGGACAGGATAGAAGCTGTCGAGGCTATAGTCGTTTCCGGGGACATTCAGTTAAGGCCGCTATTGGTTAGCAGGCGCCAACTGGAACAGGAAGTTGCTGTTTTGGAAGCGCTTGATAATGCTTTGGTCATATTTGATTTAGATGTAGGAAACGGCGCCGTCCGTCTGGCTGCCATTCAAGCCAGTGCGAATAATTTACATCCTACTGTTCGTACAAAGTTGACTAATATTGCCAGCGATCAATCCCTGGACCCGGAAATTCGAGGAGCGGCGAATCAGGCTTTGCTCGAGCTTGAAGCGCTTGCTAATCAGTATCAGATCGTTGAAACCTTCTTTTTTGGCCTCAGTCTCGGTTCTATTCTGGTGTTGGCTGCAATTGGTTTGTCGATTACCTTTGGGGTGATGGGCGTGATCAACATGGCGCATGGTGAATTGATCATGATTGGCGCTTATATCACTTATGTTGTTCAGATATTATTCCCGGATATCATCGAATATTCCCTATTGATTGCAGTGCCGGCTGCTTTTTGTGTTTCTGGCATCGTTGGAATCATGATCGAGCGCAGTGTCATCCAGTTTCTGTATGGTCGGCCTTTGGAAACATTACTGGCAACCTTTGGCGTGAGCCTTATTTTGCAACAGGCAGTTCGCTCACTGTTTTCTCCTTTGAATCGAGCCGTGTTAACGCCTGAGTGGATGAGCGGTTCTCTTGAAATAGCACAAGGACTCTCGATTACCTATAACCGCTTGTATATCTTCTTTTTCGCTTTATTGGTCTTTGCGGCATTACTACTGATTTTACAGCGTACCCGGTTGGGCCTGGAGGTTCGAGCGGTGACCCAGAATCGGTCTATGGCTAAAGCTATGGGTATCCGCAGTGCGCGGGTGGATATAATGACCTTTGGGTTAGGAGCCGGTATCGCCGGCGTTGCCGGCGTTGCCCTGTCCCAGCTGACTAATGTAGGGCCAAACCTGGGCCAGGGCTATATAGTAGATTCCTTTATGGTGGTTGTTTTTGGCGGGGTGGGAAACCTCTGGGGAACGCTAGTTGCTGGATTGTCCTTAGGCGTTGTTAATAAATTTATCGAACCGGTGGCCGGAGCAGTGGTGGCGAAAATTCTGGTGCTTATATTCATTATCCTTTTCATTCAGAAGCGACCTCGTGGCCTGTTCCCACAGAAAGGTCGAGCGGTAGAAGACTAATGCTGGTATCTCGACTTTTAGATCACGAAAGAGGTGGTTGGGCGTTTCTGGCAGTGCTACTGGCAGCGATTGTAGTCGTCCCTTTTGCTAATTTAATGGTTCCAGAAAGCTCTGTTTTTCATCTATCAACTTACACGGTTACGTTGCTGGGTAAATATCTCTGCTATGCCCTGCTAGCCATCGCCCTGGATTTAGTCTGGGGTTACTGCGGTATTTTAAGTCTCGGTCATGGTGCTTTCTTTGCACTTGGCGGATATGCCATGGGTATGTATTTGATGCGACAGGTAGGCTCCCGAGGCGTTTATGGGCATCCTGAGCTCCCTGATTTCATGGTGTTATTGGATTGGGAAAGTCTGCCCTGGTATTGGCTGGGTTTTGACCAGTTCTGGTTTGCCATGCTCATGGTCATGTTCGTACCAGGGCTTTTAGCTTTTGTATTTGGTTGGCTGGCTTTTCGTTCCAGGGTATCAGGCGTTTATCTCTCTATTATGACCCAGGCGTTGACGTATGCATTAATGCTGGCTTTCTTCCGTAACGAAATGGGATTTGGTGGTAATAATGGCTTGACTGATTTCAAGGATATTCTGGGTGCAAGCTTGCAGACGGACACTACACGGGTGCTGTTATTTGTCAGTTCAGCGGTTGCCCTGGCGACCGGCTATTTATTGTGTCGCTATATTGTCACCTCTAAACTGGGTCGTGTTGTTACTGCTGTTCGTGATGCCGAAGCTCGTACGCGATTCATTGGCTATCGAGTTGAACTGTATCAGGTATGGATTTTCACGGTGTCAGCTGTGATTGCAGGGATTGCCGGTGCTTTGTATGTGCCTCAGGTAGGGATTATTAATCCGAGTGAATTTCAACCCCTTAATTCGATCGAACTGGTTGTCTGGGTTGCGCTGGGTGGGAGGGGAACCCTGTATGGTGCGGCGTTAGGTGCTGGATTGGTTAACTATTTTAAGACTTTCTTAACCGGTGCATTACCGGAGGTTTGGTTGTTTGTACTGGGCGCTCTTTTTGTAGTGGTGACGGTGCTGCTACCTAAAGGGGTAGTTGGAATGTGGAATCAACTAACGAATAGAGAATCCAATGACCAATAACACGGTTGATAAAACCGATGCGACTGTTAATACCGGCGTTACTGCGGCAGCAGGTCATTTTAGTTTTCTCTCTAAACCGCCAACTAGAGAAGAACTGGTCACCAACAACGGAGTGATTCTATACCTG
>JABIZD010000122.1 GCA_018666555.1 Gammaproteobacteria bacterium
CCTAAAGCCGGTTACTGAGGTTGGCTCCATTGCCTGGCGCTCGTTCGGAAGAAAGCCCTATCTGCAATTTACTGCGATGGGCCATACCAACTTCCAAAACGGCAATATTACCTATTGCCCAAAAGACAAGAATATTCTTTACCGAAGACAAATCGTCATTACAGTACAAGGAAGACCCAGGCAGGTGCATACCCGCAACCTGGCTGGTCAGCCCATTGATCGACTCGGCCGTGTGCTGAAATGCTAGCAAAACCAAAAACATCGGTACCCATCGCGTCGGTTTATTTGCATCCACCTGCCGAAACCCTTCAATTTACCAGGTTGGGTCATACCAACTTCCAAAACGAAAATATTACTAAGTGCCCAACCTTCTCCCGTAGGTACTCTGTAATAATACGCGAGCGTTACCTGACCCTCCCAGTCCCATGCTGGTAGTCCTGAACATCTGCGTTTGACCCGATCCGGTATCTTGGCCAATACTATCGATATTCAATCTATCTTCATCCGAAACAACCGTTCTTACCCATTCAATGACATACCTTGCTGACAACGACGTTCTTGCGTCAGGTGTCACCACTTCAATAAATCCACGATCATTATTTTCAGAGACTAGCCAGTCAAACGTACTGAAATCGATCGGCGCGTTATTGACTGAATCATAAAAGCCATTATTGTTGGCAACCTGAAATTGGTTCAGAGCTGCCAGAGCAGTAAGAAACGCGTCTGATTCTCTCAACCCCGTTTCAGCACTATGAAAAGCAAGATCTCTATCTCGTTCATTCCTGGACATGACTTCCTGCATGCTTGTGTTCTGTACTGCAGACAATGCCAGCATCGTTAAAATCAATAGGATGATCATGCTGGTGACCAAAACTACTCCCTGCTGAGTGGAATTCCTGCTGTTCATCTCAGTTCCTCAGTTGCACTGTGCTCGTAAACGTTCTTCGGAGAAGGCCATCATAGGCCTGACCCGAAATACAATCCTGTAACCCGCCTGACCCTAAACACCCCAGTGAGGGCGCTTGAGTAGCGCCAACGGTATCGATACTGTTTACGGTAAGGCTTATTCTGACTGTAATCACAGTATTGAAATCTGCCACCAGATTAGCGGTAGTATACTGATTGGGGATCGTATCGTTATCCGAATCCACACCAAACAGTAATTGCATGTCCTCCACTCCTTCAACCATCTCCACAGGGGCGGATGTACGCATTTTACGCCACAGCGCCAATGGGGTATTACCTTCGTTATTGGTCCCTGCGCCCGGTGCAATGAAATAAGTGATCGTGTCAATTGCCGAGACACTGGCATCAGTATTAAATGAATTGTTCACAGCCAGCGCTGCGAAACTATTCCTTGGCTGCCCTGCAAGGTCTGCTTCTATAACATGCCCTATGGTGGCCTGACCACCAGCGACAGCGATTGAGGTAACCTCAAACATCGTTGATTTTTCGCAATCGTGAATGAGTGCCAAATCATCTGTAATGTCGCTGAATCCCAATCCACTCAGGGGAATTGTTACCACTATAGGATCACTGGAAAGCGCCATGGGCGCACTCAGTATCGCTTCAACCTCACTTGCAGCACGAACTGTAAGGATATCAGTGGTCGCTACAATCGCGGCTGTATTAATCCCTGTTTGAGCAACATAGGCCGGTACAAGAGGTGCAATAGCGGGTAACCACCCGGCTGCCTGACCATCATAGGCTTGTATACCTGTTCTTAAATCAAACTCATAAGGAATATCATTACCTCTGTACATGGTGAACAAGAATACATTGTTTGTTGTAAAGCAACCCCTGAAGCCAGCTTTTTGAATATCTTTGGACAAATAACCCATGGCAAACCGGGCGGATTCCTGCATGCGAGACTGACCCTGAACTAAACTGTAAGTCTCTGAATTTGCTGAAAACAAATTTATCACACCAATAAGAATGATTGTCCCCATGGTCAGGGAAATCATCACCTCGACCAGGCTCATACCCGCTATTCTGAGAGTCGGTTTTTTCACAATGACGATTGCACCACGATACTCTGGCAGACCGGATCGGAACCGGCCCGGGAACCACAGATGGTAGCATTTGAGTCAGCAGACCACTGCACCTCCACCTCATACAGCCTGGTCGTCGCAGTCGCTAGCAACTGCGTCACCCTGCCCGAGCCGAGTGGTAAGGCCCCGGTTACACCTAGTTGAGCGCAGGCCGCATAAGTAGCACCGGCTTGATTAACTGACCGGATTGAGCACTGCCATTCCGCCAGGTCATAGCCGGCCATCTCCGCGCTGGCGCAGTTAGCCAACACACAGCTGCCAGCAGCAACAGGCGCTTGAGCAATAGGCAGAGTATAAACCTGCAGCGGATTAGCTCTGATTCGATCTATCAGGCCATTTGCCAGGTAAGTCGCTTCTGCTCTGAAGAACGCCTCTCTATTCTGCTGCAAACTTTGTATCTGTAGACTTGCAACTCCGAGCACGCCAACGGATACAATCACCAGCGTCACCAATAATTCAATCAATGAAAATCCGAAACTATAGGTTTTAATGGTCATTGTTCAGCAGACAACTTCGACAATTTTGCCTCGACCAATCAGACTAATCTGAATCTGTCGACCGACAAAACCTGTCCTGCAAATATTAATCAATCGGATTTCTCCGTTAGTATTGGCCAGCCCGCCAAGGTCATCAAACTGAAGGGTATTTTGAATCTGCCCCGAAGGGTTAACAATATCTACCGTCAAGTTCACATCAGAACCGGAAAAATTTTGAATTGCGCCGGTACAGTTACCAGGAGATCCCACTCCAGACATAACACAATAGCCGCTACCTAACCTATTACTGGTCGCCGTAGTCGAGCCATACAAGGAAGCCACGCCGCCACGTTTGAGCGCCTCACTTCTAGCAAAAGCCGCTCCAGCCAGGAGGTCGTTAGCCACCGAAGTAATTCCAAACCGGGAGATCATATTCTGGTAGGAAGGCAGTGCCACGGACAGGCTCAATCCGATGATCACCAGCACAATCATGAGTTCAAGCAGAGAAAATCCCTTTCTGGATCTGGCCCATCCTGACATCTGAAAACTCCCAACAACAGGCTCAGCGAAAGCCTAAATAAACCACATTGACTGAAGTGTTCCGCAAAGTCACCAGGTATTAACCAACTACCCGTTCGGTCCACTTTATGGTAACCCCGCCTTGTGACCTGGCACCCCACGTTCCGTCAAGGCGTCGACAGCGTTCCATCACGAGTTAAATCAAAGCAGTCTCCGGTACCGCAGGCACCACCCAACGGTGTCGCCCTTATCGTATAATTCGTCACTGTTAATGACAGGTATGAAAGCGTGTATTGAGAAGTCCCTTGTGAAGGAGACTGAAGCGTGCAGGTCGTCGCAGTGTCGGCACCCACGTAGGTGTACCCATTCGAATAGTATCGCTCCAATGCAAGCGCACACACCTTCATATCTACTACAGCCTGATTAGCGTAGGAGTCACTGACATAGTTTTGATAAACTGGCACTGCGATGGACGATATAATCGCAATTAGAGCGACTACGATCATTAATTCTACTAATGTATAACCACTTGATTTCAAAATATAATCCTCTCTGTATAAAGATTATGTCTAGAGCTATTTCGGTTTGCAAGGCTCAGCGAAGTTCTCTGGGAAGAGAAAACTCCATGGATTCAACCGCAGCAGCCTGACTCTCTTCAAAAACACCGCCAGAATCCTTTAGAAAAGCCAAGACACCATCAACCAGAGACTCTGGCGCTGAGGCACCTGAGGTAACGCCTACTGTTAATCCATCAACCAGCCACTCTGGCCGTATTTTAGATGCATCCTCGATTAAATAAGCCTCCGCGCCAAGCCTTTCAGCCAACTCTCTGAGACGATTAGAGTTAGAACTATTTTCTGAACCAACAACCAAAACTATCTGACAATCCTCTGCCAGCAATTTCACTGCATCCTGTCTATTCTGGGTCGCATAGCAAATATCATCTTTCCTGGGGCCGCTAATCTCGGGGAAACGCTGTTTGAGTCGGGTGATAATCGTCTTGGTATCGTCCACTGACAAGGTGGTCTGCGTTACGTAACTCAGTCGTCTTGGGTCTTGTACCTGGACGCTTGCAGCCTGCTCCAGGTCCTCCACTAAAAAAGTACCTCCACCGCCAGTAGACGGTTCGTATTGCCCTAATGTACCTTCTACCTCCGGATGTCCGGCATGACCAATCAGAATAGTCTCTCGTTGCAGATCTGCTGCTTTACTTATTTCGATATGGACCTTAGTCACCAGTGGGCAGGTGGCATCAAAAACTTTCAACCCTCGTTTATCTGCATCCCTGCGAACCTGCTGGGCAACGCCATGAGCGCTGAATATGCACAGAGACCCCCTAGGGATCTCTTCGATCTCATCAACAAATATTGCACCTTTCGCTGCCAGTTGTTGTACAACAGTTTTATTGTGGACGACTTCATGACGAACATAGACAGGCGCACCAAACTGCTTAAGTGCTCGATTCACTATCTCTATGGCACGGTCTACGCCCGCACAAAACCCACGCGGATTAGCCAATAGCACTCTAAATTTAATCGACGCCATCAAACTCTCACAATTTCATTTGAGATTTGCGTTACCTCAAGTATTTCAACTTTAAACAGCAAGTTCTTACCAGCCAGCGGATGATTGAAATCAACCTCCACTACATCTTCCAGAACACGCCGGACGACCCCAGGTAACTCTGCCTCGGACTGGTCCGCAAAGGAAATCACCAGGCCTTTTTCAAGCAGCAAATCACGGGCAAAAGCGCTTTTCTTCAGCATCTGAAGATTATCCGGATTGACCGGCCCGAAGCCTTGATCAGGGGAAATCTCCAGCGATTTTTTTGCCCCCGGCATCAACCCAAACAGGGCTTGTTCAAACCCGGGCAACAGCTTGCCATCACCTACCCGCAGCGTAGCAGGTTTTTCTCCTGTGGAATCTATCAACTCCCCGGACGACAACAATAATGCAAACTTCAATGTTATTTCCGTTCCGGGACCAATAGGTGTGTCAGTGCTCATCCGTTCTGCTCTTGGTATTCGCAAACATATCAATCAGCACCATTACCGCGCCAACTGAAATTGCCGCATCGGCAACATTAAATGCGGGAAAGTAATAATGCTGATAATGAACAATAAAAAAATCAATCACGTAACCCCACCCTACTCGATCGACCAGGTTTCCAACTGCACCACCCAGGATCAAGGCTAGAGCCCAACTCAAGTAGATATCTTTTTTCCTTGCCTGAAAGATCCAAAAGCAAATAAACACACTTGCTATCAATGACACCAGGGCAAGAAACCAGCGCTGCCAGCCACCAGCCTCACTGAGAAAGCTGAAAGCAGCACCTTCATTATGAACCAGTGCCAGCTCAAATACCGGCAACAGAACGATCGACTGACAATGCCCAGGTACACATAGATCAAGCAGGCGTTCCATTAGTTGCTTGCTGATCTGGTCAACTACGACAATGGTGAAACTCAACAGATAGTGCATCAGGCATCTAACAAGAAAAACTGCCTTGCCTCGTTGATATCTTTGTTAATCGCCTGCTTTAATGCTTCGATGCCATCATATTTTTTCTCTTCGCGCAGCTTTTTGCGGAATAGTATCTCTACATACTGACCGTAAATATCAGCATCAAAATCAAAAATATGAACTTCTAATATGGGTTTGATGGTTTCTCCATCAATGGTTGGCCTCACACCCACATTGGCGACGCCAAGATGGTGATCGGCCAAGCCTTTAATCTCAACTGCATAAACACCGCTGAGGGGCGCCTTATAACGATGTAATTGAATATTGGCAGTGGGGACACCGATGGTCCTGCCAACCTGGCGTCCCTGAGCAACTCTACCAGCAATACTGTAGGGGTGCCCAAGCATAGTCTCAGCCTCGCTGAACTGGCCGGTCTCAAGACAAGCCCTGATTCGGGTACTACTCACACGTTCGCGCTCGAAAGTAAACGTATAGAAATTACTGACCTGGAATCCAAATTCTTGCCCGGCTCGCTGCAGCATGGAAAAATCACCGCTTCGATCAGAACCAAACCTAAAATCATCGCCCACATAAAGCGCTTTAACAGCAAGATTATCTGCCAACAGCGAAACGAATTCGTCAACCTTCATGCCCCGAGTGATTTCATTAAATTTCAAGCACAATAGCCGGTCAATTCCACATTGCTTGAGCAGGTTAACTTTCTCCCTGAAACGGGTCAGACGCGCTGGGGCCTGGTACTCATCAAAAAATTCTTTTGGCTGAGGTTCGAAACAAATCAACAAAGAAGGACAATCAAGTCTCAGGGAGGCTTTCTTGACCTCGGCCAGGATCGCCTGATGGCCTAAATGCACCCCATCGAAATTTCCGATAGTGACCACACAGTTGCGATCATCACGCCTGAGATTACTGACTCCTCTTATAATTCTCATATTGACTACCGACGAAAATCCCTGAGCCGCATTCCCAATGCAGCCATACTAAGAAAGTAAACCAGTGCCCCTAGAATACAGATCACCAGCAACTCTATTACCCGATCGAAACTACTCAAGGACAACCATTGCACCAAGTCCGGTGTAACCCAAATCAGGAACATCGCCATGGCAGCAACCGAGAGCAACAATCTACCTACAAAGTATACCCAACCTTTAGCAGCTTGGTAGATACCTTTTAATCGTAATCCACGCCACAACAAAAATGCATTTAAAAAGGCTGAAGCCGACGTCGCCAGGGCAAGGCCAACATGACCCAGGAAGGCAATCAACAGCAGATTCAAGACCATGTTAAAAAATAGCGCTATCAAACCAATCTTAACCGGTGTTGCTGTATCCTGACGCGCAAAATAACCTGGCGCAAGCACCTTCACCAACATATGGCCCGTCAACCCTGCTCCATAGGCCTGTAGGCTCAAGCTGGCCATTTCAATATCCAGGGTTGTCATGGCACCGTGAAAAAACAGGGTTGCTATTAGAAGATCGGATAAATAGATCAATGCGACACTGGCTGGAACCCCTAGAAGCACGACTGTCTTAACCGCCCAGTCAAGCGTCTCTGAAAAAGACTCACTGGACTGCTCGACAAACTTCTTGGATAGCGCTGGTAGTATGACCGTGGCTATGGTGATACCAAACAAGGCTAAGGGTAGTTCCAGCAGCCGATCCGAATAATAGAGCCAGGAAAGACTCCCTGTAATCAGGAAAGTGGCCAGCACAGTATCCAATAGCAGGTTAATCTGGCCGACAGAAACACCAAACATAGCGGGAACCATCAATCGCAGGATGCGCCTGACTCCGGTATGCTTGAAATCAACCTTCAGCCTGGGCAACAACCCCAGTCGGGCAAGAAAGGGAAGTTGAAACGCTAACTGCACGAAACCGGCAATCAATACACCCCACGCCAAAGCCAGAACAGGAAAATCAAAATAGGGGCGGAGCCAAATCGCACTGCCAATCAAGGATAAATTCAATAGTACTGGTGTAAATGCGGGCACTGCAAAGCGCCCGAAGGTATTTAAAATTGCCCCGGCAAAGGCCGTTAACGAAATCAACAGCAGGTAAGGGAAGGTAATCCTCAGCATCTGGGTAGCCAGGTAAATTTTTTCAGTTTCCTCCTGGTAAACATAACCGGCGGCGAAAACGGTAATCACCCCTGCGGCACAGAGCATCCCAAGGCCTGTGAAAATTAATAATGCCAGACCCAGCGTTCCTGCTGTGTGGTCGAGCAGGCTGCGCAGTGCAGAACGATCGCCACCCTGCTTATACTCCGAGAGCACGGGAATAAAGGCCTGGGAAAAAGCACCTTCTGCAAACAGGCGGCGGAAGAAATTTGGAATACGAAAGGCCAGGAAAAAAGTATCAGCGGCTGCACTTGAACCAAAAAAGTAAGCGATCACTATATCCCGCGCTAAACCCAGCACGCGGGAAAGCATCGTCATAACCGAGACCACCAGACTCGACTTCAAAAGCGGATCCGAAGTCCGAGATTCTACGGCATCATTTCCTGAATCTGACATTCTCAGGACCTCGTCTATCCATGAACTTTCTCGTTTATAATATACATCCTATCAAACACTGATTGACAAAAACCGAGCAAATCGTCATAGTACCGCGCTCGAAATTCCAGTCCAACTCAGGAAACACATAGTGGCCAATACAGCACAATCTAAAAAACGCGCCAAACAGTCAGAAAAACGCAGAAAGCATAATGCCAGCCAGCGCTCATCAATGAGAACCGCTCTTAAAAAGGCGATCACTGCAATTGACTCTGGCGACTATACAACTGCCAGCGAAGCTTACAAGGCTGCCGTGCCGATACTCGACCGCGCTGTGACTCACGGTATTATCCACAAGAATAAGGCATCGCGTCATAAATCCAGGCTTAACTCGCGGCTTAAGGCTATGCAGGCTTAATCGACTAGCTTAGATCTCTGCAGACTTAAACGACAAAAAGATTATTCCGATGGATGACTTCTTCATCCACAAAATAACCTAATATTGTGTCGATATCCTTGCTTGCTGCGCCTGCGATGCGAGCAAGCTCATCGCTACTGTAATTGGTCAAGCCCCTGGCAATTTCCCTGCCCTGCCGGTTGACGCAGGAAACGAGTTCTCCACGGGTAAAATCGCCTGTAGTCGAGATGATGCCAACTGCAAGCAAACTACGACCTTGCTTTTTCAGGACAGCAACCGCACCATCATCTAAAATCAATGTTCCTTCCAGTGGTAATGTAGCCAGCCATTGCTTACGTGCGGCCAGCACTGGCTTGTCTGCTTTTAATAACGTACCTGTAAATGAGCCGGTGGCGATGGATTGTAACATCTGGGTTTCCCGACCAGAGCAGATAAGTGTATGTGCCCCGCTTCGCGCAGCGATTCTTGAAGCCTTAACTTTCGTAGTCATACCGCCACGACCCAACATGCCTCCTTCTCCAGCCATCGCATCAAGCTCTTCATCGCTGGCAAGCGCTTCATTTACCATTTTGGCTTCAGGATTAATCCGCGGATTACTATCGAAAAGGCCTGGTTGATCGGTCAATATAACCAGGGCTGTGGCTTCTATGAGATTAGTCACCAGCGCTGCCAGGGTATCATTATCACCAAAACGGATTTCATCTGTGGCGACGGTATCATTTTCATTGACGATGGGAACGACGCCTAAATCCATCAATGTGGTCAGGGTAATCCGCGCATTTAGATAACGATTTCTTGACCGCAGGTCATCATGGGTTAACAGAATCTGCGCTGTGCGCACTCCGTGTGCTGTGAAATTTGATTGATAGGACTGAATCAGTTCCATCTGACCTACTGCGGCTGCTGCCTGCAGAGCGTGAATGACTCTGGGCCTGGTTTGAAAACCAAGCAGGTGCATGCCCTGAGCCACCGCACCTGAAGACACCAGGACCACTTTTTTCCCTTGCGATCTTAACACCGCGATATCATTAACCAGGTCTTTAACCAGTTGTTCGTCAAGCCCCCGACCATCATAAGTTAAAAGCGCACTACCGACTTTAACTACCCAGATATCCCCTGCGTCAACCGTTGTTTGTTTCATGATTCGTAATGAACTGCCACAGTATCATCATCCTCATCACGCGGGCTATTACCCTCTTGTCTTTTTAATTTTCGATGATGTCTGAGCTGTAACGAATGACGATGGGCGTCTTTCCCTGCCACCTCCTCCAAAGCCCTGGCTTCTTCAAGAGCTTGCTGGGTTAAGCTAGAGAAGTAGTCAGAGATCGAATTCATCAAATCTTTCAATCCGGCGCCAGTGGCTGAAGATACCGCAAACAAAGGCGCGTTTTCAGGTAAAACAGCTGTTAACTGTTGCTGGAGCGCTCGCTGCTGCTCCTCTGGCAGCAGATCAATCTTACTCAATACCAGCCATCTTTCCTTTGTCGCAATCGCTGGGCTGTATTTAGCGAGTTCTTCTTCTATCACCTTGAAGTTGTTCAGCGGATCACTGCCATCTACCGGCATTACGTCCAGTAAATGCAATAAAACCCTTGTTCTCGACAGGTGTTTGAGAAACTGCACTCCCAAACCGGCCCCTTCGGCAGCCCCCTCTATGAGACCCGGCACATCGGCAATCACAAAGCTTCGCTGATCATCTATGCGCACAACCCCCAAATTAGGGATCAATGTGGTGAAAGGGTAATCCGCTATTTTAGGCCTGGCTTCTGAGACTGAACTGATCAAGGTAGATTTACCAGCATTAGGCAGTCCGAGTAAACCAACATCAGCAATCAACTTGAGCTCTAACCTCAGGTTAAAGCACTCACCAGGATCCCCCTGGGTGGTTTTCCTTGGTGCTCTATTGGTACTGCTCTTAAATCGAACGTTACCCAGACCTCGCTTACCACCCTCGGCTACGCGCATGACCTGTTCTGCCTCTGAGATATCCCCTAGATATTCATCGGTTTCATCATCAAAGACGCTACTACCCAACGGAACTTTAATGTAAAGATCTTCTCCGCCGGCTCCGGTCTGGTCTCTTCCACGGCCTGACTCACCCTTCATTGCCCGGTATTGAGGCTGGAATCGAAAATCAACCAGGGTGTTAAGGGCACCGTCGCCAATAAGGAAAATACTGCCGCCGTGACCACCGTCGCCACCATCGGGGCCACCCATTTCTATATATTTTTCGCGACGAAAGCTCAGGCAGCCATTACCACCTTTACCTGCTTCTACTCTGATCGTTGCCTCATCTACGAATTTCATTTAATTTCCCGAAAATATATTCGCCTGACAAACAAACAGGCCTGACAAAAAAACAGGCCTGGCAAAAAAAAAGCCCTGTCAGTGACAGGGCTTTTTAATCAAATTCTGATCTCAGCTTGGTGTCACAACATTGACATATTTTCTTTGGTTAGGACCTTTAGTCAAAAACTCCACTACCCCTTCCGCCTTTGCAAAAAGAGTGTGATCCCGACCACATCCAACATTAACACCTGGATGGAATTTAGTCCCCCTCTGGCGAACGATTATATTGCCGGGTAACACAACCTGGCCACCATACAATTTGACACCCAGTCGTTTGCTTTCCGAATCGCGACCGTTGCGAGTACTACCACCTGCTTTCTTATGCGCCACCTGTGTTATCCCCCAACAATTTCTGTGATTTTGATTTCGGTATAAGACTGCCTATGGCCAGCTTGACGACGGTAGTGCTTTCTACGCTTCATCTTAATCACGGTAATCTTATTACCACGACCATGACTCATGATCTCAGCTGATACCTTACCGCCATCGACATAGGGCTCACCAATTTTCACCTGTTCGCCTTCACCAATCATCATCACTCGATCGAAATCGATGATAGCACCGGTTTCGGCGTCCAGCTTCTCTAGGCGCAGAACCTCCCCTGGTTCTACTCTGTGTTGTTTGCCACCACTCTTAATCACCGCATACATGCTACTTAGACCTTTTGTAAACCTTGTATTTATGTACCTTGAATCCCGTATATAATTACCTTGGCAGGGAATCAAGCCGGATAAACTATTCAATTTCAGCGCCAGCATCAGAAAATGCCACTAGAAATGTATCCGACGCCATTGCTCAATTTCAGGACGCGTGATTCTAAGCGAAGCGTGGCTTTTTAGCAACATAGAATTATACTTTACGACTTGACATAGCAACGCTGTGAACCCTAGGATCATCGCTTTACCTTCCCTGGTGACACAACCTCAGGAATTTGATGTCTTATCCATTTTACCAAGCAGTGAAAGCAGAATTCATTGCAGTAAATAAGCTTATCGAGGAGAGCCTGAGCTCCCATGTCCCATTGGTTGAGGAAATAGCCTCCTACTTGATCAATGCTGGCGGCAAAAGACTCCGTCCTCTTCTGGTCCTACTCAGTGCCAGGGCCTGCGATTACCAGGGCAATGACCATATCAAACTAGCGGTAATCATAGAATTTCTGCATACCGCTATGCTACTGCATGATGACGTGGTCGATACCTCCGAACTTCGCCGTGGCAGGAAAACAGCCAATGCTCAGTGGGGTAATGCGGCCAGCGTACTGGTGGGCGACTTTTTACACTCCCGGGCATTTGAAATGATGGTGGAAATCGGTGATATGAAAATCATGTCCCTGCTATCAAAGGCCACCAATGGCATAGCTGAGGGAGAAGTACAGCAACTGAGTAATCTGAAGAATTCAGAGATCACTGAAACTGCCTATCGGGAAGTAATCTATCGCAAAACCGCCATGCTATTCGAAGTTGCCGCGCATACTGGCGCTGTACTCGCTGCCGCGGATAGCAAAAAGCAGCAGGCTCTATGCCAGTTAGGCAGCGATCTAGGTATCGCTTTTCAGCTAATGGATGATCTACTCGATTACGAGGGGTCGACCTCCGACCTCGGCAAAAATGTCGGCGATGACCTCGCTGAAGGCAAAGTTACCCTGCCATTGATCGTAGCACTGAGAAACGGCAGCGAGCCTCAACGGATTCTGATTAAAAGAGCTATTGCCAGTGGAGATTCTACTGAGATGGCAGCCATTCTCGAAGCAGTCAGGGATACCGGGGGCATTAGCTATACACTGGCACAAGCAGAACAGGCAAAAGATAGTGCTCTGCATAATCTCGAACAAATTAAGCCTTCAGCCTATCGCCAGGCGATCAACGATCTGGTCCTATTCTCAGTCAATCGCCAGAATTAATTTTTACCACCAGCAAACCTGTTAGGTATAATAGCCACTAGTCGGGGTGTAGCTCAGCCTGGTAGAGCACTGTCTTCGGGAGGCAGGGGTCGTGAGTTCAAATCTCGCCATCCCGACCA
>JABIZD010000069.1 GCA_018666555.1 Gammaproteobacteria bacterium
ATGATGGTGATGATGGTGATTCATCAATACTTTCCCAGGAAGCCAGTCAAAGCAGCCAATACGCGATCCGGGGCTTCAGATAACATCACCGAAACCTCGACTCGCTTCAAGTCTGGATCCTCGGTATTCACAAGCCGAATATTTACCTGCCATTTTCTATTAGCAGCCGAAACCGTATAGCTGTCGCGACCGGAACTGAAATTACGACCAGCTTCTCTTGGTGGAATAAGCAATTCATTGAGGGCATTTTTCGCCACTGTCCAGGCCAGCACCTGTTCCTCGACCCGCACCGTCTGCTGAATCCCCAGTGAAGCGTTGCGACTCAAGGCCGCTGCCACGATGGCAAAAACTGCCAGGGCGATCATCACCTCTATCAGCGTAAAACCCGAGGAAGGTTTACCGGCTCGTTTCATCACCTGCCCCCAGCCACTTGAAAGAGCCAAAACCATCGGTTTCCAGCGTCTTTGAATTCCCACTTGCTGACGTCAGGGTCAAACTAAATACGGTGGTCTCACCACTTGATAGGAACAGGATAGGAGGAGGTTTCTTTTTACCTTTTGAGGATTCATCCGAACCATCGTCATCATCCAGTCCAGTGTTACTATCAATAGAAAATGTAAACGGCTTAGATTCAATGCTAAAGCTAAGGTTTACATCGTCCGGTATGTCATGCGCGATCAGTGGAGGCGAATTCATCTCATACCATTGCTGGGCTAATTCATCGTAAATATAGAATGAATAACGATTTCTGTCTGGTTGAATAGCGAGTTCGCTGGATTGTATCTGGGACTCCTCAACCGCCATTTCCAGAACCAGCTTCAACCTTGCAGCTTCCTGCTCAAGACTGTCGGACCTGACAAACCCAGGCAAGGTAACCAAAACAAGTCCTGTCATAACCGAAATCACAAACAGAACCACTAGAATTTCAATCAGGGTGAAACCCCTGGACTGTCCTAGCATCAATTTAATCAGAAGTCAGAAAGTTTAAGGTCAGCGTCAACACCTTCACCGCTTTCCTTTCGATCTGAACCCAGGGAGTAGACTTCGGCCTTTCGATCTTCGCTAAAATAAAGATACTTTTCACCCCAGGGATCAACTGGCACACGTTTTAAGTATCCATCCGCATTCCAGCGTCGCGGTTCAGGATAACCGGAAGGTTCATCCACCAGTGCCTCCAAGCCTTGATCTGTACTGGGGTAATGACCATTATCCATGCGGTACAAGTCCAGGGCATTACCAATCTGCTGTATGTCCGACCTTGCAGCCGTTACCCTGGCTTCATCAGGCCGACCAACCAGATTTGGCACCACCAAGGCACCGAGAATACCCAGAATGACCACTACAACCATAATTTCGATTAGCGTGAAACCTGATTCTTTTCGTTTCATAATCACCTTCTCTCTCAGCAGCTAAATCAATCCGGCATCGCCAAAATACCGGACAGTATCATACCACTAACTGGTTAAGATTAATGATCGGCAAGAGAATTGCCATTACAATCGTAAACACGGCGCCGCCCATGAATACTAACATTAGAGGCCCGATCAGGCTCAACAAGGTTGCAAGCAGCACTTCTACGTCCTGCTGCATGTGTTTGGCCACACGCTCCAGCATTTGGTCTAATTCACCACTGGCTTCTCCACTGGCAATCATATAAAGCATCATTGGCGGGAAGTAGCCACTTTGCTCTAGCGCTGACTGCAGACTGGAACCTTCTCTGACTTTCACCGTAGCCTCCTTTACCTGAAGGCGCAGCCAGGTATTAGATATAACACCACCTGATATCTGCATCGCATCGACCAAAGGGACTCCAGAGGACGACAGAATACTCAGTGTGCTGGCAAACTGAGCGGTATTTCTACCGCGGCTCATTTTTGCAACGATTGGAATATGCAACATTCTCTGATCGAATTTAAGTCGGAAAGCAGCGACAGCCAGCAGACGTCTAAAACCCAGTGCTGCAAATACCACCATTACGACCATCAGCAGGCCATAATTCATAACAAAATCACTGGCGCCGATAATCATTTGTGTCAGCGCAGGCAACGCCTGACCTGTATCGGCAAATACGTCAACAATATCCGGGACAACGTAGCCTAACAGGCCGGCTAGGATAGCAACGGTAAGAATCAGCAACAATACCGGATAGATCATGGCCTGCTGAATCCGCAAACCAGACGCGTATTGGGCTTCACTAAAATCGGCCAATTGATTGAGCACCTGCTCAAGATGACCGGACGATTCACCCGCTTCTACAGTCGCACGATATAAGGGAGGAAAAGCCCGGGGATATTCCTGAAGACTTCGCGCAAATGAATAACCTTCCATCACTTTTGCACGCACCGTCACCAGCATCAGTTGAGTCTTTGCAGACTCTGTCTGCTTCGAGACCGCAAATAAAGACTCCTCAACCGACAAACCAGCCGCAATGAGTGTCGCCAGTTGACGGGTCACCAGGGCGCGATCGCTGACAGATAATCGCGACCCAAAAATGTCAAAGGAAGCGCCGGTTTTACTTAAATTTTTCTGGCTTGCAGCTGAGGTCAATTCCACCTTTAGCGGAGCCAGCGTGCGATCTCGGAGGATCTGCCTAACCTGGCGAGCAGAATCTCCTTCTATAATCCCTTTTTTAGACCGGCCCTTCCGATCAAGCGCTTCAAACTCATAGGCTGGCACTTAACATCACCTTCTAATCTTCCATGGTTACACGAAGTATTTCGTCAATGGTAGTTTCACCACTTAACACCTTGAGTCTTCCATCTGTCCGAATCCCGGAAGTCTTCTTCCTTGCCTGCGCTTCCATTTCCTGTTCAGAAGCCCCACTATGAATCATTCTGCTGATATCATCGTCAATGATAATAACTTCATAAATCCCCATTCGGCCTCGATAGCCTTCAGAAGCACACTCCTCACACCCCTCTGCCCTGTACAAAGTCTGACTCTTTCGACGCGATAACTTGAGAAAATCTTTTTCATAATCATCGGCCTGATAAGCTTGCTTACAATGCTTGCAGAGCACCCTTACTAATCGCTGGGCGATAAGTCCTGCCACACTGTTGGACAGCAAATAGGGTTGTACTCCCATGTTAGCCAGACGAGTAATTGCCCCAATGGCCGTATTGGTATGTAGGGTGGATAACACCAAGTGTCCTGTAAGACTAGCTTGAACCGCTATATCTGCTGTTTCGTAATCGCGACTTTCACCCACCATGACCACATCTGGATCCTGCCGGAGAATTGCTCGCAAACCTTTAGCAAAGGTCATATTCGCTTTCAAGTTCACCTGTGTCTGGCCGACCCCTTCTACATCATATTCAATTGGATCTTCAACGGTGAGGATATTCCGGCTGGCATCATTCAACTGATAGAGGCCCGCATAAAGGCTGGTTGATTTACCTGACCCGGTTGGACCCGTCACGAGGATAATACCATGTGGTCGTTGCAACAATACCTGCATTGCCTCCAGGTCTTTTTCTCGCATTCCCAGATGCGTTAAATCTCGAGAGCCTTCCTGCTTATCTAGTAAACGCAACACTACTCGTTCACCATTACTGGCAGGAATAGTCGACACTCGCACATCAACTTCTTTGCCTCCTACCCGGACAGAAATACGGCCATCCTGGGGCAGGCGCTTCTCGGCAATATCCAATTTTGCCATGACTTTAATTCTAGATACCAATAGCGGTGCCAGAGCTCTTCTCGGAGATACCACCTCTCTTAACACGCCATCAACACGAAACCGAATAAGCAATCGCCTTTCATAGGTCTCAACGTGAACGTCTGACGCGTTCAATTTTACCGCTTCAGCTAATAAACTATTAATAAGCCGTATAATTGGAGCATCATCATCCTGTTCCAGCAAATCACCACTTTCGGGTAACTGATCGACCAGACTTGATAGATCCAGGCTATCGCCAAGATCCTCAATCAATTGCATTGCCTCGCCAGAATCTTCCTCATAAGTGCGCGAAAGATCAGCCTCGAATGCTTGCTGAGCCACAGCTTTAAAGATGACAGGCACCCCTGCAAATCTGCGCACCTCAGCCAATATTGCTGAATCAGGCTCTCGCTGGTAACGCAATTCCATACAGCCATCCTGGTTCATCGGCAGCAGAAGCACCCCATGTCGCTTGGCGAAACTGAACGGTAGGCGTCTGCTCATAGAAACCGCTTGCTGATCCGACATATTGACAACCCACTGTTGCAGCGACACCGCTGACCCTATGAATGTAAAAAAACTAACGCTACTTAATGTGTACCGCACAGGTACGTGTTGGTGTACGTGTACGTGTACGTATTCGAAGTGGCTGATTTCTCAACCTACTCGCACAAGCAGTGTCTGAGGCCACTAGTACTGCAAACCCGAAATACTATAAATTAGCGATTAATTACAGCAAATTACAAACCCAACACCCTGAATCATAATCGAAATACCCCGGAATCGCTTGTATTACTTCAATAAACTACCGACATGGAGTACTATCAAACAAACTTATGCAGGATCCTGCCACCATGAAACTCAGTGATATTGATCTGAATCTATTTGTCGTATTCAACGCCATTTACACTGAAGGAAATTTAACCAGAGCGGGTGAAATAATTGGCATAACACAGCCGGCAGTTTCAAACTCCCTATCAAGACTGAGATCACTATTTGATGACCCGCTTTTTGTGCGCACCGCCGATGGCATGATACCAACACCGGTCGCCCAGAATATCATCGGATCAATCCGACAAGGGTTAGAGCTGTTCAGATCAAGTGTTCAGGAAAGCGAACAATTCGATCCAAAACTTTCAGATAAACGCTTCAGGATTTCCATGAGCGATCTCCAGCAGGCCGTCTATTTGCCTAATCTAGTCAAAAGCATGAAGCATTATGCGCCTAATACGGCTGCTGAGTGTTACCAGGTTCGGCGCCGTGACCTCAATATAGAACTGGCTTCGGGGAACCTTGACCTCGCCTTTGATGTGGCCTTAACACCTGACCCTCAGATCAAACAAGTCCAGTTAAAATCTATCCCTCAGGTCTGTGCTGTGCGTAAGGACCACCCGTTAATCAAGGACCAGCTAAGTCTTGAACATTATCTTGCCCTTGAACACCTGCACATCTCATCGCGCCGTGGTGGTCTTGGAATAGTCGACCTGGCCTTGGGTAAAATGGGAGAAAAAAGAAAGATTGCGATACGTACCCAGCATTACATGTGCGCACCTCAATTAATCGCCGGGTCTAACCTCGCCGTTACGGTCCCCTTAAATTTTGCTACATTTCTGAAGAATGTCGTACCAGTCAAATTCTTGCCACTGCCTTTCGATGTGCAGGAACTCCAAACCCACCTGTATTGGCATGAAAGTACAGATAAAGACCAGGCTAACCAGTGGTTAAGAAAAATCATCATACAACAAGGTTCTGATTCTGCGACACCGACGGAGTAAGCTCTATGGACTTTAAGGGTAGTCATATCCTTAGTGTTGATCAATTTGATCGTCACTCGGTTGAGGCAATTTTTAAGGTTGCTGACTCAATGATTCCCTATGCATCCAGGCAAAGCGTCACCCGCGTCTTGGAAGGAGCCATCCTCGGCAACATGTTTTTCGAGCCCAGTACCCGCACGCGGGTCAGTTTTGGTTGTGCCTGGAACCTGTTGGGCGGTGAAGTCAGGGAAACCACAGAAATAAAGTCATCTGCCATAGCAAAGGGTGAGTCCTTTTACGATACTGCAAGAGTGCTCAGTGGTTACAGCGATATGATTGTCATGCGTCATCAAACCGCTGGGTCCGTTGAGGAATTCTCGCGCGCCAGTCGGGTCCCGGTTATCAATGGCGGTGATGGTGCCAATGAGCACCCCAGCCAAGCCCTGCTTGACTTGTATACCATAAGCAGGGAGATGGCCCACCGGGGTCAAAGTATCGATAATCTGCACATAGCCCTGGTTGGCGATCTCAAATTTGGCCGAGCGGTTCACTCCTTATGTATGCTGCTGACTTTATTCGATAATATTCATTTCACTTTAATTTCTCCTGAAGAGTTAAAACTGGAACCACAATACATCGAAAAAATTAAGTCCAGTGCACATGTGGTGACAGAGTCAACCGAGTTACAGGCAGGCATACAAGATGCTGACATCATTTACGTAACCCGCACCCAGGAAGAGCGTTTTGCCTCATCCGAAGAGGCCAGCCGCTATAAAGGCCTATTCAGGTTGAATCAGGCTATTTACACCGAATTCTGCAAACCCAATACCGTCATCATGCACCCGCTGCCAAGAGACTCCAGAGCCGATGCCAACGAACTTGATAATGATCTGAATGAAAACCCTAATCTGGCAATATTCAGGCAAACTGACAATGGGGTGCTGATCCGTATGGCATTGTTCGCTCTTATACTGGATGTTGTTGAACAGCTACCCGCTTCCTCGAGACCAGTGAACTGGTATACCGCCAGACGGTTTTAGGTATGATAGATGCTCAAATTTAGATAACGACCTGACGCTGTCACTTCAATAATCCACTTCGAGACCCGAACTTATGCTACATCAATCTATTCTTGAAACAATTGGCAACACCCCAATCGTAAAAATCAAGCGTATGGCACCGGAGGGGCAAACTTTTTATGTCAAAGTAGAGGCTTTTAACCCCATGGCTTCGGTCAAAGATCGTCTGGCCATCGCCATCATTGAAACTGCAGAACAACAAAGCAAGCTGAAACCAGGACAGACCGTCATCGAGGCAACTTCCGGGAATACCGGTATCGCCCTGGCTATGGTCTGCGCCGCAAAAGGTTATCCCTTTGTCGCTACCATGGTGGAGACTTTCTCCATAGAACGCCGAAAAATCATGAAAGCGCTCGGCGCTAAGGTGATATTAACCCCTGCTGCAGAGAAGGGTACAGGCATGGTCAAAAGAGCCGAGCAGCTGGCCCAAAAACACGGTTGGTTCCTGGCAAACCAGTTCGAAAACCCAGCTAACCCGGCCTATCACAGGAACACGACAGCACCAGAGATCCTACGCGACTTTGCTGGTAGCGCGCTGGATTATTTCGTCAGCGGCTGGGGTACTGGCGGCACTATAACCGGGACTGCGCAAGTGCTCAAGGCTGCTCGAAGCAACATTAGGGTCATTGGCGTTGAACCTGCTGGTGCAGCCATGTTATCCGGAAAAGATTGGGCACCGCATAAGATACAAGGCTGGACGCCAGACTTTATACCCGGCGTCCTGTCAGCGGATGTAATTGACGAACTGATCACTGTAACCGATGGCGAAGCCCTGGAGGCAGCTCAGCGACTAGCCCGGGAAGAAGCTATTTTCTGCGGAATATCGTCTGGAGCAACCATGGCAGGTGCTATTAAAGCCGCCCAGGCAGCCCCTCCGGGAAGTACCTTCTGCATTATGTTGCCAGATACCGGTGAACGCTATCTATCCACCCCGTTATTTGAAAATATATCTGAAAGTAGTGATGATGACTGGTTATCTGAACAATAAGGCTATGCTCCAAGGCATAGCATTGCCTAATTAGTCTCGTAAAACCAACCCTTAAAGACGCTTACCTGGTCAATAATATCGCCTTATAACAGGTCAGCGACAAGACCAGCCACAAAGGCTTGCCTACTGTTTCAACTGGCTATTTATCTTTTTTATCTATATTGAGAAAACCAACTGTCAGTTAAATGACGCTAACACTCAGTTAATCGAAGCCAATGCTCAGTTAAAAGAAGCTAACGCTCAATCAAGACAAGCTGGTTATCAGTTAAGACAGGCTGTTCATCGCCATTACAGCAGGCTGTTCATCGCCGTTACAGCAGGCTGTTCATCGCCGTTACAGCAGGCTGTTCATCGCCGTTACAGCAGGCTATCCATCTCAGGCACAGCATCAAACAAGTCGGCCACTAAACCATAATCAGCCACCTGGAATATCGGCGCGTCTTCATCCTTGTTAATGGCAACGATCACTTTGCTGTCTTTCATACCTGCAAGATGCTGTATAGCGCCACTGATACCAACGGCGATATATAAATCCGGGGCAACGATCTTACCGGTCTGGCCAACCTGCATGTCATTGGCAACGAAGCCAGCATCAACTGCGGCTCTGGACGCACCAATTGCGGCGCCCAGTTTATCGGCGACACTTTCAAGCAAGGCGAAGTTTTCCCCATTCTGCATCCCTCTGCCACCAGAGATGATGATACTGGCTGCAGTTAGTTCTGGCCTTTCAAGTTCTACTACATCCTCTCTGAGCCAACTAGACACAGCGGCATCTTTTACCACATCAATAGACTCAACATCGGCCGAACCACCCTCCTCTGCCACTGGATCAAAAGCGGTACCGCGAACAGTTAACACTTTAACCGTATCGTCCGACTGAACCGTAGCAATAGCATTACCTGCGTAAATAGGCCGTTGGAAAGTATCCGGGGACTCAACGGACATGATGTCTGATATCTGCGCCACATCGAGCAATGCCGCCACTCTGGGCATGAAGTTCTTACCTGAGGTGGTCGTCGCAGTCATAATATGCGAGTAATCGGACGCCAGCTCAACGATCAGTTCGGCCAGGTTCTCCGCCAGTGCATGTCCGTATACTGCATCATCAGCAACCAGCACCTTGCTGACACCTTCTATACTAGCAGCCGCCTCGGCCGCGGCGGCGCAGGCTTCACCAGCAATTAACAGGTGAATCTCACCGCCGATCTGCTGGGCTGCCGCAACAACCACTCGTGTTGGTAGTTTAACTATTTGATTATCGTGTTCTGCAACGACAAGAATACTCATGAAATCACCTTTGCTTCGTTTCTTAATTTATCAACCAGCTCTTCAACTGATTCGACCTTAATCCCTGCTTTTCGCTCAGCCGGCGGCTCTACTTTGAGCGTCCTGACTCGAGGCGTCACATCAACTTGCAGTTCCGACGGTGTATACACATCAACTTGCTTTTTCTTGGCTTTCATAATGTTAGGCAGTGAAGCGTAACGAGGCTCATTTAATCGCAGGTCAGTCGTTACAACTGCAGGCAGGCTTACCTTAATGGTTTCAAGACCACCATCGACTTCCCTGGTGACGGTAGCAAAGTCATCATCGAGATCAATTTCAGAGGCGAATGTTGCCTGGGAAATACCAGCTAAAGCGGCTAGCATCTGACCCGTCTGGCTATTATCTCCATCAATGGCCTGCTTACCCGTAATGATCAGTTTGGGTTGCTCTTTATCAACGATCGCTTTCATCACCTTTGCAATTCCCAATGGCTGCATGTCCTCATCAGTCTCAACTAGAATTCCGCGGTCGGCTCCAAGTGCAAGCGCTGTCCTGATTTGCTCCTGGCAATTAGTCGCACCAACAGACAAGACAATAACCTCCTCTGCTTTGCCTGCTTCTTTTAGACGAACCGCTTCTTCAATGGCAATTTCATCAAAGGGATTTACCGACATTTTAACGTTATTAAGGTCGACTCCGGTTTGATCCTTCAATACCCGGATGCTGACGTTATAGTCAACTACACGTTTTGCTGTAACCAGAATTTTCATGGAAACCCTCTGTTTCAATAGGAAAAGGACTATCCTAGTGCCTAAGATAGCATGCCTCAAAAACGGCGTATTCTGCCGCTTTGCTGCACTTTTATCAAGCGGGTTTTAATGACATCAGCACGATCGATACTAATTAATATGGTCAGCTTACCGACATTCTGAGCGTTATCCCCTGCAATCAATGAAACTAATTTCCATTCGGATACTGTTTTTTTTACAATAGGCTTTTATCCAGTACATTTTAGGAGTTAGACGTGCAACGAGAATCCATGGAGTTTGACATTGTCGTCGTCGGTGGTGGCCCAGCTGGCCTATCCACTGCAATTAAGTTTGCACAGTTAGCGGCGGATGGTGATCAGGAATTAACGGTCTGCCTGGTCGAGAAAGGCTCAGAGATAGGAGCACATATTTTGTCGGGCGCGGTAGTTGAACCAACCGCCTTGAACGAGCTCTTCCCGGACTGGCAGGAAATGGGGGCTCCTTTGACCAATCCGGTCACGCAGGACGATGTCTATCTACTCAGTGACCAGAATCAGGGCATGCGTCTTCCCGGGCTATTTATCCCAAAGGCACTTCATAACGAAGGTAACTACGCAACCAGCCTGGCAAACTTATGCCGTTGGCTCGGTGAACAGGCGGAGCAACTGGAAGTCAATATATTTCCTGGATTCGCTGCCTGTGAAGTCCTGTATCACGATGATGGTTCGGTCAAGGGTATCGCTACCGGCGATATGGGTGTTGCCGCATCTGGAGAACAAAAATCGAGTTTCGAACCTGGCTATGAGCTTCATGCAAAATACACCGTTTTTGCAGAAGGCTGCCGCGGCCATCTCGGTAAACAACTAATCGAAAAGTTCGACCTAGATAAAGATTCAGACACCCAACACTACGGGATTGGCTTCAAGGAAATATGGGATATTGAACCCGCCAGGCATGTCCCTGGCAAAGTGCTGCATACGGTTGGATGGCCTCTAGGGTTTGCGCCCGGAGGAACGCTGGGAGGCTCCTATCTTTATCACCTCGAAAACAACCAGGTCGCTATCGGATTGATCATCGACCTGGGCTACAGTAACCCCCACTTGTCTCCATACGACGAATTTCAGCAATTCAAGCATCACAAGTTCATACGCAAATATCTTGAAGGCGGTAAACGCATAGCCTATGGGGCTCGTGCTGTCGCCAAAGGCGGATTTCAGGCTCTGCCTAAACTAACTGTACCCGGCGCGCTTCTGGTAGGAGATGACGCTGGATTTCTGAATAATTTAAAACAAAAAGGAACCCACACTGCGATGAAGTCAGGCATGCTGGCTGCAGAGGCAATTTACCAGGCTTTATCAAGCGGCTCTGAAGGTAGGCAGGAACTGACAGCCTATACCGAACTATATAAGCAATCCTGGCTCTATGACGAACTCTATCGCGCGCGCAATACCATGCCTGCGCAGCACAAATTCGGAATGTTTTTAGGCGCCATGTTTGCATGGATTGACCAGTATCTATTCCGGGGCCGACTACCCTTTACCTGGAAGGACCCAACACCGGATTACGCCAAGCTCAAGCCCCAGGATAAATGCAAGAAACCCATCTATCCAAAACCGGATGGTTCAATCAGTTTTGACAAATTAAGCTCGGTATTCCTGACCAACACCTCTCATGAGGAAGATCAGCCATGTCACCTCCAGCTCAAAGACCCCAACATCCCGGTCAATTCTAACCTGCCATTGTATGATGAGCCTGCACAGCGATATTGCCCGGCCGGTGTTTACGAGATTATTACAGAAGCCGATGCTGGCCCTCGCTTTCAAATTAATGCGCAAAACTGTATACACTGCAAAACTTGCGACATTAAGGATCCAGCGCAAAATATCACCTGGGTTGTACCCGAGGGAACAGGCGGGCCTAATTACGGTAATATGTAAATACAGGCTTTTGAGTTCTAACAGCCCATGGCATTAACAAATCGGTTTAGCTGCTGCGGGTCCCGCTGGCTTCCCAATATGAACATATCTGGATCATTAGCCGCTAGATGTTTGACTAGCAGATAATCATCTGTTTCGAACCTGAGATGGCAATGCTGAACTACCTCATCGCTATTTTCGAACACCCCTCGGACCGCTTGAAACCCTGTCACCGTTTCAATATCCATGGCATCGATTGCGCAACTCATCAGCGGCCATTGCAACCGACCCAGTTGTAACTGATGACTTCTCAACCGGGTGATACCCTTTTTCACCAGGGTACCGGGAAGACCATCAAGATCAGCGAGATATTCCTTGATATCCTGCTCCCGCAGCAAAGGTCTGCCGCGGTGGTCTTCTTCCAGCAAATGAGCAAGAGAATAGAAATACCAATAACCTTGCCGGGTAGACAGCGGCATGCGCCAGCCTGTTTCTGCCAGCACAGCGGCCTGCCAAGTGCTGACCTCAAGACGGCTCAGGTCACCTTTCAATAAAGCCTCGATAATTTTCCTGAACTGACCTGAATCAGGGATCTTGACCAATAACAATTAGGTTTCCATCAGCCTAGAAAAGTAACCCTCACTCCAAACCCCATACCACAGCGATCCGTCCTGTGCCTCTTCTACAACCAGGTCCATCAACTGGTAATAAACGTTCCTATTTAAACGCGCCTTGAGGCCCTGCCTGACAGACACATAAGGCAAACATAGCTTGTCCGAACTGCGCGATGAACTAAATTCCACAGGGTTTGATTCATTAACTTTGACCCGATCACCTACATTGGTGATGATACTCAGAGACTGTTGCCTACCTGATCCTGAGTTTTCCAATAGAACACCCTGAAAAGGTACATCCTCAACCACTATTCGGCATTTTTCAGCCGGCGTCACCAGAAAATAATCCTCATCATCGCGCCTTAGAACGCCTGCAAACAAGCGCACCATACTGGCTCGATCGATGGGGCTATTCATATAGTGCCAGCTGCCATCTTCTTTTATGAGCATCTCAATATCACGGCTGTTTTCTGGATGCCACAAATGAACCGGCGGCAGAGGGTTATCTTTAACATGCTCAAGCTGTGCCAGCAGCGCATAAGAAAAGGTATCTGAGGGTTTCAAAATTTAATCACCTCAGCCTCGAGTGTCTCTAAGTCGACCAGACCAATAGCATTGAGTCCAGGCATCAGCCCGGCACATTCTCCCGGATTGAACAACAGTTGATTGTCATTAATTACGTGAGTATATCGATGTGTATGACCATGCAGTAACAAATCAAAATCGGATTCATCCACCATTGAAAACTCAAGCGGGTCATGGACAACGCAAATTCGCCTTGCCGCCCAATTCAAACAAAACGGCGGATCAACAAAACTGAAACCGAACTTATCGATCATCTCAGTGAGGGATTGGCGTTCCTGGTCATTATTGCCAAACACACCAAACAAAGGCGCCTTTAGACCCGCTAGCACTTCGATGGTTTTAGCCTGGGTTATATCACCGGTATGCACGACCCGTTCGACACCTGACTCATTAAACAACTCGACAATTTTGGCACAATTCTTCAAATTGTTGTGCGTGTCGCTGACGACCCCTATACGCATAAAAAAATTCTCATAGAACAAAGCCGGGCAAACCCGGCTTCATTAATCCTGCTGTCTGGATTACAAACTGTAATCAGGCGACTTTTTCCAGGATATGGATACCACAGGCTGACCCCAGGCCAATCACGTGAGTCATCCCCACTTTGGCTCCATCCACCTGGCGGTCTCCGGCTTCGCCTCGCAAGTGCGTACATACCTCATAAATGTTAGCAATGCCTGTAGCTCCAAGGGGATGACCTTTAGATAATAACCCCCCTGACACGTTAACAGGCACTCGACCGCCCAGCGCCACCTCTCCATCATCAATCATACGCCCAGCTTCACCGTCAGCACACAGACCAAGATTTTCATAATGCAATATTTCAGCGGTAGCAAAACAATCGTGCAACTCCACCAAGTCAACATCTTCAGGTCCAATACCGGCCATTTCATAAGCTTGCTTTGCAGCAATTCTTGTAACCGCATTGACATCAGGCATGACCAGGTCACGATCCGAATAGGGGTCACTGGCTAGTACCGATGCTTTAATCTTGACTGCTCGGCCCATACCTAACTCTTTAGCTTTCTTTTCAGACACGAGGACCGCGGCGGCCGAACCATCCACGTTCACAGAACACATTAATTTAGTGTTTGGATATGAAATCATTTCTGCATTCATTACCGTATCCAGCGGCGTTTCAATCTGATACATCGCTTTTGGATTTAAAGTTGAATGATGATGATTCTTGACTGAGACCTTGGCAAACTGTTCAAAGGTCGTGCCGTACTTGCGCGCATGTTCCATACCTGCTTCGGCAAAAACTGCTGGCATAGTGCCAGACCCTAATAAGCCCTCTTTGGGTATACCTTCTCCACCACCACCACCACCTAGCAAACCCCGACCCATCTGTTCAACACCGACAGCCAGAACACAGTCAAACACACCCGCTTTAATGGACATCCACGCCTCTCTAAAGGCCGTCGCTCCAGTAGCACAAGCATTAGCGCAATTAACCACTGAAATACCTGTCTGGCCAATTTCCTGAAGAATACGTTGCCCTACCATGGCATTCGCCTGGCCAAGATTCCCGCAATAAAGGGCCTGCATATCCTGAATTGTTAAACCGGCATCATCTAAAGCCATTAATGCCGCCTCCGAACCAATTTGTGGTACGGTTTTTTCCGGAAAGCGGCCAAACTTGATCATATCAACGCCCACTACATAAACATCACTCATAATAATCTCCCTTACTCAAACCGCTGGTTTAAAAAAATAACTGATATAGCTGTTTCCCGCTTTATCCTTGCGACCGAGCGCGTCTCCATAGACCACATCGAGCGCCATATCAAATGATAGATTTGCAGGATCAGCTTCTATACCGATCAAATTACCCTTTATTGTTCCCCCTCCGTCTAAGTCTACGATCGCAGAGATATAGGGGACATCAATTCCTGGAAAACTCCGGTAAACAATGCTGTAGGAATACAACTTGCCTTTGTTCTCTAACCGGGTAGCCTTAAGTTGATCTCGAGCACCACACTTCGAACAAGTAGATCTGGCACCGAGAAATATCGCATCACAGGCTGAACATTTTAACCCTTCTAGATAAGGGTCTTCGGTTCCCGCACCCTTCAGGTAGGGAACTACAGGCAATGGACCGTTACTGACCGCTTGCTCCGACATAGTCATTCTCTCTATTACTTCTGATTACGAACCGTGAAGATTAAACCGCATCTGGGTCAATATTCAAGTGACAAGAATTTACAGTTATGACATCGTACTCACTTTATTATCCAACATGAGGTTTTTATGGCTCGCTACCTTACCTTTTCCGGAAGCCGCAGAGAAGGATCGTTCAACACGACGGTTATTAATATCGTATCCAGAGAACTTACCCGGTCAAACCTACAGGTCACTGCGATCTCCTTAGACGATTATGAGTTACCTCTTTACGAACAACCCACAGAAAAGCAACTCGGTCTTCCTGAGCAAGCAGTTGAACTCAGAAACCTGTTTAAGCAACACGATGGCATTATTATCGGATGTCCGGAATATAATGGCATCTTGCCTCCGCTTTTACTCAATACACTGACCTGGCTTTCCAGATCACCCGAGGGTCAGCCGGACCTGTCAGTGTTTCAGGGAAAACCTGTCCTGATAACCAGTAGCAGCCCAGGATCACTGGGCGGAATAAGGGCCGCTGCCCATTTAAAATCATTCCTCAGTGGAGTCGGCTGCGTTGTGTACCCTGAGATGATCATTGTCGCCAATGCCTTCTCTGCATTTAACGATAATGGAGACTTAACTGATGAAAATCTCGGGCGGAAAACAGTCGCCACAATAGAGCAATTCCACCAACTGACCAGTAAGATCAGTGCCTGATCAACTATGCAACCATAATTGGCACGGCAATGCTGGCGATCATCCGTCCGGCCTGCGAATTTTATACCTGATAGACGACTGGCAAGGACCAACTGCTGCTATCATCAAATGTCTGCACTGCGCGCTACCCGGCATCATCTGGATGCAAGCCTGGTCCGGAAAGCTGAACAGTTTGAGAATTTTCAGTCTGGCCAAGCTGAGAACGAGTACAGTAAAAGTATTTTTAGATAATCAGAACCGGGCCTTTTGCGATCTAGCAAGGCCGTCGATGGAGCTGGAGGCTTTAGTTGCCAGTGCTGAGCCCTGTTGCCAGCTATTTGCTCTTGACCTCAATACAGGTCACTTGGGCGAAAATATTTCCTGCGATGATTGGTCAAAAATCAGTTATCAATCGTGGCAACTGGGCTTGCCTTATCAGGCTTACTGGCAGCAGCGTTTTTCTTTACCCCCTGACTCTGTCATCGGGTCTAGCTGAAGCAAATCGTTGTATGGCGAACAGGTAAAATGAGCTGAACTACCCCCACATCAAGCAGGACTAATCTTTATCATCAATTTCCATAAAGCACCAGCCCACCTCTGGATGAGCCGATTTGATACTAGCTTCAAGTTCATTTATCGCACTAACTGCTTCAGCAACGCGCATTTCTGCCCGCATCCTAACCTTTGCTGCCAGCATGATTTTAGGACCCATTTGTAAAGTGATCATATTAAAGACCTCGAGAATCCTGTTATCTTGGTCAATTTTTTCATAAATGACTGTACAAAGGTCAGGCTCAGCTGACCTACCTACCAACAAACTCTTCAAGCGAACGCCCAGGAAAACAGCAACAATTACCAATAGCACCCCAATGCTGATAGAACCAACTGCATCGTATACCGGGTCATTGGTCAACCAAACCATAAAGAGCGCTGCAAAGGCTATGCTCAATCCCAGCATAGCGGCCAGGTCTTCTCCAAGAACTACAACTAATTCGGCATTGCGAGTCTGCTTCAGCCATTCAAACAAACTTCGTTCGCCGGCCATTTTTTTTGCTTCAATAGAGGCTCCGTAAAAACTGGCTCCTTCAAGACAGATTGCCAGGCCCAATACTGTCAACCCAATCCAGATATCAGTCAACAATACCGGATCCATCAATTTATGAAGCCCTTCATAGATCGAATAGACTCCACCCAAACTAAACAAAATCAAGGCAACGACGAAACTCCAGAAGTAACTAAGCTTGCCGTAGCCCATCGGATGTTCTTCGTCAGCCGGTCGCTGACTCCCTTTTAAACCTATAAATAACAGAACTTGGTTAACTGAGTCTGCAAACGAGTGAATAGCCTCAGCGAACATGCTACCCGATGCGGTATAGATAGCAGCGATCAATTTTGCGATCGCAATCCCGAGATTGGCGACAAAAGCATACATAATGGCCCTTGCTGGTGAGCTTGCTCCAGCCATAATTCTTCTCCGAAAAATATTCCAGCCCTTATCTTACTGGTAAAGGCAAAACTCAAACAATCCGCTATACTAATTAAATCGCTGACCAGCACAAACACTGCTCTGTCAAACCTCGCATGATCGAAAAAAACCTTAATATCGCCGTCAACCATCCCGTTAAGAATATCAGCGGTCTATTGCAGGTGCCTACGAACGCAAAAGCCATTATGGTACTTGCTCATGGAGCTGGCGCCGGTATGCAGCACTCCCACATGGAAAGCCTGTCTACCAGCCTACTCGAGCAAGCAATCGCCTGTTTTCGGTTTCAATTCCCATTTATGGAACAATCAACGCGCAGACCGGACTCCCTAGCAGTTGCTGTTGACAGCAGCCTTGCCGCTATAAAAACAGCAGCCCAACATCAACCAAGTCTACCCCTGTATATTGGCGGACACAGCTTTGGCGGCCGCGTCGCGACTCATGCAGCAGTTAACCTCACAAACCAGGTCAGTGGCCTGATAGCCTACTCGTTTCCACTGCACCCTGCTAAAAAGCCTTCTGTAAAAAGAGCCGAACACCTAGCATCGGTGCCGTTACCAATGCTGTTCATCAACGGCGATAGAGATCGCCTGGCTGAATCAGACCTTCTCGAGGCGACCCAGAAAAACCTGCCCAACTTAAACTTACATTGGTTACCCGGTGCAGACCATGGTTACAAAACCACCAAACGATCAGGAATAACACAACAACAAACTTATCTTGCAGCCGGCAGGCTTACCAGCGAATTTATCGATCATCATTCAGCCAGAATTAAATTATGAAAGCATCCCTACGGGTAAGAAGTGGTACCAGATTTTCAAATATACAGGCCCACTGTTCTAAATTCTCAGTATTGACCGCCGCCGGCCAGCGGTCAGATGGATGATGAAAAAGATCATTACCCGCCAGGATAGACAGGTATCTACCACCCGCATCATGAATATTCCTGGCTTCTCCAACAGCTCTCTCTGCCTCCGGCTTGATTTTATATACCGGCGAATTGAAAGCCTTAACCAGTTTGATGAAGCCTTCCTGTATGACTGCATCAGAAAACTGTAATCGAGCACCTATCGGAGACGCGGCGGCAAAGTTTGCGCCCAGGTGAACCCACAAATGAGCTGATTTTTCAATTCCGGGTCGTTCACTTAGAAATGAGGCTAATCCTGCATGGTCCAATTCGTGACCGGTATTGGCCAAAAAGACAAGCGAACGTTCACCTTTAAATGTAACAGCCTTGCGAATCATTTCCAGGAAACATACCAGGCCACCCGCTCGTTCCGAAGTGGAACACCACCAACTGCTGCGAGGGGTCATTATAACGACGGGATCAAGTGCGGGGTTCGAACCATTAACCCGGGTTTGAATATTAAAGGCTTGCCCAGAATTTCTCTTAGCCTTTAACCTGATCGATAGCGAGCCCTTGGCCTTCATTATTCGCTTAATCTCCGCCCAGTAACGATTCGCTATTTGGACTACAGGAGGACCAAATGGCTGGGCATAGTCATCCGCATTAAGCAGGGCAATGCCAGTTCCAGGAAAGTGACTATCAGTTACAACAACGATAGCGGAGTGCTGATGCGATCGTCTTGATTGATAAAGCAGCTTGACCTGAGCTGACTCTGCTTGCGGTGGAGCCATAATGACGCCAATGTCAGCATCCGTCCCAATCTCGCCAATCTTTCCGCTGATACTGCTGCGACGCGGAAAATTACAGTCAAATAATGGTACCGCATCGATTTTGATGTCACCTAGACTCACCCAGCATTCATCGATTTGAACCAGCGGTAGCGAGAATTGTATTTTTTCCGGTCGCGCACCCAGCGCAGAGATCTGCTCGTACAGCCAGTCGCCACTATCCTGATCAACTCGACTACCGGTACGATGGTCACCTTGCTGGTCAAACGCCCTGACCATACTCCTAATCCGCTGGCCTTGCTGCTCTAACGTCTTCATCGGCTCAGACCGCCGCGGCGCTTGCCAGCGATGAGCTCAATAACCTGACAACGCTTAATAGTCATAAAGTGCAGCCTTAACGATGAATCCAGCAACAACCTGGGACCCTATCTAAAACCATTTATACTAAGAAAATTTACCCATTGGCCGACATGATCGCTTAGCCGTTTTCTCCTTCCAGGCCCGGCACAGGAAATTTTTGGCAGAATTGCTGAACCTGCTCAGCAACCTCTGCAAGCATGGCTTCATCGCCGGGGTTTTTAAGGCAAGTAACAAGCCACGACGCCAGCAGTTGCATATCACCCTCCTGCATACCCCGAGTTGTCGCCGCAGGTGTACCGATACGAATTCCACTGGGTTTCAGTGGTGGATTGGGGTCGTCAGGGATAATCTGCTTATTCGTGGTAATCTGAACCTGATCAAGCACCTCCTCAGCCACCTTCCCGTCCAGGCCAAAGGACTTGACCGTATCAATCACCATCATGTGATTATCCGTGCCTCCAGCTATCAGTTCAGCGCCCTGGTCCATCAATGCACCAGCAAGGGTTTTCGAATTCTTCAGGACCTGTTCTGCATATTGTTTGAATTCGTCAGTCTGGGCTTTACCCAACGTCACCGCTATACCCGCTATGGCATTCATATGGGGACCTCCCTGCAAGCCAGGGAAAACAGACTTATCCAATTTCTTGGCAAATTTCTTACGAGACAGAACCATTCCGCCTCGCGGCCCTCGCAGAGACTTGTGGGTGGTCGTAGTGACAATATCAAACCCATGGTCAAACGGGTTTTCCATGGCATCGCCGGCAACCAGACCACCGAAGTGCGAGGCATCGGTCATGGTCAGGGCACCCACTTCGTCAGCGATGGATTTAAAGGCTTGATAGTCAATATCTCTTGGATAAGAGGTATAACCACACAAAACCAGCTTAGGCTTATGTAATTTTGCGTCAGCCCTGATTTGATCGTAGTCAATTGAGCCATCAACGGGATTGGTTATGTACCGGACAAAATTGAACAGCTTTCCCATATGAGATACCGGCGCACCATGGGTCAGATGACCACCGTGGGACAGGTCCATGGCCAAAATCGTGTCCCCTGGCTCAAGTAACCCTAAATAAACTGCCTGGTTCATAGCTGACCCGGATAGCGGCTGCACATTTGCATGTTCACACCGAAACACCGCCTTGGCTCGGTCCCTAGCCAGATTTTCAATCTCATCAGTATAAGTCTGGCCACCATAATACCGACGACCCGGATAACCTTCGGAGTACTTGTTGGTAAAAACACTTCCAAGTACAGCCAGAACTTCCGGAAAGGTGTAATTCTCAGATGGTATCAATTCGATCCCGTCACGCTGACGCTGTTCTTCGCCAAGCAGCGCAGCATAAACCTGAGGATCACTTTGCTGGAGATCGAGGCGATTTTTTAATACTGGGTGAATTTCATTTCCGGTCTGTGTTGCTGTCATCGGGCAGGCTCCTAATAAGGTCAATTGGGCGCCCAGGCGAACGGCTTCTTGGTTGAGATAAAGTCAGCTTCGACAAGCTACTCTGACCTTCACACTTCCCAGTGGTTTTCCACTTTTCATCGCCAGTCATGTGAAAGTAGATTGTATACTCCATTGCACCAAAATTGAATATTCCCGATCAATGTTGAGACGACTAACAGTAGAAACCAGATGACTTCCACTAGAACCGGACAGCAGATAAAACGAGAAGTTCTCAGCCAGGATTAAACCAAAACCGACCCTGCCAAAAGTGCTTGCTGACAAACGTGTTCAGGTAATGACTTGGTGACCGGCTCGCGACAGCGCCTTGATCGACACATTCACATCTTGTTCCGACATAAAGAAATAATCAGTTTTAAAACCACTCATCACCAGCACGCTGACCGACTCCTGGGCGAGTATACCGGTCACCAGCGCAGCCACACCAACCGTGTCAAAGGCAAACTCTCCCATCAACGTAAGACAACACCAGCTTATCTTTGAAACTTCATAAGTCTGCCTTGCAATATCAACGTTACTTTTGCTGACAGGCAGCATGATCGAATAATCACTGGCAACCATAATAGAGAAGGCTCCCTCTATACTGGTCAAGGTTTCCGGGGGCTTTGAATTGAACGTTAAAAACCGAAAATTTTCGGCTGATTGTTTAAACCGCAACTGCATGATTATTCCAGCTCTGGAAATTGACAGAAACTTCGAAAAGGTCTAATGATAGGTGTAACTAATCAAAACCGGGGGAAAAATGCAAGAAGGTCAATTCACAGGATTCAAGGTGGCGATCGATAGTTCCGGTATCGCTTGGATAGAGTTTAATGAGCCCGAGCGTCTCAATGGCATGAGTATCGCAAAGAAAAGGGACTTGATCGAAGTACTGACCCAGGCACAGATGGATAACGCCATTCGCGTTATCATCTTCATAGGCCAAGGCCGCGCATTCTGCGCGGGTGATAATTTAAAGGGCTATACCTCTCAAGCACCTGATTCAAAGCTGCTACCCAGTATTCCGCCAGGTCACGATAATGCGCTGGGCACCTATAATTCGTTGCGGCACATCTCCCAGGAGCTCAATCTGACCGTGAGAAAGCTGGATAAGCTCACTATTGCCGCTATTAACGGCATCGCCATACAGACTGGCCTGTCACTGGCCCTGGCCTGCGATTTTAAAATAGCGGCTGATACAGCCAGACTCGGGTCAGCTACATTAAGGTTTGGACTACTGCCCGACGAAGGCGGTCATTACCTGCTTCTGGAGCATCTCGGCCTGGTCAAAACCATGCAATTCCTAATGCGTAAAACCATTGCCACCGCCAACGAAGCTCTCGAACTCGGCTTAGTCAACGAAGTCGTTGCCGAGGCACAGCTCAGGCAGAGAGTCACAGAACTGGCTGTGGAGCTAAGCGAAGGGCCTCAAGTTGCCATGCGGATGTTGAAGCGCTCGCTGTATCAGGCTACCTCGATGAGCTTTGAACAGGCCTGTGAGGATATCGCCTCAAGAACGGCCATTACAGATCACCATGCTGATGCCAGGGAAGGCGGTAATTCGTTTCGTGAAAAACGCTCACCCGTCTTTAATCGCTGGCTTGACGATGCCTAATTTTGTTAAGGGGCATTGCAGTTCAGGTAATCCAACCTATACTAAAAACAATACACGAGCCTATTTTAGGAATAATCGTGCCGCCAACCAGGAAATTAAAACCATGAAAATCAATATCGAATACTGTGTGCAATGAAATTATTCACCTGAAGCGGTCAGTCTGGCCGAACAAATCGAACAAACACGTGGAATTGCCAGCGAACTTCAACCCGGCGCCGGTGGGGTTTTCGAAGTATCCTATGGAGACAAACTTATTTTTTCTAAAAAACAAGTGCACCGGTTTCCTGATCTGACGGAAATACTCGCCGGACTGGACCCACTCGTAACTGAAAAAAATTAAAGCATTGCCAGACAATGGACACTAAGAGGAAAATACAAATGAATATGGCCATGAAGTACCTGCCTTTACTATTAGCCATGGTGCTACTACAAGGCCAGGCTGATGAATTATCCCAGCGAGTAGCCAAAGTACTTGAAAACACGCCGTTAATCGACGGCCATAATGATATTCCCTGGCAATATCGGGTACGCGTTAAAAACCATTTGAATCAGCTTGATTTGGCAGCAGACTTAACAAAACTGGAGAAACCTACCCATACCGATATAGCCCGGCTCAGAAAAGGCTTGGTAGGAGGCTTGTTCTGGTCAGTATATGTACCTATCGGAGAATACGGCGGCGATGCCCAAGATGTGCAATTAGTAGTGGAGCAAATCGATCTGGTAAAACGTTTGGTTGGCAAGTACAACGCCGATTTTGAAATGGCCTACACTGCTGAAGAAGTTAGGGATATACATAACCGCGGTAAAATTGCCTCCCTGATCGGAATGGAAGGCGGCCATGCCATCCATAATTCACTGGCAACCCTACGCATGCTCTATGATCTCGGCGCCCGTTACATGACCTTGACCCATTCTAAGGGACTACTTTGGGCAGACTCAGCAACCGATGATGCCAGACACGATGGACTGACGACTTTTGGCGAACAGGTCGTCAAGGAAATGAACCGAATAGGTATGCTTGTTGACCTGTCGCATGTCTCCGCTGAATCCATGAGGGATGCCTTGAGAATCTCCCGGGCACCTATCATATTTTCCCACTCTTCGGCCTACTCCATCACCCAGCATGAACGAAACGTACCGGATGACGTGTTGAGGAGCGTTGCTGCAAACAATGGCATCGTCATGGTGAATTATCTGACCTCTTATGTATCGGAAGCTAGACGCCTACACAGAATAGAATATGAGCAACATCACGAGGCGATTTCTTCTCAGCTCACAGAAGATAAATTAGAGGTAGCCATGAACCTCTGGGAAAAGAACAATCCTCCACCAGACGTCACACTATCGGACGTAGCTGATCATATAGACCATATTCAGCAGATAGCCGGTATAGACCACATTGGTCTTGGCGCAGATTACGATGGCATGCCGCCTGGCCCAATTGGCCTTGAGGATGTGTCTACCTATCCGGCATTACTAAGGGAATTACTGGTTCGAGGTTACAGCGATGAAGACATTGCTAAGATAGCCGGCGACAACATTTTGCGAGTACTCTCGCAAGCCGAAGTAATCGCACAACAAATGCAGAGCGAAACAGAAGCATCTGACCTGCTGCTGGAAGAGACCATAGACTGAACCGGACTAGAAGCTTATATGACCTGGCAGAACCAGATAATCATTAGTAACTGGTTTTGAACGCCACTGCATTTTTAACCGAACCCAGATGACTGCAAAGAGGGGTAAACACAAAAGATGACCGAGTTAACGCAATTTAGGAACGACACCCGGACCTGGCTTGAACAGCACTGCCCACCCAGTATCCGTAGTCGACAAAAAAACGAAGATGAAACAGTCTGGGGAGGTCGACGCGCTGAATACCCTAACCCGGAAGCAAAAACCTGGCTCGATGCCATGGCATCCAAGGGCTGGACCTGTCCAACCTGGCCCACCGCATATGAGGGAGGAGGTCTATCAAGGGAAGAAAACACTGTCCTTCAGCAGGAATTAGCCCGCCTGAATGCCCGCTCACCGCTGACCTCTTTCGGCATCAGTATGCTGGGTCCAATCCTGCTGGAATATGGTAGTGAAGAACAAAAGCAGGAACATCTGCCTAAGATTGTCAGGGGAGAAATTCGCTGGTGCCAGGGCTATTCTGAGCCAGGTTCCGGTTCAGACCTCGCCAGCCTACAGACGCGAGCTACCCTGAAGGGGGATCAATACCTCATAAATGGGTCAAAGATCTGGACCTCATTTGCCGACAAGGCTGACTGGATCTTTTGTCTGGTAAGAACTGATCCGACGGCATCAAAGCACATGGGCATCAGCTTTATACTATTCGATATGGAAAGCAAAGGCATTAACGCCAAACCAATTAAACTGATCTCTGGCGCATCGATTTTCTGCGAAACCTTTTTCGACAATGTTGCTGTCCCGAAAGCGAATCTAGTTGGCGAGGCCAACGCCGGCTGGACCATCGCTAAAAAGCTTCTCCAGCATGAGCGTAATATGATCAGTGGCATGGGACCGCGGGAACGAAGTAACCCCGCACATTCCCTGGCCAACCAGGCCAAACTCTATGTTGGTGAACACAATGATAAAATCGCGGACAGCCATCTGCGCGACCAAATCATCCAACTGAACCTTAACAGTCAGGCGTTTGGGTTAACCCTGCAGCGAGCATCTGCCGAATCAAAGAGCAGTGGTGGCGTCTCCCCTACCTCATCGATGTTCAAGCTCTATGGCACAGAGCAGAACAAACAAAGGTATGACCTATTGATTAACATACTCGGTGCTCAGGGAACCGGTTGGGAAGGAGACTCATTTACAGAGCGTGAACTGAGTGTCACCCGGGAATGGTTGCGATCAAGAGCCAATTCTATCGAGGGCGGGACCAGTGAAGTGCAGTTAAACGTGATCGCAAAACAGGTTTTAAAACTTCCTGATTAGACATATTGTGCTACCGGCGCTTGCAAACCAGTCACGGCTGATCAAGCAGATTAGCTAAAGGGTAAATTCCGATAATCCACGTTGCCTCCCGTCAAGACCACGCCTATCTTCTTACCGACAAAAGTCTCTCGGTGAGCCATGATTGCAGCTAATACCACTGCACTACTGGGCTCCACCAATTGCTTCAAATACCGCCAGATTAGCTCCATCGCAATAATGATCTGCGCCTCGCTGACCAGCAAGATGTCTTCTGCACCACCCTTGATAATCTCAAAATTCATCTCACCTAAGGTCGTCAACAGGCCGTCACACAACGTATCAGGTTGGTGTTCCATTACCCGGACACCCGTTCGCAATGATCGATGTGCATCGTCGGCCTTTTCAGGTTCTGCACCATATACCTCGACCCTAGCATTTGCTGCCAGAATTACACCTGCCAACAGACCACCCCCACCCACAGGAACCATCATTGAATCCAGGTCAGGAACCTGAACCATTAGCTCAAGCCCTGCAGTACCCTGACCTGCAATAATGAGCGGATCATCAAAGGGCGGAACTTCCACAGCTCCGGTCTGCAATCGGACTTCCTCAAGCCTGGTTGCCCTGGCTGCAAGGGAATTATCACAGGTAATGAGTTGTCCACCATAATGGGCAATAGCTTCCTTTTTCAGAGGGTTAGCAGATTCCGGCACAACAATAAAGGATGGGATCTGCCGTAGCCCAGCTGCCCTGGCCAGAGCAGCGCCGTGATTCCCCGATGAATGTGTGCATACGCCATTTTGGAGTGCTTCCAGAGCATGGGCAAAAACCGCATTGACAGCCCCTCTACTTTTAAACGCACCTGCCTTCTGAAGATGGTCACACTTGAAAAAAACCCGGCAGCCAGCCAGCTCATCGATAGTTACACTGGTCATAACAGGTGTTACATGACAGTGCGGACGAATCCTTTGCGCGGCTAATTCAACATCAGGTAAGCCAATCATGATCGTTAACCAATTAATTTTTCAGCTAATTCAGACATCCCTTTCAGCGGATCGGCTCCAAGCGCAAACAAAGGCACAACCATGCGCTCCACCCCCAGGTCTTGATATGCATCTATCTGCTCCTGTTGAGTCTGCCCCGACCACATAATGGAAATTTCAATTTCGTTATAGTCCCTGTCAATTAGATCACACTGCTTGCGGATTTCGTCCAGGTGGCGAGCCAGTTCCGCTAAGTCACTGGTTGGGGCAAACCACCCATTACCATATAAAGCAATGCGCTCATGTATCTTACCTTTGGAGCCACCCATGATTACCGGCAGTGGGTCCTGCATGGGCATTGGATAGCTCTTAAAACCGCTCCAGTTCAAAAATTCGCTCTGGTGCTCAACCACTTCACCCGACCAGACTTTTCGCATGCCCTGAAGATAGTCATCAAATCGAGCACCACGCCTTTCAAAGGGCACGCCAAGTGCCGCAAATTCTTCCTCCAACCAGCCAATACCAACGCCAAGCATAAAGCGTCCGTTTGAAAGCAAGTCGAGGCTGGCGCTCTGTTTTGCTACATACATGGGATTAGCCTGGGACAGGATGTTTACACCCGTACCAAGTCTGATTTTCTCGGTAGCTGCTGCAATAAAACTCAGGGCAATCAATGGGTCGATGAAGTTAACATCCGGACTCCCACCCATCTTGCCGGAAGCGCTATAGGGATACTTCGATTGATAATCCAACGGAACGATAACATGTTCGAATGTCCAAACCGATTCGTAACCCAAACTTTCGGCTTTCTGGGCCATACCGACCATTTGCTGCATTGTGGACACACCGAGATTGACCGGAATCAGGCCATATTTCATGATAGTTTCCTTTGTTAATTGTTCGTTGTTCTTAGTGCTTTATTGTTAGCGCTTTATTGTTAGCGCTTTGCTTTTTGTTACTGATTTTAACCATTTATCTTAGCCCAGGAGTCGCGTAAACCAACCACCTCATTAAATACAGGCACATTATCCGCTTGCTGCTCGCTGTCACGGGTAAAATAACCGACTCTTTCGAACTGGTACTGGTTACCTGGCTGGGTTTCTAACAACCAATTTTCCAGAAAACCAGAAAATTCAAGCATTGAATCTGGGTTGATGAGATCCGTGTATTCGGCGTCACTGGCATCAGGGTATTCAACAGAAAACAGCGGCTGGAAACGCCGAAAAATGACGCCAGCTGCATTAATACTCGATACCCAATGGATCACGCCCCGGACCTTCCGATCCGGCGGATTGACGCCTAACGTCTCGGGGTCATAACTACAGTGAAGTTCTGATATCTTACCCATGGAGTCGACTTTCACATCATCAGCGCGTATGACGTAACCGCCCCGCAAGCGAACCTCGCCACCAAGAACCAGCCTTTTATACTTGCGGTTGGCTTCAAGCCGGAAATCCTCTCTGTCAATATACAACTCCCGTGTAAAAGGCACTGAGCGCTCGCCCATGGCTTCATTTTTTGGATGGTTCGCGACCTTCAGTGTCTCAACCTGATCCTCTGAAAAATTTGTAATGATGACTTTCAACGGATCAAGTACGGCCATTGCCCTTGGTGCATTGACCTCTAGATTTTCTCGAAGGCAGCTTTCAAGCAATGCCAATTCAACATTGTTTTCGCTTTTGGCAACGCCGATTCGCCTGCAGAAATCTCTTATGGCTGCAGGCGCGTAGCCTCGTCGCCTTAACCCTGCCAGCGTAGGCAGGCGCGGATCATCCCAGCCTTCTACCAGGTCCTGTTCGACGAGTATCTTCATCTTCCGCTTACTCATTACCGTATATTTCAGGTTTAACCGCGAGAATTCTATCTGCTGGGGGTGAATGGGTAATTGCAACTGATCCAACACCCAATTATACAAGGGTCGATGATCTTCAAAGCCGATGTCGCAAAGTGAATGGGTAATACCTTCCAATGCATCAGAGATACAGTGTGTGTAATCATACAGGGGGTAAATACACCATTTATTACCGGTTTGATGATGCTCAACGTGCCTTATACGGTAGATAGCAGGATCGCGCATGTTAATATTAGGGGAACTCATATCGATTTTAAGTCGCAATACGTGCGCACCATCAGCAAACGCGCCTGCACGCATATCCTCGAACATCTTCAGGTTCTCTTCTATGCTTCTATCCCGGAAGGGGCTATTTTTGCCCGCTTGCGTCAGGGTACCTCGGTACAGCCTAATATCCTCTGCAGACAGGGAATCGACATAAGCCTTATCTTGACGGATTAAATCCACAGCAAATTCGAACAACTGTTCGAAATAATCCGATGCTTTTCTTTCCTCTGACCACTGAAAGCCTAGCCACTGGATATCCTCCCTCATGGTTCTCATGAAATCAGCATTTTCCTTGAGCGGATTAGTGTCATCAAAACGAAGATTTGTCGTGCCCACATAATCTCTTGCCAGACCAAAATTCAGGCAAATTGCCTTAGCATGGCCAATGTGCAGAAAACCATTCGGTTCAGGGGGGAACCGGGTCGATACCCGGCCACCATTTTTACCCACTTTTAAATCTCCTTCGATAATATTGCTAATAAAATTCGAAGGGTATCGTTCAGAATCATCACTCATACATCACCTAAAAAACAGCCGCTGCTGCACAACTTAACGTCACCATTATAAACAAAAACCACTTCAAGGTGGCCTGACTAACCGAAATAGCAAAACGAACACTGACAACGGCACCTGCTACCGTACCGACAGCAAGGACCAATCCTGGTATCCAGAGTACTTGATCGCTAAGCGCAAAGATCACCAGGGCAACCAGACTCAAGGCACCAGTGCAAACCAATTTTAAAGCATTAGTGCGTACCAAATCATAACGAAGCATCCCAGCCAAAGTGGCAATTAACAGAAATCCGACGCCGGCCTGGGCAAATCCACCATAAAGTCCGGTAAAAAAAAGCCCTAGCCATGCTGATGGCGTATCCTTCAGCCCTCTGGGCAGTACCTGTTCTTCGGCAATAACCTCAGGTTTCAACACCATCAGTAGTGCCATCAGCACCATTACCCCTAACAGCAGTGGTTTCAAGTATACATTCGGCAAAACCGAAGCAAGAATTGCGCCTAGAAGCGCCCCAAGTAAAGTGGGTAACAGGATCGGCAGTATTGCTGTCCGGTCCAGTTTTTTAGCTGAATCAAACCCTTTTACGGCTGCAGCTGATTGCAGGAAAATACCTACACGATTAGTGCCATTAGCGAGATCCGCAGGCATACCTAGTAACATTAACGCAGGTAGCGTCAACATCGAGCCACCTCCGGCGAGAGTATTGACCACCCCACCGAAAAATCCAGCGAAAATCAACATGCCATACCAAAAAATAACTTCCAACACCCATACTCCTGTCCGAAAGCGCAATTCTAGACGCCGGAAAATGAAAATCAACGCCAATTGAAGCAGCGTCTCCACAATTTACGGTTCACCCGAGCCAAGTGAAGCCTATGGCTTCAATCTACTTGCGCCAGCAGGCAACCCATCAACCGCCACAATCCTCCTGAAAGACCCGCAAAGCACGCCATCTAGTCCGGCAATGTCACCAGGTAAACCACCCCATCCTCATTACCGACCAGCAAGCTATCAGCATCCCGCCAACTAACCGACTCAATCTGTCCCATTCCAAAGCCCGCCAGGTCAAGGGATCTAGATTGTCCTGAAAGCCACTTGTCTCCTGATTCAGGTGCAGGGAAAACAGACAACTGTCGATACCCCAGCACCGCTAACTGAGTTGCATCCGGAGATAGATCTGCTGCGGTAATGGCAAATAGACCTGGATGACTATCGATCAACACAGCCTCATTCATCTCGCCCGATGCCAGATTATCCAGTCGATACAGGTTAGCCCCTTTTTCGAAACGACTGAATCTGCCAGCCACCCTGTGCTTGGTAATCAGATAGATGTGGTTATCCAGCACAAACAGCGCCTCACTATCGTAGTGCCACTGCTTTGCCGGGAAATACTCCTGCTGAGGATACCTGAAGGCATAAAAACGTATCGACCTGGAGCTCTCGATCATCGCCGGATTAAACTCCGGGACAACATAAATACCCAGATCCCGTCTAGCATTACCATTGTTACCCGTGTCCGCTATATAGATCCAATCCTTATCTACCGCGATATCCTCCCAGTCGTAATTAACCGCCAGATTGATACGGTGTCCCGGCCACGGCTTTTTCCCTAGCTTTGATTCCTGCCCATGAAAGGAAAGGAAGGAAGGAAATAGAACCTCTCCCTGCCCATTTACAGCGAACAACCGAGCAGTATCCCCGCTATCGTTATGAAGCCAGTAAACATCACTGAAGCGCTTACTCTTTACCATGCCACTCATTTCGGAAATGGGATCAAAATCAAGCTCATACAACTTTTCGACCTGCCACTGCTCGGCGTGACTATAAGAAAGGAAAAAAGCCAGTATTAAGCCCGGTAATAAGTATGGTTTCTTCATTATCAACTCCTATGAGTGCGAATTTTACCTGCTTCTCTCCGTTTGAAGAAAAAGGACTTGCGTTTCAGCAATCCAAGGCTATTATTGCTGCCTTACGCCAGACTAACACTTTAGAACCGACTCATGATCTCTTCTAGCCACCACATTAACGCAGGCCAGGCCTGTTGGATATCGGCTTACCTATTTTTCAAATCATAAAGCTCGAATCGGCTTCAGGCGAATACCCTGCCTTCATGAAACTTGCAAGGCGAATCTGCCCTCAAGATCTATAAGTCAGTCTCTAAGTAACGGGAATAAAAATCATGAGTGATATGAAGCTTGATGACCTAAACGTTTTGAACGAGGAACCCTTGATCAGTCCTAACGACCTGAAGAAGCAGGTAATCGCATCACAAAAAGCCTTGCACACTGTTGCTGAGGGGAGAAAAGCGATTAAGGCCATCCTAAATAGAACAGACCATCGACTCATGATTGTGGTCGGACCCTGCTCTATACATGATTACAAATCCGCTATCGAGTATGCTACTCGATTAAAAGATTTATCAGCCCGGGTATCTGACAACCTGCTCCTGGTCATGCGCGTATATTTTGAAAAACCGCGGACCACGGTAGGCTGGAAAGGTTTTCTAAATGATCCAAAAATGGATGATTCCTTCAATATTGCCGACGGCCTGGCACTTGGCCGTCAACTGTTGATTGACCTGACTGAGATCGGTCTTCCAACAGCCACTGAGGCACTAGACCCAGTCTCACCACAGTATCTCCAGGATCTCATCTGCTGGAGCGCAATTGGCGCGCGAACTGCCGAGTCACAGACTCATCGTGAAATGGCAAGCGGACTCTCATCTGCGGTCGGATTCAAAAATGGCACTGATGGCAGCTTGGATGTCGCCATCAATGCCTTGAAATCAGTATCTGCACCGCACCGTTTTCTCGGTATCAATCACAGTGGCGAAGTCGCTATTATCCATACCAGGGGTAACCGTCATGCCCATATAGTCCTTAGAGGCGGCGCAGACGGCCCCAATTATGAAGCTGGCAGGGTAGCCACTTGTGAGCAACAGCTTAGCGCAGCGGATGTAACCGCTAACATCATGATCGACTGCAGCCATGCAAACTCTGCAAAGGACCATAACCGGCAGACGACAGTGATGAAAAATGTCAGTGACCAAATTGTCAGCGGTAATCACTCTATCCTTGGCCTGATGGTCGAAAGTCACTTAAATGAAGGCAACCAGGCCATCCCCAAAGACCTTGCTGAGCTACAATACGGTGTGTCTGTTACTGACGCTTGTGTGGATTGGAAGACAACTGAGCAAATGCTGCTCAGCCTCAATGATGCAGTGCAAACAGCCCTACTAAAGCGATTTCCAGCCGCTCTATCGACTCAGCAATCAGCATGAGCGAATCCAAAAAAATCTAGTAATAGGCATTTTCTGTGACCGAATGATCAGTCACATCCCTGACCGCGGTCAATTCTGGAAGCTGCTCAAGTAAAGTCTTTTCGACACCGTCTTTTAAGGTCATATCGACCATTCCGCAACCTTGGCATCCGCCACCAAACTGAAGTACCGCAATATTGTCTTCTACCACCTCAACTAAACTAACCATTCCCCCATGACTTGCCAGAGATGGGTTTACCTGACTGTGCAGAAGATAATTTATGCGATCTTCAATAGGACTATCATCCGAAACTTTAGGTAATTTAGCATTAGGCGCTTTAATCGTTAATTGGCCTCCCATGCGATCTTCAGCATAATCAACCAATGCATCTTCGAGAAAACGTTCACTTTTTGCATCGATCCAGGCCGCAAAATGAGGATAGTCAACCATGATGTCATCTTCCTGCTCTTCTCCGGCCCGACAATAAGCAATACAGGTTTCGGCCATGGGCGTTCCCGGATCAGAAATGAATACCCTGATACCAACGTCACTGCCTTCCTGTTTTGACAGCAAGTCTTGCAGATATTCTTGTGCTGATATTGTAATTTCGACCATTTTGACTTTCACTGGTTAGCTTTGAGGCTATATTACTTCAGGCTAGCCTTTTCACCAAGCCTGCGTTCGTCTTTTATCAAGGCGATGACCACGCAAGCATCTAAAAACAGCAATGACTCCGCCACTCGCTTCTCAAAGTGAGTCAATCTCATAGTCAGCACGAATCAGTTTCCCAAAGGCCGGCAAAGATAATTGTTAACATGGGCAAACTTTCTCGACACGTCTTTACCCATGAAAACCATCGTTACTCCATCATCCATAACGCCCCTCCTGCAGCAAAAAATTCTGGTCCTAGATGGAGCCATGGGCACTATGATCCAGGAACAATCCCTATCGGAAGCGGATTTTCGCGGCCAACGTTTTGAAAATCATCCCATAGACCTGAAGGGAAACAACGAAATACTCAATCTAACTCGGCCCGAGTGTATTAAAGCTATCCACACAGAATTTCTGGTCAGCGGCGCAGATATTATTGCAACTAACACATTTACCGCCAACGGAGTCTCGCAAGCCGATTTCGGTACTGAAAAACTCGTTTATGAACTCAACTACCAGGCAACGATTCTAGCTAGACAGGCCATATCAGAGTTACCCGTCGAAGCTAATAATCCGCCCCGCTTTGTGGCCGGTGCCATCGGCCCTACGACCCGTTCTGCAAGCCTGTCTCCTGATGTTAATGACCCCGGGTTCCGCAATATCAGCTTCGATGAACTCGTCACGGACTACACGAGCGCATTACACGGACTCATCGACGGTGGCTGTGACCTCATCCTCATAGAGACCATCTTTGACGTACTAAATGCAAAAGCGGCTATATTTGCGGTACTTAATCTATTCGAAGAAACCGGACAAGAACTACCCATCATGATATCGGGGACCATTACCGATGCCAGTGGTCGATTACTGTCAGGGCAAACTGTAGAGGCATTTTGGGCTTCTATCCGTCACGCTCAACCCTTGAGTGTCGGTTTCAACTGTGCACTGGGTGCCTCGGCTTTGCAGACTCACATTAAGGAACTCAGTGGGTACGCTAACTGTGCCATCAGTGCTTATCCTAATAGAGGACTCCCAAATTCATTTGGCGAGTACGATGAATCGATTGAGACAATGGTCTCTGCAATGCGGGAATACCTGGACCAGGGTCTAGTCAATATTATAGGAGGCTGTTGCGGTACAACGCCTGCTCATATATCCGCTTTCAAGCAACTGGCAACAGAATACGGGCCTCGACTACCTAACGCTAATCCAGATAATTGCCTGCTGAGTGGATTAGAAGCTTTCCGTATCACTGACGAGTCACTGTTCATCAACATTGGAGAGCGAACTAATGTTACCGGATCAGCGAAATTTGCAAGATTGATTAGGGACGAGAATTACCAGGAAGCTTTGCAAGTTGCCCAGCAACAAGTAAACAACGGCGCTCAGGTGATCGACATTAATATGGATGAAGGCATGCTCGATTCAAAAGCTGTGATGGTCCGATTCCTCAATCTAATCGCCTCAGAGCCTGATATCTGTCGTGTTCCTATCATGATTGATTCATCAAAGTGGGACATTATTGAGGCAGGCCTGAAGTCAATTCAAGGCAAATCTATAGTAAATTCAATCAGCCTGAAGGAAGGCGAAAAGGAATTCAAGCACCATGCCCGACTCTGTCTGAAATACGGTGCAGCGGTCGTGGTCATGGCATTTGATGAGCAAGGCCAGGCAGACACCCTGACCCGGAAAAAAACGATCTGCAAGCGTAGTTACCAGATTCTGGTTGAAGAAGTTGGCTTCGCCGCCTGTGATATTATTTTTGACCCGAATATATTTGCTATCGCAACTGGCATTAAAGAACACAATCTTTACGGTAAAGACTTCCTTGATGCTTGTCGGTACATCAAAGAAAACCTCCCTGGAGTAATGATTTCAGGCGGCATCAGTAATATCTCGTTTTCCTTTCGCGGCAATAACGCGATTCGTGAAGCAATCCATGCTGTGTTCCTATATCACGCCATCCAAGCCGGTTTGACGATGGGCATTGTTAATGCTGGACAACTCGCTATCTACGAACAAATCCCTGCTGACCTTAGGAACCGTATCGAAGATGCGATTTTTAATCGTCGAAGCGACAGCACAGAAAGGTTGATCGAAGCGGCAGAAAACTTTTCAGGCCAAACTCGGAAAGATAACTCCCAGGATTTGGCCTGGCGTGAGCTGCCCCTGCATGACCGTATCGCCTATGCTCTAGTCAAAGGTATCAATCAGTATGTGCTGGCAGATACAGAAGAAGCCCGACTAGAAGCAGACCGGCCCATCGAGGTGATTGAAGGTCCTCTGATGGCCGGCATGAATCAAGTAGGAGATCTTTTTGGTGCTGGTAAAATGTTCCTCCCCCAAGTGGTGAAAAGTGCCCGGGTCATGAAACAGGCAGTCTCTCATCTGATACCGTTCATCGAAGCCGAAAAACACGGCGTTATTCAAAGCAAAGGAAGAATACTCATGGCCACCGTCAAAGGTGATGTCCATGATATTGGTAAAAATATCGTTGGTGTTGTATTGCAATGCAATAATTACGAGGTCATCGACCTCGGTGTCATGGTGCCTGTAGACAAGATATTGCAGACTGCCCTGGAGGAGAATATCGACATTATCGGCCTGAGCGGCCTGATTACACCCTCCCTCGACGAGATGGTAACCATAGCCTCTGAAATGCAGCGCCGCAATCTTTCAATCCCACTCATGATCGGCGGAGCCACCACTTCCAAAGCCCATACTTCCGTCAAAATTGAACCTTGCTACCAAAACGATATCACGGTGTATGTTACCGATGCATCACGAGCAGTAGGGATAGCCAGTCGCCTGCTGTCCAGCAAAGAAAAACCTTTGCTGGGTGAAGACCTTCGAGAAGAATATGACAAGATTAGAACCCGTATTCTAAACAAGACAGCGAAAAATAAGCTGTTGCCGATTTCTCGGGCACGTGAGCACAAGCATCAAGTGGATTGGCACGGCTACATGCCCCCTATACCCGAGCTGATTGGCAATAAAACCATATCAGATATTTCACTGGCTGACTTAAGGCCTTATATTGACTGGACGCCATTTTTTATTACCTGGGAGTTAGCCGGTAAATTCCCGGCAATTCTGTCAGATGAGGTTATCGGACAATCGGCCCGTGAACTTTTTGAAGATGCCCAAAGTATGCTCGATAAACTCGAACTGGACAAAACTATTAGCGCCCGTGCAGTCCTGGGAATATGGCCTGCTAATGCGGTCAACGAAGATGATATTGCAGTCTATGCCGACGAATCGCGGTCTGAAATAATTGCCAGACTACACCAGCTCAGACAACAGACGGATAAACCCAACGGCCAGGCAAACTTATGCCTCAGTGATTTTATTGCACCTGCTAATACGGGTATCAGTGATTTTGTCGGCGGTTTTGCAGTTACATCAGGCATTGGACTGGAACAAATGGTCGATAGCTTCAAACAGGCCCAGGATGATTACACAGCAATATTATTGAGTGCCATCGCTGACCGCCTGGCTGAGGCATTGGCTGAATTCATGCATGAACAGGTCCGTAGACATTATTGGGGTTATAGCAAAAAGGAAAAATTTTCTGCTAACGAGCTCATCAAAGAAAGCTATCAGGGTATCCGTCCGGCACCGGGTTATCCTGCCTGTCCAGAGCACTCAGAAAAACAGACCTTATTCGACTTACTCGATGCAGAAAAACAAATCGGCATAAAACTGACAGAAAATTTCGCCATGAGCCCGGCGGCATCGGTCTGCGGATTCTACTTTGCTCATCCTGAATCCCGATACTTTGGCCTCGGAAAAATTGACCGAGATCAAGTGAAGGATTACGCACAAAGAAAAAACTGGGACCTGGAAACTGCAGAACGCTGGCTACGACCTTCGTTAGGCTACGTATAATCTGGTTGTAGTTTTGCCCTGCTGCCATGAAAGAATTATAGCTCCCTTATTTGAAAAATCTTTGACCACTCATTGCAGGTCAACTTTTCGACTGGGAACATGCTACTTGCTGCTATTTAGTTAACTGGGTCACCAAGCTTAGTTTTGGCTATATCTATAGAAGTATAAGTTAATTCAAGTCTCCTCTTAAAGCTGCTAAATTCGCGCCTACATTTTATCGTGTGGCAGAGCATGTATCAGTATAGCGAGTCCGACCAAACCCTCATCGAAGAACGCGCAGCCCAATTCAAGAACCAAACCCGGCGCTTCCTTGATGGTGATATGGAGCCAGAAGAGTTCCAGCAACATCGCCTAAGAAATGGTCTTTACCTGCAGAAACTGGCCCCCATGCTGCGCGTGGCTATACCATACGGCATGCTGTCATCGAATCAGTTACGTAAACTAGCTTATATCTCTGAAAAATATGACAAAGGCTATGGCCATTTAACCACTCGCCAAAATATGCAATTCAACTGGCCAAAACTCGAACAGGTACCCGAGATACTTGAACAACTCTCCAGCGTACAAATGCATGCCATACAGACCAGCGGCAGTTGTATTCGAAATGTCACCGCAGACCAGTTTGCTGGGGTCGCAGGAGATGAACTGGAAGACCCCAGACCGTGGGCTGAAATGATTCGCCAATGGTCTACGCTGCATCCTGAGTTCAACTGGTTACCGAGAAAATTTAAGATCGCTGTCAGTGGCAGCGATCATGACAGAGCCGCCGTTAAAGTTCATGATATCGGCCTTAAATTGGTAACCAAGGAAAATACAACCGGCTTTCAGGTATGGGTCGGTGGCGGATTAGGAAGAACTCCAATCATCGCTTCAGAAATTAAACCTTTCCTGGACAAAGAACATTTGTTGACCTACCTGACAGCTGTATTGCGCGTCTACAACCGTCTGGGTAGACGAGACAATAAGTATAAAGCCAGAATCAAGATACTAGTGAAAGCTTTGGGAGCAGAGACTTTCGCACAGCGAGTTGAATCCGAATGGCTAACCTTAAAGGATGGACCAGATACTATCAGCCAGGTCGATATCGACCAGTTCAAGCGCTGCTTTAGTCATCCTGACTACCTTGATCTGAATACTAAACCCATAGAGAGACTGGCCGGCACTGATACTCAAAGCCAGGCCTGGCTTGACCACAATGTCCTGCCGCACAAAAAAACAGGCTACGCTATCGTCAACATCTCTTTGAAAAATCTCGGTACCGCGCCTGGTGATATCACCGCAGAGCAGATGAATCTGATAGCAGAACTGGCGGACGATTACAGCTTCGGTGAAATCAGAGTAACCCATGAACAGAATCTCGTGCTAGCGGATGTCAGGCAGTCAGAACTGCTCAATTTATGGCAGAAACTGAAAAAAGCCGACCTGGCGACTGCAAATTTAGGCTTGATCAGTGACGTGATCTGCTGTCCTGGTGGCGATTTCTGCTCGCTTGCTAATGCTAGATCTATTCCCATAGCCGAAGCCATCCAATCTCAGTACCAGCAAATTCAAGAAGTCATCGATATCGGAGCGGTGGATATCAATATTTCAGGGTGCATGAATGCTTGCGGTCACCACCACGTCGGCAATATTGGCGTTCTCGGTGTGGACAAAAAAGGCCAGGAATACTACCAGGTATCTGTTGGCGGTAACGCCAGCGAACAGACCCAACTGGCACGCATTCTAGGACCGGCATTCCCTGCCGAAGAAATCCCACAAGCGGTCGACCGGCTGGTGCAATGCTATCGGCAGTACCGATTACCACAGGAAAATTTCATTCAAACATTTAACCGCGTCGGCATCGATGCTTTCAAAGTCGCCGCTTATCCAGGAATTGCAGCATGAACAAACTCATTAAACCTGAGTCTTTGACCAGTGGCACTGTTATGATCAGCACAGCAGAACAGACAAACCAGACCTACCTGGCATGGTCTGATTATTTAGAATTGGAAGAAACGACGCTATCAAAACAGCCGGTTTTACTGGAACCCGATGTCGATATTGACGAAATCTACCAACGGCTCAAGCCGCTATCACTCATCGCCTTGAATTTCCCCAGTTTTTACGAAGGCAGGCCGTATTCTACCGCCGCTATACTGCGCCAGAGGTACCATTACCAGGCAGATATTCGTGCCGTCGGGGCTGTACGAGTCGACCAACTCAATCAAATGTACCGATGCGGATTCAGTAGCTTTGAAATCAGCAACGACCAATTAACCGATACTAGAACTGCCGCTTTGCAATTTTTCTCTTCCTGCCAGCAAAACGACAGCAGTGACGCGCCTACTTTAGCCAATAATAACCAGCAACTCTGGAGCAAAGCCTGGGCCGAGCCCAATTCAATGATCAGGATCTGAGATCAACTACCACCCGCCCAGCCACTTTAGCCGCTAAGATATCAGCGATCGCCGCGGACAAACCGGCAAGGTTAATATCAATCGCCATTTCCTCAAGGTTAGGCAGAGACCATTCAGCCGCTAAGCGATTCCAGTTGCGTGTCTTGTCCAATACAGGAAGCTCAACCGAATCAATGCCCAGGACATTGACACCACGCAGGATAAACGGCAACACCGTAGTAGAAAAAACCGGCGAGGCTACCAGGCCACAAATGGCCACACTGCCCTGATAATCCAGCGATTTGATGATATTTGTGAGTATTTCCCCACCGACAGTATCAATCGCATTAGCATAAATCGGCGCAGCCATAGGTCGTTTGTTGGCTTCTTCTAACTCACTTCTTGGCAATACGGACTGGGCACCCAGACTCTCCAAATACTTTACCTTGTCCGGTTTACCGGTGCTCGCAAGCACCGGGAAACCAAGCTTTGACAGCAGCGAGACTGCCACTGAACCAACACCACCAGTTGCACCTGAGACTAGCACCGGGCCTTGTTCTGGACTTGCCCCCTGTTGCAGTAATTTTTCAACACACAAGCTGGCTGTGAGCCCTGCAGTACCGATCACCATACTCTGGCGAAGCGAAAGACCCTCTGGAAGTGGCGTAATCCATGCTGCTGGTACACGGATATACTGCCCGAATCCGCCGGATGTATTCATACCAAGATCAAACCCGATAACGATCACTTTATCCGCAACCGAAAACTCGCTGACCGAGGATTCTACTACCACGCCTGCCGCATCAATACCGGGTGCATGCGGGTATGACTTTGTGACCCCCGGCGAACCATTAGCCGATAGCGCATCCTTATAATTCAACGAAGAATAATGGACTTCAATAAGCACCTCTCCAGCGGGAAGATCTTCCAGATCTCTTTGTATGATCGAATGCTTGACGCCTTCAGCGTTTTTTTCTACCCAGAACGATTGAAAACTCGACATCTTACTCCTCGTATACCTTGAAATTAACTCACCCTAATGGCGTTAAACAACATTATCTGATCTGGCTATCAGGCAGTTTCGCTAGATGCTGAACCGGTGTATGCCATTGACTTTTAAGTACCTGCATCTTTTTAAATATCTTCTGCCAGCGATTCAGCGCCTGGTTATATTGCACCGAGAAAACCTCGCAATCCTCACATTTATCGATGATATATTCATCACTGGTCATTAATTCATCAACCAACATCACCTCAAGCGCTCTTTTACCGTACCAGGCTTCTCCTGTACTCACTTCTTCTATCTGTACCTGAGGTCGATTCTCTGACACGAACTCCTTGAATAGGGCGTGCACATCTTCAAGTTCCTCAATGAATTTCTGCTTCCCAGATTCAGTATTTTCACCAAATAACGTCAGCGTTCGTTTATATTCTCCCGCCGTCAACACCTCGACATCAACCTCCTTATTCTTAAGAAAACGATGAAAGTTCGGGATCTGAGCGACCACACCAATTGAACCCAGCAATGCAAAAGGCGCAGCTATGATCTTATCGGCAATACAGGCCATCATATACCCACCACTGGCAGCTACTTTATCAACAGCAACGGTCAGTTTGATTGACTTCGCCTTAATCCTCTGTAATTGCGAAGCGGCCAGCCCATAGCCATGCACAACCCCTCCAGGGCTTTCCAGTTTAACGATTATTTCATCATCCGGGTTTGCAACCGAGAGCACGGCTGAAACTTCTTCTCGCAGAGAATCTACCGCTGATGCCTGTACATCTCCGTCAAACTCAAGTACAAAAACGCGCGACGCGGGAGAGGCCTCTGCTTCATCTTCAAGTTCTCGCTTCAGCTGCTTCTTTCGATTTTTCTCTTCTTGCTTGAGCCTTTTTTTATCTGCCTTATGGTGTGCTTTCTGCTGGATAGGGTTCAGCATGGCTCGGGTCAGGCTCTGGCTGATCTCTTTTACAGCTTCATTTATATTCTTAACTTCAAGCTCTCCCTGCTGCGATGGCTGACCCCGCTGGGTGGATCCAAGAACAAACACGATAACGATAATTAAGCTAACCAGAACTGTCAGGCACTTTGCCAGAAACAATCCATATTCGAATAAAAATTCCAAAATTTTAATCCCTCGGGAAGAACCTGCAATATTAGCACAATCAGGTTAACGGTCATGGCACTTGATTAGAATAAGCGCTATTCTTTGCCGACTCACGAATAGCCTTGTTTATGAATACTGAACAGCTCGATCAGCAGTCATCTCGACTGGCTCCTTTCTTCCGCAGTTACTTCCTGCCAGAGAACCCGGTCACATTTCAGTTCAATTTTGACGACGCAGACCCATTTCATCTTACCGTTGACCACGCAGAGTTTGTCTTCAAACCTGGTTATGCGCAGACCCCGACACTATCCCTATGGCTGGATCAACCAACTACGCTTTGGCGACTCCTTGAAGGACGACTCGACGGCATGGACGCATTTCTCACTGGCCAATACCGGGCTGACGGGAATATTGTCCTGAGCCAGTTGCTGCTCTATCTATTCCAATCCCCTGAACCCGTACTTGCCCACGATATCAGCGACTAGATCGCCAGACATAGCTGACCGGCATTAACAGCACTTTAAACCATTTCAAATCGTCTTAACCGCCTTTTTGAAAAGGCCTGAACAAGCCTCTATAGCGCTCCCATTTAGCAAAAACAACCAGGTCAACTCAACCAAACCCCTTGTTGGCGGAGATAATCATCAATCAACCATCTTGAAATTGCGTGCTTACCAGGAATCACCGGCAATGCTTCTATATCAAACCAAGCCGCTTCGGCTATCTCCTCTTCCTGCAAACGAATTTCGCCACCGTTATACCGAGCTTGAAACCCCAGCATCAGGCTATTAGGGAAGGGCCAGGGCTGACTGCAACAATAACGAAAATCACTGATTTCTACTCCTACTTCTTCCCTCACCTCACGACTCAGAGTACCTTCTACTGATTCGCCGGGTTCAACAAAACCGGCAAGCGTAGAAAACAGGCCGATTGGAAACCGGTGGTTCCGAGCTAGCAATACTTTCCTATCATGATGGACCAGGACAATGATTGACGGTGATATTCGGGCATAAAAGCTGAGTTGGCAGGTGTCACAACGACTGGATCTATCGGATTCACTGACACGCATCTGGCCACCACACTTGCCACAGAATCGATGCGTTCGGTCCCAGTCAAGGGTTTGAAGTGCCCGGCCGGCCAGGTTGAACAAATCAACGGATATACTGCCGAATAGATCTCTGAGCGTTGACATTTCTTGATCTGGCTCGGTACTTAGGTTGACTGCATAGCAGGCCGTACTACCCTGCATACCCATAAAAAAGCGCCCTTCTTCATCAACAGCCAGGGCCTTCAATTCTGCATCCCCAATCGCCCTGAAATTGCTCGAAGCATCTCTTCGGACAACAATACTGTCCGCAAAAAATACAAAAAACCAATTTTCGAGAGCCTCGCCATGGACCCTGAGAGGGGAAGAAAACCCGATATTTGCTTCAGGCCAGATCATCAAAAGGCCCGGTTACGAATCGAGTTCAGTCCAGAGACAGCCTGACTGCGAGGATTCGTTAAGGTCATCTAAAAAACTATTATGCTCCTCCAGTTCTTTTTCTGTCGGCAAGATTACGCGGAGTTGCTGGCTCCTTGGTGCCAGCCTTTGTTCATGGGTTCTAGCCTTTGTATTGGACCCGTCCAATACAAGTTTGCCCTGACCACCTGAGAGGTGCAGATAAACTTCAGCAAGCAATTCGGCGTCAAGCAAGGCCCCGTGCTGCTCTCTATTTGAGTTATCAACACCTAATCTGTTACAGAGTGCATCTAGACTGTTCCTCTGGCCTGGATATTTTGACCGAGCCATCGACAGGGTGTCCAGGACACCACAAATCTCCTCCATCGTTACAGGATCCGCAGACCCAAGTGACAATTCCTTGTTTAAAAATGCAAGATCAAATGCCGCATTGTGAATGACTAGCTCAGCGCCCTTAACAAACTCTAAGAAGGCATCCTCGAGATCTCCAAACACAGGCTTATCTGCCAAAAACTCCGCGCTGATGCCATGCACTTGCTGGGCACCTTCATCAATACTTCTTTGTGGATTAATATATTCGTGGAAACAATTTTTAGTTATACGCCTGTCGATTAATTCAATACAGCCTATTTCTATAATTCTATGACCCGCCTCAACCTCCAGACCTGTTGTTTCAGTATCCAGGACAATTTGTCTCATTTCGATGCCATCATCGTATCAATCGCAGCATTTGCCAGCTGGTCGGCTATCTCATTTTCTCTATGGCCGCTATGTCCCTTTACCCAGTGCCATTCAATAGAATGCACCAGTGCCAATTCATCAAGTCTGCCCCATAAATCCTGGTTTTTGACTGCTTGCTTGTTACTGGTTTTCCAACCATTTAATTTCCATTTGGCAAGCCACTGGGTTATACCTTTTCGCAAATATTCTGAGTCAGTAGTGAGCTTAACCTCGCTAGGACGCGTCAAGGCTGCTAAGGCTTCAATAGCAGCTAACAATTCCATACGATTATTAGTGGTATCTAAGGCGCTACCATTTAGCTGCTTCTCTGTCTTTCCATAGCGCATAATCGCTCCCCAGCCGCCGGGCCCTGGGTTACCGCGACACGCACCATCAGTGAAAATTTCAGTTTTCATACGCAGGACCCTGGTGTTTCGTCTTCTGCATTATACCAACCTCAGGCGGATATAGCTGTGCAACCGGTTTTACTAAGCCTAGATTCGAAAAATGCCTGCGTCGGGGCCACTTGGGCTGTAACCGTATCATTGTTTCCAGCTGCTTTCTTGCCACAATTATGCTCACGGCACCAATGGGGAGGTTATTCCTCTGGCTCAGGCCTAAACTATAATCTGGTCGCCGTACACGCCTACCGGTCAAGGGTAACCGATACTCACTATAGATGGCTCTATCGATTCGAAAATTTAAAACGTTAAGCCAGTCCATCAACCTATTGGGGCCTAAATAGTGCCCCGCCCAGGGCACTTTAGGGCTCCAGGACATCAACAACCGAGTCAGTCCCCACAGGCTATATGGATTAAAGCCAATTAATACCAGCCATCCTCCTGGCAGTACTACGCGCGAAAATTCTCGAAGCAAATCCTGCGGCTTCTGGCAGAAATCCAGAAGATGGTGACTGATCACTACATCAATACAATCCGATTCGAATGGTAACGCGTCTGGGTACGCACTTAGATCAGTACCAGGAAGGTCCAACAGGGATGTTTTCACGCGATGCTGAATGGGGCTTTCAACACACAGATCCGCCTGCTGGAAGCTCATCTGCAGAAGGTGATAGCCAAACATTTCTGCCAGCAATTCATCCAGTATCGCCGTTTCCGTGTCAATTAACTGTTTTCCCAAAGGACTTTCAAACCAGTGGTTAATTTCAATGATTTGATCGACAAGCACAGTAGCCATCTTTCTTTAATCCAAGAGTCATTGACCGCATCGGCCATCACTATACATACTTTCCAACGAGAAGCTTGTCTCGCGCCAGAGTAAATGCAGTATACTTCAGGTATGAGTTTTCCCGATATACCGCGACTACTGCAAACTTCGATTTGTTCAATCTTGTTTCTCACCAGCGCCTGCAGCCTGCTTCCCCAGGCTGAGCAATCACTCCAGGATAATACTGCTGATGCGGTACAACTCGCAGCGACCCTGAGCACGACCGATGAGCCGATTCAAGATAATGCCTCCCAGGCCGAATTGACCTTGCTAGCGTCGACTAAACCGATTCATGCTGATGCCGGCCGGATCGTACAGACCCTTGCAGCCAGCGATAGTGGATCTCTGCATAATATCCCCGAGCAGGATATCGAGCAAACGCATGCAGTACCGGTTCCCAACCTGAATCTGACAGAAGGACAAGCATCTTCCAACGAGCCAGCAGCGGAACCCTGGAATCCTGATATCTGGAGTCGCATCAGAACCGGCTTCAGACTAGATCACCATTTGGCTGAAAGGCGTGTAAAACAGCAGCTTAACTGGTTTATTAATAATCCAGATTACCTGCAAAGGGTGATCAAGCGCAGCGAGCCTTATCTCTACTACATCGTCGAATCTTTGTCTGCCTCGAATATGCCCCTTGAGTTAAGCCTGCTTCCCATTGTAGAAAGCGCCTTTGATCCTTTTGCTTACTCTCACGGAAGAGCCTCTGGCCTATGGCAGTTCATCCCCTCCACGGCCCACCTTTATGGCATACGAATTGACTGGTGGTATGACGGACGTCGCGACCTGATCGATTCTACCAGTGCTGCTATCGACTTTCTCGAAGACCTTCATCAGCACTTCGACGGTGATTGGGAACTGGCCCTGGCATCGTACAACTCAGGTATGGGCATGGTTGGAAAGGCCATCAGGTCAAACAAAAAACAGCTGAAACCAGCAAATTTCTGGTATTTAAAACTGCCTCGCGAAACGCAATCTTATGTTCCTAAACTGCTGGCCCTCAGCGCCATTATAAATGACCCAGAGCATTACAATATTCAACTACCCAGTCTAGCTAATCAGGCCTACCTGACAACCGTTGACATCAAGGCACAAATTGACCTGGCCCTGGCGGCCGACCTTGCCGACATCGACCTGGATCGACTTTACCGACTCAATCCTGGCTACAATCAATGGGCAACGCACCCTGATGGCCCACACAGGCTGGTGTTACCCGTTAAACAAGCTGGCAACTTCGAAGCCCATCTAAAGCAGCTACCAGATGCCAGCAGAGTGAGCTGGAAAAGACACATCATAAAAACCGGCGAGAATCTGGGCAGCATAGCCCATCAGTACGGCGTCAACGTAAGCACGATAAAACAAACCAATCATCTCTCAGGCGACATGATAAGAGCTGGCAGGACATTATTGATTCCAAGCGCAATCGCTGAAAACTACGCCATGTCTATCAACGGCAGAGCAGACAACCGGGAAGACTATTATCGCAAACGTTTCGGTACGGAACCGACCCTCTACCGCGTCTCGGCAGGAGATAGCCTCTGGTCTATTGCTATGCAGTTTAATGTCTCCATTCGGTCTCTGGCTAAGTGGAATGGCATAGGCACTAACGGCATATTGCCACAGGGAAAAGAAATGAAGATCTTTATTCCTGGTACCAACAGGCAAAAACCGAAGTCACCTGAAAAGCTAAGAACGATTCGTTATAAAGTCAGAAAGGGGGATTCACTTTCCAGGATAGCGAGTAAATTTCGAGTTACCGTGGCGAGCATCAAGAGCTGGAATGAAAAAATCCGCAACTCCACCTATATTCAACCAGGCGATCAAATTACCATCATTGTTGATGTAACAGCATCTCTCTAAAAATCAGGAACCAGTAATATCAGCTTCTTGCTTGCGAGAGCTTTGATAGTTCTGCATGTCAAACCCTCCCAACTGCATCGCCATCACCTGTCCTAGGCCTTGAACTTCTTCGTCCATAATAGCGTCGACCTGTTTTGCTGCAACGTTGGTTACCGAAATTACAGCAGCGCCACCGCCATCAGTCAGTGTGTATCCTACACTTTTAGAAGACGAATCCGGCTTTGCTAAAGAAAACGCTTTTGTCCTGATCGCTTGGGGAAGGCCTTGTTGATAGCGTTGCGCTTTGGGCACTACCTTCCATTCAAGCCCAAACTGATCAGCGACATACCGGGTGATATCTCCCTGTTCAAGCATACTGACGGCTTTTTGCGCTTGCTGTTCAGCTAACTCAGAAGCTTTATTTTCTTTTAACTGAGCAACGATTTCATCTCGGACATTGACTAGCTCCCGTAACTCACTGGGACGATGCGCTTTTACCCTGACAATCAAGGCTCGATTATCAGATTCTTCGATCAAAGAACTATTGTTACCATCGATTAAAAGGTCTGGAGAAAAAACTGCTTCTTTAACCGCACCGTTGGCAAATAATCCTGTTGACGATACTCGCTCCAGTAAACCCGACGATTTTATTTCAAGGTCAAGTTGTTGGGAAATCCCCAGCAGGTCTGGATCTTCAAACGCCAACTCATCCATGATGGACACTTGGGTGACGTACTCTTCCGCCACGGCTTCTTCTTTAAAAGCAAGCGTGACCTCTGCTTTGATGGTTTCAAGGTCGGGCACTACCTGCTCAGCCAATTCTGTCAGTTGCAGCAAATGGTAGCCAAACTGAGTTTCTACCGGGACAGAGACCTCACCGGTTACCGTCAATGCCAGCGCCGCTGACTCAAATGGTTTAACAAATACATCTGGGGACAGATAGCCCAGATCACCTCCCTGAGCCGCACTGCCCGGATCCTGCGAAAGTGCCTGAGCTAATTCAGAAAAGCTTTCTCCAGTATCCAGGCGCGCTCTTATGCCCTCTATGGCTTCAAGTGCTGACGCCGAGTCATCACCCTCCGTTGCGATTAAAATGTGTGAGAGGCGCCTTCTTTCTGGTTGACTGAACAGGTCTGCCCTATTCGTGTAAAAAGTCTGTAATGCTTCATCGGAGATTTCTACTTGGTCCATCAAGTTAGCCCTGGTCAATTCCACATATTCAATATCGACCGACTCTGGCGAATAAAAGCTGGCTTGATTCTGATCATAATAGTCTGCTACTTCAATCTCACTCACATTAGCCGCTTCAGTCATCATGACTGATGTGAATTCAAGATAAGCTATGTCGCGGGTCTGCTGCATGAGGCTGGCTGCCTGCCGTACCTCAGTATCAGTAACAAATGCAGTCGAGCGCAAGCCGTCACTCAACTGCTGGATTGCTTTATCTTGTCGCAATTCTTCTCTATACCGGGCAGGATTATAACCCGCACCGGCGAGGACGACGCGAAACTGATCGGGATCAAACCGCCCATTCACCTGGAATACTTCTGTCACTGTAATATCGGCATCCAGAACACTATCAGCGATCGTGAGTTCAAGGGTTTCAGTGGATTGATTCAATAGTTCCCTGTTCACTAAGGTCTTCAATACATTCTGCCTCAACAGGTCTTCATCCAATTCCTCAGGAGAAACACCGTTATCCTGTTGCATCCTTCTGGATCGGCTTACGGCATTTTCCATTTCCACTTGCGTGATATCGACACCATTGATCGTAGCCACCTTCGGAACAGGCGCGAGAAAGGTAGTGATGGAACCCAGGCCGAAGAAAGCGAAGGCGACGATAATCAAACCAATAATAATTTTCGTCCCCAATCCCTGACTACGTTCCTGCATACTCATAATCGACATCAGCATTAACTCCTTCGGTCATTCACTTAAGCTAATTTACAACTGAGGTTTCGTCTCTAGTTGTAATCCAAGTGATATAAAGCCTGGTTTTTATTAATCAGTAAGATAAAAAATGGCGCTGGAAAGCGCCATTAGTAACTAACCCCATCAATCTGTACCACGGTCATGACCATTACGGCCCGGGATTTATACAGATTGATGTATTGAGGCTGATCAGCCTAAACTGCCAGCCTTGTTTGCTTGACTGCTTTAATTGACAGCATCTTTTAAAGCTTTACCGGCTTTAAATG
>JABIZD010000134.1 GCA_018666555.1 Gammaproteobacteria bacterium
ACTGGGCCTTCCCAAGTCTAAATAGGAGACAACAATGGCAATAGAGCCGAAAAATTTTGGATTTGGTGAAGATGAAACCATGCTCCGCGATTCAGCCCGTAAATTTATGGCTGACCATTGCTCTGCAGACAAGCTGCATAGCCTGGTTGCCTCCGACTACCAGATAGAACGAGACAATCTCTGTTTATGGGATCAATCCCTGTGGCAACAGATAGTGGATCTTGGCTGGCCGGCTGTTTGTGTACCAGAAGCCAACGGTGGAATCGATATGCCCCTGGTTGCGGCAGTGGCCCTGGCCGAAGAAATCGGCAAGGCTGGATTTCCCTCCCCGCTCCTGAGTATATTCAATTCAACCTTCATCTTAAAAGAATGTGATTCACCCGCAGCCCAACAGGCGTTAACGGGTTTCACCACCGGTAAGACCATGACACTGGCGATAACAAACCAGGCAGGATCATGGCAAAGTGAAGATACCGATGTCATCCTCAATGACGATGGTAGCTTAAGCGGCGCTGCCTATTTTGTTCAGGATGCACGAAAGTGCGAGCAATTCCTGGTCAGCGCACGCGGCTCTGCTGGCGTCGGACTGTATTTGATTGAGGCATCAGCGCCTGGATTGGCTATCATCCCAGACTCGATTGTCGACTTGACTCGTGACCAGGCCCACCTGCTATTTGACCATGTCACAGCCCTTGAGGTGGCCAGTCCAGGCACCGGTAGCCGAGCCATTGACAAAGCCATGCCAGCCATACTCTGTATTGTCTCAGCGGATATGGTAGGAGCAGGTGAATGGTTGCTGCAGACCACCGTCGAATATGCCAAGACACGCATCCAATTCGATCATCCTCTTGGATTCTTTCAGGCCGTCAAGCATCCACTGGTGAATGTCATGCTGCAGATCGATAATGCCAAATCCCTGACCTATCAAGCGGCCTGTGCCTTTGATCATAGCCCAGAAAAAGCTGAAGACAGCGCCCGTATGGCGAAGTCAGAAGCCAGTGATATGGCGGTTTTTTCATCCAGTCGAGCGGTTCAGTTTCACGGCGGAATTGGTTTTACCTGGGAATGTTATGTGCACCTGTTTTTTAAGCGACAGATGCATAATCAGGTGATGTACGGCGATGCCAAATACCAGCGGGCTGAGCTCGCCAACAGCATCATCGGCCCGATCAGCTAAGCCGGTCTTACGACCCACCACAGCCAAGGTTTTGCTGCCAGCAAAGCCTTGGCTGTCACTAAAGATTCACCGGCCTTTGAAAACGGGCGGCTGCTTGTTCACAAAAGCCTGGCTAGCCGCCTTATGATCCTCGGTCATAAAGCAACGCATCATATGCATGGCCTCCCGGTCAAAAACGTCTGCCAGGGTGCCACTCTGGGCCAGATTCAGGTTCTTTTTCATATAACCTAGTGCCACCGTAGGCAAACCCGCCAGATACGCAGCGTAAGCCCTGGTTTGCTCCTCGAAGGTTTCCGCCGAAGCGACTTTGTTCACCAGGCCGAGATGAAAGGCTTCTTCACCGGTAATAATATCTGCGGTGAAATACAATTCTCGTGCCTTCGCCGCACCGACAAGATAGGGGAGAAAATACGAACCGCCATAATCGCCTGAAGCGCCAATCTTAGAGAATGCCGTCGTGATCTTTGCGGTATCCAGAGCAAAGCGAAGATCACACGCCAGGGCCATGGATAACCCCGCACCTGCTGCTGCTCCCGGAATCACCGCCAGTGTCGGTTTAGGCATCTCATGCAACCAGCGGGATAACTCCATACCGCGGCGCAGATTATGAACGCGCTCCTCCAACGAGGAAGCAGCGACGCTCTTGTCACCATCACTGGAACGGGAAGCAAAACCCTTAACATCACCTCCTGCACAAAATGCACCGCCTGCGCCAGTGAGCACGACCACTCTAACACTGCTGTCTGCCGCCACTCTAGGAATCGCCTCATTGAGCTTTTCCATCATAGACGCACTCATCGCGTTACGAGCTTCGGGTCGATTCATTATAAGGGTGCAAACTCCTGCGTCGTGGGTTTCTATGAGGTGGTCGGGCATCTCTGTATCCTTTTTCTTTGTTATGACATTCCCCAGAGCATACACTGGTCTATCAAACTATGGGAAACCCCACAGCCACCAGATGAGTTCCGCTGATTTCAAAAAGGTTTCTACACGATTATTCGATGCAGCGGTCACTGCCTTTGCGGTCAGTGATCAACACGACTTCCTGGAAAGCCGATATCTGGACAACACCGGCAAGGTAATAGCCAAAGTGGTACGGCATGAAAACAGCGAAGGGGAACTTTTGCCCGAAGCAGACCTGATGATCTCTACAGGCTTAGGTAAAAGACCACCTTAGCCACATCCCGGCACATAAAATCGTCGCTACCGTTGCTCCCTTCCGGGCCTGGCGGAGTTCACCACTATTTATTGCGAGAGGACCAAGGTGGAACACCCAGTATAAAACAATTAAACAGGCTTGGCACTAGAGACTGCAGCAAACGTTAATCTTTCACTGATTGCCTGGCCAATCCTGCATCAACGATCCAGTTGCTGCAGGATGTACTGTTTTCAATTTACCTTCAATTTCACCGAGATAAAGAAAGCCAATGATGTGTTCATTATCGAGCAACCCCAGACCGGATTTTACGGTTTCATCATAGGCCATTGCACCCGTTCGCCACATGGCACCATAGCCCAGCGTGAACATGGCTTGGGACATATTCTGTAAAGCGATACCTGCACTGAGCAATTGCTCGACTTCAGGAACTTTCGCATGTTCCACTGGACTGGCTATACCAACAACAATCAAGGGAGCTCGCAGAGGTTTACGTCTTATTTTTTCAACCTCGGTAGCAGTGGCATCGGGTTGCCTGCTAACCAGCGCTTGCGCGAATAGGTCGCCCAAACAGGTCAAACCATCACCTGAGATAACCAAACTGCGAAAGGGCCTGAGCTGGGCGTGATCGGGGGCTCTGGCCGCTGCTGCCTCTAGCAGGCTCAGTATCCCTGAAGGTATATCTCCGGTTAACCGGGGGGATGAAACCCGTTGCGTAATCCAATCCAGGCTTTCCATCGGCAATCTCCTGTCAGCAGTACAGTTAGTCCATCTTAACCTGTCTACTTATCAATCTGCTGGCTACTAACCCATCGTCAATTAGCTTCATGCAGAAAAGGTCAATTATGCCAGACCAAAAAAAATCTTGCTGCTATGCAGGCAGACATTGGTACACTTAACCGGAGCCTCATTATTAACGGCAGAACTGCATACCAACATGCTCCATGACCACCGCCCATTTCTGGCCAAAAAAGCCTACCATCGCATCGAGCATTGGTATTCGCGCCACTTCATCGAACCACAACTTGCCTCGCTGGGCCAGGGCTTTCATATGATGAAACCCTGGAACATTGATGTTCACGGCGGCGAAATTCATATCGGCAAGCACATTCATATCGTCACAGCAAAAGATAGAAGGGTCTCTTTATCAACCTGGCAATTTGAAGACCAGCAGGGTCACATTAAAATCGGTGACCACGTCCTGCTCTGCCCGGGCGTCCGGCTCGACTCAGCCTCGGAGATATCTATCGGCAACAACTGCATGCTGGCAGCAGGCTGCTATGTTACCGATGCTGACTGGCATGATATTTATGACCGGACTCGCATCATCGGCACCACTCGCCCGGTCATCCTGGGAGACAATGTCTGGATAGGAGATGGCAGTATCATCTGCAAAGGCATTAAAATCGGTGCTAACAGCGTCATCGGTGCGGGCTCGGTAGTCGCAGGAGATATTCCGGAAAATGTGATTGCGGCAGGTAATCCAGCAAAAGTGCTACGACCACTAGATCCGGAAATAGAACTCATAACACGGCAGTCAATATTTCGTGACCCAGAGGAACTGCGCGATAGAAACGATAAGATCGATCGCTATGCTCTCAACAGCAATACCCTGGCAGGTTGGTTCAGATCGACCTTCTTCCCAAAACGAGGTGATTAACGGTCGACAGGACCTGGCTTTACACTAACAAACCCAGCCGATAAGGCGCCTCGGTCAAACAAGCTCAATCACTGTCTGTAGTTACGATGATAACGCCAGTCTTCAAAGCCCTTAGTGCGGTAGGAGTTAATATCCAGCCCACCTCGACGGGTAAACTCCGCACCTACCACCAGCTTTTCAGGCGTACAATGAATCATAATGTCGAGAAAAATTCTCTCCGACACCTGCTCTGCAAACTCTGCGTGTTCACGAAACGACATAAGGTATTGGAGCAGGCTTTTTTTATCCCATTCAGGACCGGCATAAGCAATCAATATCCTGGCATAATCAGGTTGCCCGGTAATAGGACACAGTGACCTGAACAGGTCGGTATAGAGGGTTTCTTCGACCGCATCACTGCTAAGGCGGGTTAACCGCTCAGGCCGATAGATGAACTCAGCCATCTCAACATCCAAGTGATCCAGGCTCTGTACGCCGGGTTCGAGGTCCTGTATCAGACTATCAGCAACAGGAACAAGTGTAGCCGTAACTGAGGCCTGGGTCGCAGCCGACACATCAGCCTGCACCATAGCCAGAACTTCTGAGGCCGAATCAAACCGTGAACCACTGAATGAGCCCAGATACAGCTTCATCGACTTTGACTCTATAAGCAGAGGCGAAGACGCAGGCACCTCGAGGCGGATAATACCAATAGCAGGTTTGCCAGACCGGGTTAGCCAGGAGAACTCATAACCATTCCAGATATCTTGTCCCGAAAACGGCAGGGCCGAGGTACTGATCCCTATTTTCTGCCTTTGCAGGCCACGCTCTATGGGATAGAGTAATTCTGGCGCATATTGATTGGTATAGTGGGTGGTACCCGACCCTAAACTAAGTTCAACCATAAATTACCACCTCCTAAAAACCCAGCGAGTTGACTGGATTAGCACGGTCTTGTCAACTGCTGCCCCGTGTGACTCTCCTCGGCGATACTGACAACAGCAACCGGTGCTAACCTGTCCTGAAGCGCCGGCACCTGAAATAAAACAGCCTCGAGGTCCATGATTACACTCACAGTTGGGTTGAAATAGTTTATGCTTACGCGGCTCAATTAGAAATCACTCCGGCAACCTATATCTAAAGATATCCAATCATGAGACTCACTGCATTATTCATCTGTATTACATTTTTCGTGATTTTCCCGGCGCCCATTTCAGCTAACCAGCTCGAAGAAATAGTTGTTACAGCAGAAAGGGTCGAACAGTCCCTGGCTGAACTGAGCACTAACATATCAATTATTGACCATCAGGACCTGGTTAAAACCGACCATACTCATATCAATGAGGTGCTTTTCAGGGTTTCCGGTGCCTGGATCAGCCGCGGTAACGGGCAGGAGCACCTGACTTCAATTCGATCTCCGGTCCTGACAGGAGCAGGTGGCTGCGGTGCTTTCCTTATGACTCAGGATTCCATCCCGCTGCGAGCCACAGGGTTCTGCAATGTCAATGAGCTATTTGAAGCCCACAGCGAAATTGCCCAGCGCATAGAAGTGATCAAAGGTCCTGGTACCGCCCTGCACGGCTCCAATGCCATGCACGGCCTGGTAAACATCATCACACCGACTCTGGGTGATACTGGCTTCAGCAGTCAAGTCGAAACTGGCGTTCACGGCTACAATCGAGTCAAACACCAACAACAGCTAGGAAACTGGCGCATTGATGCCAGTGCCACGCGTGATGGCGGATATAAACACGATTCAGGTTTTGGCCAACAGAAAGTAACCAGTAAAATCGGCGCCCAGGTAGCTGGATTTGATGTGCTGAGCAGTATTTCCTTGAGCAATCTGAATCAGGAGACTGCCGGGTTTATCAAAGGGGATGATGCGTATAAAGATGAGGCCCTGAAAAAATCCAACCCAAATCCTGAAGCGTTTCGAGATGCCCGTTCTGCCCGCATGTATAGTCGCTGGAGCCAGACAGGAAAAAAAGGTTCCAGTTTAACCATCACGCCCTATCTACGATGGACCGATATGACTTTCCTGCAACATTACCTGCCGGGCCAGCCCATGGAAGAAAACGGCCACCGTAGTATGGGCCTGCAATCTTCCTGGAAACTCAACCGGAACTGGTTACTCGGCGCTGATATCGAAAAAACTGAAGGCTTCCTCAAACAAACCCAGGCAACAGCCACTCAATCCGGCAGCGCCTTCCTGGTAGCTACCATTCCAGCCGGCAAACACTATGACTACCAGGTGACTGCCACCGTCGCGGCTGTTTTTGGCCAATACCGTCGCAACCTGTCTGAGCGATCATCCATCATTATCGGGGCTCGAGCAGAAACTGTTCACTACGATTACGAGAACCGGATGATTTCAGGCCGCACTGTCGATGATGGCAGCGTCTGCGGTTTTGGTGGTTGCCGCTTTAATCGCCCGGAGAGTCGACGCGATTCATTTACCAATGTTTCGCCAAAACTTGGGCTGACTCACGAAATTACTGACAATCACCAACTCTACGCGCAAATAGGCAGGGGCTTTAGGGCACCTCAAACCACAGAGCTGTATCGACTACAGAATTCCCAGAGTGTATCCGATATCGATGCGGAGGAAATCGACAGTATTGAAATAGGGCTGCGAGGGGGCCCTGCCAGCTTCAGCTACGATCTTTCTCTATACCACCTCAACAAGGATAACTTCATTTTCCTCGATACGAATCGTGCCAACGTTGATAACGGTAAAACTGCTCATACCGGTCTCGATTTTAGTTTCCGCTGGCAGATAAACGACCAGACCAGCCTTTCAGCAGCCTGGGCTTATGCAAAGCACACTTATGAAAACAACCCCGCATTATCCAGCTCCGCTCTAGCCGGCAACGACATTGACACGGCTCCCCGAAACATGGGCTCAATGCAATTCAACTGGCAACCGAGCGCTCGCTTTTCCGGCGAACTGGAATGGTTGCACTTGGGACGTTATTATACTAATCCAGAAAATACAGCTGAGTATCCCGGTCATGAGCTGGTTAATCTTCGTCTTGAATATAAGTTCAATGACGATCTAACCACCTTTTTAAGATTAACTAACCTGACCGATACTGATTACGCAGAAAGAGCGGATTACGCTTTTGGTAGTGAGCGATATTTTGTAGGAGAACCCTTGGGTGCCTACGTGGGAATACGAATCACGAGATAGAAAGCAGGTAATCTGGAAACACCCCAGGCTCAGTAACTGACTGACCGCCTGGTGCTAAACAGGAGTTCTAATGAAAGCACGCGCAGCGGTGGCATGGCAGGCAGATAAGCCTCTCACAATCGAGGAGATCGAGGTCAGTGGACCTAAAGCCGGTGAGGTATTGGTGCAGATGGTTGCGACGGGTGTCTGCCATACGGATGCTTTTACGCTATCCGGGGCTGACCCTGAAGGCCTGTTCCCCTCTGTGCTCGGCCACGAGGGTGGCGGTATCGTCGTTGAAATTGGCAGCGGCGTCACATCGGTGAAACCCGGCGACCATGTCATACCGCTTTATACCGCCGAATGTGGTCAATGTAAATTCTGCACCTCGGGTAAAACTAATCTTTGCTCGTCGGTGCGAACCACCCAGGGCCAGGGCGTCATGCCAGACGGTACCAGTCGCTTTAGTTGCAATGGGAAATCGCTTTACCACTATATGGGTACATCCACTTTCAGCGAATACTCAATCATCGCCGAAGTTTCACTCGCTAAAATTAACCCTAGCGCGCCACTGGACAAAGTCTGCCTGCTAGGCTGTGGCGTAACCACCGGCATTGGCGCGGTCCTTAACACAGCAAAAGTGAAAGCTGGTGATACCGTGGCCATATTCGGTCTTGGTGGTATCGGCCTGAGCGTCGTTCAAGGCGCGGTCATGGCCAACGCTGGCAGAATTATTGCGATTGATACCAATCCCGACAAATTTGAAATGGCGCGCCTGTTAGGCGCAACCGACTGTGTCAATCCCAGCGATTACAGCGATCCGATCCAGGATGTTATCGTCGATATGACCGACGGTGGCGTTGATTACTCATTTGAATGCGTTGGTAATGTAAACCTCATGCGGGCGGCTCTGGAATGCTGTCACAAAGGCTGGGGCGAATCGATCATCATTGGCGTTGCCGGTGCCGGTCAGGAGATTAGTACGCGGCCTTTCCAACTCGTGACCGGTCGCGTCTGGCGGGGCACCGCATTCGGTGGCGTAAAGGGCCGAAGTCAATTACCAGGAATGGTAGATCAGTACATGAGTGGTGAAATCAAACTCGATGAATTCATTACTTATACGTTACCCCTTGAAGGTATAAACCAAGCCTTCGACTATATGCATGCAGGTAAAAGTATACGCAGTGTCATCATCTATTAGTAAAAAAACGGCCCAATAGCATCGATTCAGCACATCCAGTGCAAACAGGCTTGACGGGTGGCTCTAAGATCAATATTATTCGCGCCGTCAGTTAGTTTAAGTCCCCTTCGTCTAGAGGCCTAGGACTCCAGGTTTTCATCCTGGCAACGGGGGTTCGAAACCCCCAGGGGACGCCATCATCATTAAATGGACGAATTTCTTGAGCACAGGTTCAAGTCGTCCTAGTCAGGTGATATCATTTAACTGAAGATGCGGGAATAGCTCAGTTGGTAGAGCGGTACCTTGCCAAGGTACAGGTCGCCAGTTCGAACCTGGTTTCCCGCTCCAAATATTAAACCCCTGCTTGTCAGGGGTTTTTTATGTCTGCTACAACCTGTCTCAGCGAATGTCGCACCACTGACTTCCCGCTCCAAATATTAAACCCCTGCTTGTCAG
>JABIZD010000203.1 GCA_018666555.1 Gammaproteobacteria bacterium
CTTTAATAGGACAGCAATTGCTGGCGGACGCTGCAACCACCATAGTGCCGTTCTGGATTAACTTATTTGAAAATGGTGCCATGGTTCAGTTTATCCATCGATGGTTAGGGTTTCTGGTCCTGTTGAGTATTATCACCGTCTTTGCTGTGGCATTGTCGCAAGTCAAATCGAGACGTGTAAGTCAGGCCGCCACTTGGGTTCTTGGTTTGGTTCTCGTGCAATTTTTGCTTGGGGTGCTTACGCTGATTAATTATGTTCCTTTATATCTGGCGCTTGCACATCAGGTGTTTGCCTGTCTTGTGTTACTGGGTGCGGCTTATCTGCTTTATATCGTCAGAGATTAACGAATACAGGATCGCTAATGCGAGTATGTCTTGGCCAGATTAATACCACACCGGGTGATTTCTCAGGAAATGTCGAACGGATAAAGCAGGGCATATTGCAGGCCAAGGCAGAATTATGTGATGCCGTTATTTTTCCTGAGCTATCGATACCGGGTTATCTCAGCCAGGATTTAATTTATAGCAGTGGTTATGTTGATAACAACCTGGCAGCTCTGCAGGAACTGATTTCATTTTCCAAACGTATCGATGCACCCCAGTTGCATGTACTGGTAGGTTACATCGAAGTCAATAAAGGGCGCGGGAAACCTTACTTTAATTCAGTCGCGGTGGTCAGGAATGGCCAGATACTGACCCGTTATAACAAGATGCTGTTACCTTTTTATGACGTTTTTGATGAACTGAGGTATTTTCAGCCAGGTGACGAGACGACCACTTTTGAGATTGGTGGTCGAACAGTGGGGATCGCTGTATGTGAGGATCTATGGAATGACAAGGGCCAGGACGACTACTCGTATGATCAAAATCCGCTGGAAATTTATAGACAGCAGGGTGTTGATCTTATATTTGCCCTGAATAGTTCGCCCTACATTCATAATAAATGTCAGCATCGTCTGGAGGCTATCGCCTCAACCTCGGAAAATATGACCATCGTGTATGTCAATCAGTGGGGTGGACAGGACGAGTTGGTATTCGATGGACAGAGCTTCGTGATGCAAGAGGGAGAGTTGTTTTTTGTTTCCAGTGAATTACACAAGGATGAGTTCGCGGTAGTTGAAATTGACTCTGGTCCAGTAGAATCTGGCCTCGGAGCGGACAATAGGGTAATTCACAATAGTAATGCCAAGGCTTTCAATCAGCCGGAACAGCCGACAGCGCTATACAATATGTTGACACTCGGGCTCAGGGATTATGTGTTGAAGTCCGGCTTCAGGCAGCTGGTTTTTGCCAGTAGTGGAGGGGTAGACAGTGCTTTGGTGGGTCAATTGGCTTGCGATGCAATTGGTGCTGAGAATGTCCATGGTATTCGTATGCCATCAATATTCAGTTCTGAGCATGCCCGTGCAGATGCCGTCCTGCTACATAAACAATTAGGATGCTGGGATTATGAAGTCCCCATTGAGCACGAAGCTGTACTGAAAATGCTGAATAGCTATTTTCGACAACACGAGGATAGTAAAAACCTGGTCCGCCAGATTGTTTTGGCACAACGATACAATGAGGTTGCGGATCAGAATATGCAGGCAAGGCTGAGAGATTTGTATGTGATGCACTTTTCTAACGCGTTTGGGGCCATGCCCTTATCGACGGGTAATAAAACTGAGTCTGCCTGTGGATACTATACTCATTTTGATATGAATTTTAGTTTTGCACCCATTAAGGACCTTTACAAGCGAGAAGTTTTTGCCCTGGCGAAGTTGAGCGATAGAATCCCGCCTCATATCTGGGAAAAACCACCGAGTGCCGAATTAGCTAAGGGGCAGATGGATGAACAATCTCTATTGCCTTATGCGGTACTTGATCCGTTGGTACAGGCGTACATCGAAGATTATGTGAACCGATTTCCTGCCTTTTGTGAATGGGTGCTAGAGGCTTCAAAGCGGCAGCAGGTAGTGTCTTCGAAGCCAGAATTTCTGCTTGGTTGGCTTGAACAAGAAGAGGCGGCACAGGCTTATCAGCGAATCGTCAGCCTGATTGGAAAAATGGAATATAAGCGCAGACAGACGTGCCCTGGTACAAAAGTATCGAAGGTAGCGTTTGGGATTGGTCGACGAATCCCTATTGTCGAGAAGTGGTCGTAACAAACGCCGCCCTTCGAAGACCGGGTGAGCTGTTGCTGATACAAAAGCGGCGGTGTAAACACCGCCGCCAAAGGCTAATGGTCAGTGTTGCTTGACTTTAATCTTCTTAGGTGGGGCAGGCATTTTTCGAGCGATTGTCAGTTCCAGAATACCGTTTTTTGATGAAGCCTTGATGTCGGTAGGCGCGGCATCTTCGGGAAGTTCAAATTCACGTGAGTAAAGATAAGCCTGTATTTCTGATCTGACCCGGGTTTGTCCTTCCGGAAGTTCTAGCTCGGGTCTTTCGACAGAAACTGATAGGATCGATTGATTCAGTGTAATCGTTACGGTGTCTGGGTC
>JABIZD010000093.1 GCA_018666555.1 Gammaproteobacteria bacterium
ATTCAGGTTAAGCGCAGGGGAGAGACCGTAGCGACATTTGATCTGTATGACCTGCTATTAAAGGGCTCACTTGAAAAAGATATCCGCCTGCAAACCGGTGATGTGGTCTTTGTACCGCCAACCGGACCTATGATCAGCATCCAGGGCCAGGTGCTCAGACCCGCCAAATTTGAAGTCATGCAAGCAGAATCGCTAGGCGATGTTTTGAAGATGGCAGGGGGGCTGCTTTCCAGATCCTATGCCTCGCAAGCAGTCATGCAAAGGTATGTGCCCGGGGACGAGTTACCTATATTAAAGAATGTTGACCTCACCGACAGCGAAGTTCTCACAGGATCACTTCTCGATGGTGATGTGCTAACCGTGGCAAAAATGGCAACCAGAGTTGAAAACCCCATTCGAATCAAAGGTGCAGTAGAGCGTCCCGGTGTTTATGCCTGGCAACCAGGCATTCGCGTCTCGGATTTCCTTAGAGGTGTTGATGGTTACTTAAAAGAATCAGTGGACTTGGATATTGCTTTAATAGTCCGCCGAAAAAACCAGAGGATGGATATCGAAGTGCTGGCATTTGATCTCGGCAAGGCCATCTCAGAACCTGGTGGAGCCAGTGATTTGGTTTTGCAAGCCCATGACGAACTATTGGTGTTTTCGTTAACGGAACTCGGCGGACTTCGAGCAGAATTGCTTAATCCAGTTATTGCACGATTGAACAGACAGGCAGATGAACGGGAATGGCCGCAGGTCGTTAAGCTCGACGGCGCAGTGGCCAAAGCAGGTAATTTTCCTCTACTAACAGACCAGAGACTCTCTAATCTTCTGACGCTGGCCGGGGGCGAAAATTATCTCGATATAGAAATAGACAGAGAAATCGCTTTGATCATTAGGAGGCAACCAAACCTGATTGATATCGAAGTACATGCAGTTGATCTTGGCACGGCTTTATTAACTCCGTCGAGTGATGCTGATCCCCTTTTACAGCCATTAGATGAGGTTATTCTCTTCAAACGTACAGGAACTAGATTAGGCTTAGTTAATACGACTGTGGCTCGATTACAACGTCAGGCAGATGAAGATGAATGGCCGCGCACGGTCAAGGTTCTCGGCTCACTCGAAGGCGCAGGTACTTATCCTTTGACTGAGGGGCAGCGAGTGTCCTCGCTTTTAACATTGGTCGGTGGTGATGATTACCTCAATTTATTGGTAGACCTGGATATCGCCCTAATAGTGCGCAAGGATGAATCGCTGGTTGATATAAAAGTAATCCCGTTTACGCTAGGTGATGCGCTTGAAAACCCGGGTTCTGATATGGACCCGATGCTCGAGCCGCTGGATGAAGTGCTTATCCTGGATTTAGTGACAGGCGATGGCTCAAATCGTATGGGCTTGTTAGCTTCAATTAACAAGAGATTGCGAAACGAAGCAACAGCCGATAAAGAGGCTGAAGTAATCACCATCCAGGGCAGGGTGCGCTTACCAGGTGATTACCCCATTCTAGCTACCGGGGATTTAAATTACCTAATGGATCTAGCCGGCGGCTTTGCGGAAGGTGCTTATGTAGATGAAGCCGAAGTGTCTCGGAAATTTATCACCGCCCAAAAAGCAGAGAAAATTAAGTTGCTTGAAGTGAATCTTGCCAGTATTTCCGCTATGCAATCATTTCAGCTTAAGCCCAGGGATATAGTACGAGTCAATACGATCCCTGGCTGGCGGCAGGCCGAGAACGTTACGCTGACTGGGGAAGTTGTTTTTCCGGGCACTTATTCCATTGAAGGCGGTGAGACCATGTCTTCAGTCCTGCGGAGGGCTGGAGGCTTGACGGATGAAGCCTTTCCCGAGGCAGCCGTGTTCGTTAATACAAATGCTAAAGAACAGCAGCTGAAACAGGCTAGAATCATCCTTGGAAGAGTTGATGCGCTATTTGCTACCGAAACAGCTACAGTGGGAGTGGAGGAGGGTGCTGATGGAGCGCAAGAGCTACAACAGTCGATTCTGGATTCAATTAATGGCCGAATTGTGATCAATATCAAGGAAATCATCAAAGGCGATAAGAAAGCCGATTTCGAGTTGCAGGAAGGTGATACGCTCAGTGTGCCCAAATGGAACCGCACCGTTTCAGTGGTTGGTGAAGTGTTTCAGCCAGGCACTTTTTTGCTTGATCAAGGCGGCAGTAAAGAGGACTTTATAGCCCTGGCAGGACAGGAAACACGCTATGCGGACAAAAAACGGACCTATGTAATTAAAGCGGATGGTTCAGTAACACCGAGTCGAGGCGGCGGTATGTGGCTATCGGGCTTCAGTCGCAAAGGCGGGATAGAAGCTGGGGATACCATAGTGGTGCCAACCAATCTGGATTATGAGAAGCCACTAGATCGAATCAATGCTGTGACGTCGGTTATCTTCCAATCCATGGCCTCCGTTGCTGCGTTTTTCGCCATCAAAAACGATTGAACACATGGACAATCTACCTCAAAGCCAACAACCAGTGTCAGAGCACTTGCAATACGATGATGAAATTGACCTGAAAGAACTGTTCTTCGTCCTGTGGAATGCAAAGTTATTCATTATCGCAATCACCGGTTTTTTCGCTGTGTTGTCAGTTGTTATTGCTTTAATGCAGCCTAACATATATGAGTCATCGGCAGTGCTGGCTCCCAGAAATGGTCAAAGTGGGCTATCCGGGTTAGCCGCCCAGTATGGCGGGCTGGCGGCCATGGCAGGTATTCAACTTCCCGGGGGTGAGGAGGGTAGCAAGACGCTGATCGCCATGGAGAAGATGAAAAGCAAGCAGTTTTTTGAGGAATACCTGTATGAGGCGATTCTGGTTGAACTCATGGCAGCAAAAAACTGGGATGCCTCATCTAATACATTAAAAATCGATGCAGATGCTTATGATCTCAAAAAAAGTAAATGGATCAGGGATGTTGACCCTCCAGCCAAACCTGAACCCTCTATGCAGGAAGCG
>JABIZD010000016.1 GCA_018666555.1 Gammaproteobacteria bacterium
AGGTTTTCTCGCGCCATGGTCCAGAGTGCCTGGATGGTATACATAGCGCCACCATCGCCATGTAAGCAGATCACTTTTCTATCAGGGCAGGCAACCGCGGCACCAATGGAAACTGGCAAGCCATAACCAATGGAGCCACCCGTCAGAGACAACCAGTCATGAGGCTCACTGGTTCGGGTCAGAGCGGGAACAAACGCACCAGAAGTAGCACTTTCATCAACCACTATGGCATCCACCGGCATAAAATAACCAATCGTCGCTGCAAGGCTTTCAAGTGTCAGCGATCCGGTGATTAAGTCAGGTTTTTGCAGCGGAAGATAATCTGGTCGGTTTACAGCATCTAATTCAGCCGCCAGGTCAGCAAGCGCTTGCTCAGCATCTTCAGGCACCGTTGCCAGCGTATGCAAGGCACATCCCAGCGGGTAAAATTCGCTCGCCTTACCAGGGTATGCAAAAAAACCAACCGGAGCTTTAGTGCCAACCATAATCATCTGTTCGGCCCCCTGTAATTGCCCTGTCGCCTCTTCTGCAAAGTAACCAAGCCTTTCGATATCGCAGCGACCGTCGCCTCTGGGAAGCTTAGGAGTAAAGGTATCACAGAAAATTCGTGCCCCGGTTGCCTGAGAAATCTGATCAGCCGATGCTAACGCTCGTTCTGACAAAGCCATGTTGGACATCAAGAGATAAGTCGGCTTACCGTTCGCCAACATCTCAGCGGCTTTATGAATGGCTTCCTGGCTGGCTTGATCCACAGTGGGCATTTCCTGTTTCCCCTCTGCTGCGACGGATTCATTCCACGCACAATCAGCAGGGATTATCAGCGTCGCAATCTTGCCTGGCTTTTCGTTAGCAACCACCGTTGCCTGGGCCGCATCCTGAGGCAATGATTGCGCATCAGCGACACTCTTAACCCAATGTGAGACTGGCTTTGCCAAGCCAATCACATCCGAATTCAACGGCGCATCGTACTTCTTATGATAGGTTGCATGATCACCAATCAGGTTTATCACACTCGAATTAGCCTTGCGGGCGTTATGAAGATTCGCCGATGCATTTGATAATCCGGGCCCGAGGTGCAATAAGGTCAGTGCTGGTTTATCCGCCATTCTCGCGTAGCCATCAGCCGCTCCGGAACAAACCCCTTCAAATAAGCTGAGAATCGACTTCATTTCCTGGCTTTTGCCAATGGCTGCCACCATGTGCATCTCCGAAGTGCCTGGATTACTGAAGCAAACTTCAACGCCATTATTAATCAATGTTTGCAGCATGCTTTCTGCACCGTTCATGATGACTCCTCTTATAATAAAAATTTCAACGCTAACTAGCTGGATTGACAGTATAAGCAGATTCTGATGCCAAAACTCAATAGTGCCTGCCAACTCCAATAAATAATCGCAATCCGGCGCAAAAGGTGTCCCAGCCCCTCAAAAAGGCCAAATGTCGCTTAGATCACCAATAGGGGTCCAACTCGTTACTCCGGAAGCCTAACAGGTATTAGCGCAGAAGATCCTGGCTATTCTTTAAGCCGATTTAAGCAGCAGAGGCATTAACACTTGCGTAAACCTGGCGACCACCAAGCCAGGTTTCTAACACTTTGATGGTGCTGATTTCTGTAGCTGGAACTTCTCTTGGATCAGACTCTAGGACAACAAAATCAGCCAGCTTACCTGGTTCGAGTGATCCTACCTCATGATCAGAATGGCACTGCCAGGCTGCATCAATCGTCATTGCACGAAGAGCCGCATCAACGGATACGGCCTCCTCCGGCGCTAATTTTTTACCGGGCTCTTTCCACAAATCACGAGTCACCGCATTCTGGATGCACCTTAACGGGCCCATCTGAGTAACCGGTTCATCGGAATGTAGCGTCCACCGGATTCCTCGGGCTTCACAGGCCGCAGTTCGGTCCAGTAGTTCGGCTTTTGCCTCGCCGAAAACCCGTTCTCGCATAGCATGCCCCCAGTAATAAACGTGACCAATCAGAAAACTGGGTGATACTCCGAGAGCAGCTATGCGCTCTATTTGATCATCATGCAGGATGGAGCAATGTTCTATCCGGCAAGGTTGATTGGTGAGCAGACCTGCTGCTGCAGCAGCTTCATAGGCATCCAGGGTATTATCAATTGCCTGATCACCATTGGCATGAATAACCAGAGCCCAGCCCCGGGAGGCCCTATCCATGACCATTTCGGTTAATTCCGCGGCCGGCACATAAGCCAGACCAGCGTCTTCGCGGTGCAGGTACGGCTCTCTCTGGAGACCCGTGAAGCCCTGATTAGAGCCATCCGAGACAATCTTCCAGCCGACCACCCTGGCCATGTCCGAACCGCTCCCACACTGAATTCCAAGACTATCCCATTTCTCCTGCAGACGATAACTAAGCGAATACCTTAACCGGGCAGTCATGCTGCCTGAAGCAGCTAAAGCATTGTAGAGCTCAATCTCCTTCACGCCTTGAACCGATCCAGTGGCCTGGTCACAGAAGGTGGTGATACCCAATTGATTGGCTCTCTGACATATATCCAATATCGCGCCAGCAAGATCATAGTCATTTTGACCTTGGTTAAAACGCACTACGCTGCCCATGGCTGCGCCACCCTTGAGAACACCATTAGGCTCCCCATTTGGCCATCGACCATAGGGAGATACAGGATCATCTGGTGTGTTCTTGTCAATCCCAGCCAAGCGCAAGGCCACCGAGTTACAATAACCAAAGTGCAAGGACGCGTTATATACAAAGACTGGATCACGGGTGGAAACTCTATCAAGCAGGTCAGTTGTCAGAACGTCCGGACCCTCCTGAAGTGAGGGATCAAATTGTCGCGCCATCAGCCATTGGCCATCCGAAAGCTCTTGCGCGAGTTCTTTAAGATGATCAATAGCGTCGGCTGTCTTTTCGAATCGGTACGGGCCAACATCTTCAAAACGACCGATTGATGCGATTGGCAGGAAATGCATGTGAGGCTCTATGAAACCAGGCAATATCACCCGGCCCCGACAATCAATAATCTCAGCATCTGGATCAGCAGCCGACACAACCTCGTCCTTGCTACCGCAGGCAATGACCTTACCATCTTTGATCGCTATCGCATCAAAGACTGAATGATCAGCATCCATGGTTATTACAGTCGCGTTGACCATCACAGCGTTACGAATCGGACTATCTACTCGATTTCTTGACTTCCAAAAATCCACGGATGTCAGTTCTTGTTTCAATGCCGTCCGCTGTCCTAGAAAAGCAAATACAGGAGAACAGCAAGCACAACCATGATTATCCTGATCAGGAAAATTCCATTCCAAATCCGACCCTGATTCAAAGCTTAACGTATCATCAAATAACATAATTTTATTCCCTCATCGTAACGTTGATTCTCAGCTGATGTTAATGCCGTTATGTTAGAATTCTATGATGCCTGAACCTATCACATTTGATAACTCCTACTACAGACTTCCTGGCTCCTTTTATAGTAACCAGAATCCTACTCCTGTTTCTTCTCCGTCAGTGATTGCAGTAAATCAACCCCTAGCCAAGGAAATAGGTATTGACCAGGCTTTCCTATGTTCTGATGAAGGCCTGAAAATGCTGTCAGGGAACACTATCGTAGAAGGGTCACAACCCATTGCAACGGTTTACGCAGGTTACCAGTTCGGCCACTGGAATCCACAACTCGGCGATGGCCGTGCAATTTTGCTCGGTGAAATAATCAATAATACTGGAAAACGCTTCGATCTACAGCTTAAAGGGTCGGGACCGACGCTTTACTCACGAGGCGGTGATGGCAGAGCGCCACTAGGCCCGGTACTCAGGGAATACCTCGTCTCCGAGGCGATGCACAACCTAGGCATTCCAACTACGCGTGGCCTGGCTGCGGTATTCACAGGAGATCATGTACAGCGAGAGTCTCCTGAACCCGGTGCCATCCTGACTCGAGTCGCGTCAAGCCACATCCGGTTTGGTACCTTTCAGTACTTCGCAGCAAAAGGTGACATCGAAGCGCTAACCATTCTGGCCGATCATGTGATTTCAAGGCACTACCCTGAGGCCCTGGAGTCAGCTAACCCCTATGTAGAACTACTCAATGAGGTTATGAAAAAAATTGCCCGATTGGTTTCCAAATGGCAGGCCCTGGGATTCATTCACGGAGTCATGAATACCGATAACATGCTGGTCTGTGGCGAAACCGTTGACTACGGACCCTGTGCTTTTATGGACGAATTTAACCCGGGCAAAGTATTCAGTTCGATCGATTCAGCGGGTCGCTATGGCTACCAAAACCAGCCAGGAATAGCGCAATGGAACCTGATGACTTTTGCCCAGGCGCTACTACCATTGCTGGCGGATTCAGAGGAACAGGCCGTCAAACAGGCCCAAATCGTTCTAGAAAAATTTCCGGAGGTCTATGCGGGTCAATACGATAGCCTGATGGCTCGAAAAATCGGCCTGTCCCCTGAAAATCCGGCAGCCTCAGGTTTGATCGCCTCTTTGCTTGAATTATTAGACAACCAGAAGCTGGACTACACGCTGTCTTTTCGCTCGCTTATGGAAACACTACGGGAAGAGAAACAGCTCTATAATGATGATCCTGCCTGGATGGCATGGAACCAACAATGGCTCAAACAGTTCAACGGTTCTACCGAAAGGGCTAACGCCCTATCGGCCATGGGTAATATAAATCCAGTCTGCATACCCCGAAACCACATCCTGGAAGAGGTCATTTCCCAGACCAGGCAAGCAGGTGACCTTTCCTCTTTTAATGAACTATTGCAAGCCTTGCAGGACCCCTACAACCCAAAATGGATGAATACAATCTACGCTAAGGGCCCCGATCAAGATCAACTGGTTTTGCAGACTTTCTGCGGCACCTGAACCAGCCAGGGCGCGCAGGCGTTCCATTTTTCAGGTATTGTAACCGCATTCTAAAGCATTGAATTGACGTAGATTGCCCTCTTAATCAATACCACTGGCCTGAGTAATCTCAACTATCTACAATGTCTGGTCATCGCACTCAGAAACGCTGAAACACATATGCACAACACACAAATCGGAATTGACCTCGGCGGAACAAAAATAGAAGCGATCGTGATTAATACAGCCGGAGATATCATCTGTCAGCACCGAACCAGTACTCCGAGCAAAAGCTATACTGAGGTACTAAAGACCCTCCAGGCCCTGATCGAGTCACTCGCTGAGGAAGCCGATCTAGCTGAATCAACGCCAGTCGGCATCGGCACTCCAGGTGCTATATCACTTAAAACGGGTTTAATGAAGAACTGCAACAGCACCTGCCTGAATGGTCATAACCTCAGGTCTGATCTTCAGGCGGCTTTAAAACGTCCTGTTCGAATTGCCAACGATGCAGATTGCTTTACCTTGTCGGAAGCCGTCGATGGTGCTGGCAGCAACGCGAATTTAGTCTTTGGCGTGATACTGGGAACGGGAGTCGGCGGCGGTCTTACCTTGAACCGGCAACTTCTCAGCGGCATCAACGCAATAAGTGGCGAATGGGGGCACAACTCGCTACCACTTAACTCACTCTCCGGGGTTGCCTCTTTCCCATTCAGGAACAAAAGGCCCTGCTATTGCGGAAAACTCAACTGTATCGAAACCTGGCTTTCTGGCCCTGCACTAACAGAAAGCTATTTTGAGCTGACCGGTCAACGCATGACCGCAAAAGAGATATCCGCTGGCTTGTCAGTTGATGCCCATGCGCAACTGGTATTCGACTGGTATTACAACATGGCCGCTTTAGCGATTTCACAAGTGATTAATATTGTCGACCCTCACGTTATTGTTCTTGGCGGGGGCATGTCCAATACTCAGAGCCTGTATACAGGTATCCGCACCTACTGGGATCAATACATTTTTTCGGACCAGGTCGATACCCAGCTAAAACAAGCTTTCCACGGTGATGCCAGCGGTGTTCGTGGAGCAGCTTGGCTTTGGTAGCATCCTGTCAAGCTGATTTCAGCCGGGTTATCAGCCAACAAAATCATTGTCGGCCGCCAAAATATTTATTGAACAAGCAATACTGGCTTTTCAGCCTCTGTCAGTCGACAGAAAGGGTGCAGCAACTTAAGCACTTGCTCACCTTCTTCCAGCAGATCCTCAGGTCTTGCCTTGGTTTCAAAATTTAACCGTACCTTGTCCTCGGTCTTCGACTGCCGAAGGCTAAAACGCCAGCTCCCAGGCATCCAGAAAGCCAGGCCATCAAACTCATCCACCCGGTCTGCGCGCTGCCCATACCGACCATCGATACAGCTAAATGCACTATCGACATCTTCTATAGACAAGCTGATTTCGGCAGTACACCGCGCCAGACCTTGATGTTCCTCAACAAGCTGGCGTAAAGAAACTCCTCGTCGTTGCAGTAACTGCAGCATCGACAACCACGCTAACATCCCAGAATCACACCCAGAAAACATCCTGAAATAATGATGTGCTGAAGACTCTCCGCCATAAATTGCATTGGTCGCTTTCATTTTTTGACGCATAAAGGCTGAGCCAGTTAACGCCGGCGCTGGCTTTCCAGACAACCGCTGTAAAACAGCCTCTGTGTTGAAAACCAACTTGGTGTCGTAGACAATCGTCTCGCCCGGGTAGGCCTCTAAAAAATATTCGGCGAAGATAGCCACCGCATAACTAGAAGGCAGCATCTGGCCCTGGTCATCGTAAAACACACATCGATCACAATCGCTATCCCAGGCCACACCAAAGTCATACCTATTCCCAGTCATATACGCCGACATCTCATCAGAAAGTGCTTTACGGCTCGGGTCAGCCCCTAGCTCAGGCATGGGCCCAGGCTCCTTTCTGAACCAGGACAGTGGTAAATCAAAACAGGCAGCCAGTGGACTGACCAGGGTTGATGCCGAGCCATTTAAGCCGTTAACAGCAATACAGCCAAAGTCACTTTGATCAAGTGAAAATAAATCTGAAAGAAAGGCGGTATATTGCGGTACCAGCGATACATTCTGATAGCTTCCCCTTTGATTCCATGCACCAGGGTCCATGTTTTTCGAATACCTTGATTTCAACCTTTGCATAATTCCCAGGACTTCTGCCAGACCATTTTCAAAAGAAACAGTCCAGCCGTCTGAAAGTACGCATTTGAAGCCATTACAATTAACTGGATTGTGACTCCCCGTGACCATAATCGAAGCATCAAATTCTGCCTGCATGGAGGCATAATAGGTTAGCTCGGTTGCACACAACCCCAGGTCAGATACGTTTATGCAAGCACTTTGTAACCCGGCATTCAGGGCTTGTTGTAGACCTTCACTACTTTTACGACCATCTCGGCCCGTGGCAATGCGCCCACTGAGTCCAAAATGTTCCACAAAACTTTGCCCGAAAAGAAACGCAAATTCCTCATCAATCTGCGCCGGATAAAGTCCCCTTACATCACCCGATCTGAATACTTCTGCATAGGCCTTCACGGGCATACCCAGAACGTTTTATCAGACTCACCAGCCATAAGTTGTATCCATCGGCGGGGTTGTCGATCCGTTCCCAGCATGAATGAATACCGGATAACTGACATGGTTATAGGTTGCCTTCTATAAAACGTATCATCCATGCAGCAACGGTTACGCGGTCCAAAGACTGCTGTAAAGACTGGACCCCGCGACGGTAGGTTTCTTCACCCAGTAATTCCCTCCTCATGTCCAGCAAAGCCTTGGAATAGGCCGGCGTAAATTCTGGATGCCCCTGAAAGGTTAATATATGGTCCTCGATACGCATAGCCGCTATCTCGCAAAATGCATTGCTCGCAATTAAGTCGGCGTTTGGAGGTAATTCGCTGACCTGGTCTTTATGGCTGGATAGCAACGAAAATTCATCTACTCCAGGCAAGTTCTTTGCAACCGTTGTCAGTAATCGGGAATTATGACATCCAACTCCCCAGCCTTTATTACTGGCCTGGGTTTTTCCACCGAGAACATGAGCCACTAACTGATGTCCGAAACAAATTCCTACTAATTTCTTCTGCTGTTTATCAAGTTCCTGAACGAAACTCCCAAGTTCTTTTATCCAGGGTTCGTCGTCATATACGCTCATGCGACTGCCGGTTATAACATAGCCATCACATTCATCCAGGTCTGCTGGATAACACCCATGTTCAACATCAAACACAGACATCTCAAAACTCAAGCCAGTCTGTTCCAGAACCTGACGAAACATCGCCGGATAATCACCATGAACCACTTGCAGATGGGGCAGCACTGAATCTGTTTGAAGTAAACCAATTGCAATCATATCTGTATTTCGAGTCCAGGCAGCTTAAATTATTTCGAAATAGCGCTTCAACTGCCAATCATTAACGTATCGCTGGTATTCGCGCACCTCCCAGTCTCGACTTGATACATAATGATTTACGAATTGATCACCAAATATTATCCGGGCACTTTCTGAAGCCGCCAATAACCTGGAAGCATCTGCTAAATTCCCCGGTAACTGTAATGATTCGGCGAGTTGGTCCTGCACATCATAGGCGCTTCCCTCTACAGGATCATCCAGGCTCAACTCCTTTTCAATACCTAACAGGCCCGACCCTAGAGTTGCTGCTGCGGTAAGGTACGGGTTTGCATCAGCAGAGCCAACCCGGAATTCGACCCTCTGGGAATTTTCGCTTCCAGGGATCACCCGAAGCGCACAGGTTCGATTTTCAACTCCCCAAGTTGCGGCGGTAGGGGCCCATGCGCCTTTAACCAAGCGCGTGTAACTATTAATTGTCGGTGCCGTTATCGCCAACAGTGATTTCATATGCGTTTGGACGCCGGCGACATACTGTTTCATGCTCTCACTCATGCCACCCTTTTGATTGGCATCATAAAAAACAGACTGTCCGGTTTCATTATGGAACAGAGATTGATGGAGGTGGCCGCTTTGCCCCGGATAGTCCATTGACCATTTCGCCATGAATGTCGCCATCATGCCTCTTTTCTGAAAAAAAGCCTTGGTCAGAATCTTAAACCTTGCCGCCTTGTCTGCTGCTGCAAGACTTTCGTCAACACCAATAGCTGCCTCCCAGACACCCGGGCCCGTTTCACAGTGAACTCCTTCCAGTGGCACCCCATGATCCTCGCAATAGTCCATATACTCATTAAACAAATCTGAAAGTGCGAAGGTCCGCAAAGTGGAATAACCGAAATTACCCGGTGACAAGGGTTCCAGGTTCTGATAACCCTTGTCCAACGCGGATTGAGGTGTTTCTTTAAACACGAAAAACTCGTATTCGAAAGCCATCTTGGCGGCATAACCCAGACTATTACCCCTATTAATGACTTCTTTCAGACGGCTTCTTGGACAAATCGGATGGAGTTGATCCTCCAACACGAAATCAGCAATGAAAAACGGGGTGTTAGCCTCTTCTCGAAGGCGAATTTCTGAATCAAGGTCAAGTCGATACTTTGCATCTGGATAGGCAGTATGCCAGCCGGTAAATTCAGCATTATCGTAGAGCTGATCATTGACATCCCAACCCAGAACACAATCACAGAATCCTGAAGTTCCATCGGCAATAGACGCAAATTTGTCCAGAGAGATATATTTACCCCGCATAACGCCATCAATATCGGTAAAAGCCAGCTTTACCCGCCTGATCCCTTCTTCTCTGTAGGTCTTAATTAACGCACCGCCATCATTAGGCATAACTCAATCCTTTCTCGGAATTCTGATGCTTTGCACTAGGTCCTGTATTTCCTGAGGCGGTGCCGGCGTGAATTTAGACACTAACGAGGAAACGGCAAAATTCAATACCATACCCAAAGCACCAATCCCTTCCGGAGAAATACCAAACCACCAGTTTTCAGTATGATTACTAGCCGGATCAATAAATTTGAAATATACGATATAGCTGAAGGTAAATATCAACCCGGTCATCATACCGGCAATCGCACCTTCTCTATTCATCCGGGTTGAGAATATACCCAGAAAAATGACTGGGAAGAAACTCGCTGCCGCCAGACCAAACGCAAAAGCGACCACCTCAGCAACGAATCCAGGGGGGTAGATACCAAAAATTCCCGCAATCGCAATCGCGACGGCCGCAGATATTCGTGCTATCCGTAACTCCTGCTGCTCAGAAATTTCTGGCCTAAAGCTCATCTTCAGTAAATCATGGGAAATCGCAGAGGATATGACCAGAAGTAATCCTGCCGCAGTTGACAATGCCGCAGCGAGGCCACCGGCGGCTACCAGGGCAACTACCCAGTTAGGTAACTTGGCGATCTCTGGGTGTGCTAAGACAATGATATCTCGATCAATATAAAGCTCATTGGCTGATGAAGTGGCCTCATTAAGCAACTGTCTCTCCCCGGAAGGACCCTCAGATGCCGAGAAAACAGGCTTGGTCGGCGACAACGCGGACCCACCTCGATATTGAATCTTGCCATCGCCATTTTTATCCATCCAGGCAAGCAATCCAGAATCTTCCCACTTCCCAAACCAGGCTGGCGCATCACTATAAGCAATACCATCTATATTCTGAATAATATTAATTCGCGCAAAGGCAGCGACGGCCGGTGCTGTTGTGTACAGTAAGGCAATAAAAATCAAGGCGTAGCCAGCGGAAATCCGCGCATCCCTTACTCTGGGAACGGTAAAAAACCTGACTATGACATGGGGCAAACCGGCTGTGCCAGCCATAAGAGCGGCGGTGATGAAAAACATATCAATAGTCGATTTAGAGCCCTCAGTGAACGCCGTCATCCCTAAATCCGACGTCAATCCATCTAGTTTATCCAAAAGAAAAACACCGGACCCATCGCTCATGGTAGAGCCAAATCCCAGCATGGGTAGAGGATTGTCAGTCAGCATAATCGAGATAAATACGGCCGGTACCAGATAAGCGAATATCAGCACGCAATATTGTGCAACCTGCGTGTAAGTGATGCCCTTCATCCCGCCTAAAACAGCGTAGAAAAACACTATAGCCATGCCAATGATCACGCCTACGTTGATATCCACCTCGAGAAACCTCGAAAAGACAATACCAACACCTCGCATTTGGCCCGCTATGTAAGTAAAAGAAATAAAGATAACGCAAATCACAGCCACCAATCGGGCTCTACGCGAATAATATCGGTCACCTATAAAATCAGGCACGGTGAATTTCGCAAATTTTCGCAAATAAGGCGCCAAACACAAAGCCAGCAAAACGTATCCACCAGTCCAACCCATTAGGTAACGAGCTCCATCAGCCCCCTCAAAGGCAATAATGCCGGCCATTGACAGAAAAGATGCCGCAGACATCCAATCAGCGGCCGTTGCCGCGCCATTAGCAAGAGGATGTACGTGTCCGCCGGCAACATAAAATTCATTGGTAGAAGTCGAGCGACTCCATATAGCAATACCGATGTAAAGCCCAAAGGTAAGTATCACAAAGATATAGGTCAGAACTTGAACGGACACGATTTACTCCTCTTCAACACCAAATAGTCGGTCAATTCGATTCATTTGCCAGACGTAAACGAATATCAGCAAAACGAAAAAATAAATCGCGCCCTGTTGAGAAAACCAAAACCCCAGTTTCCATCCAAAAAATTTAAACTGATTTAAATAATCAAACAATAATATCCCACAGCCAAACGACACCGCGAACCAAATACTCAGCAACCCGAGCATCAACTTCACATTCGCCCGCCAATAGGCATCTTTACTTGTATCCACAAATCACTCCTATTCGACTAAAACCAATTGCATCCTGTACTGAAGCTGGCCAGTTAAAGAGCTATCATAACGGTAGGTTTTTACTGGTTCTGTTTATCGTTATTTTCAGCCTGGTTAAGCTCAACTAAGGTTCTTGATCCACATCTGCGATGTGATCTAAATCTGAATCAGACTGGTTGTCCAGAAGTATTTTCGGCAATGATTTACTGGCTTCAGCTCCTAGCTGTTTCATCGCCTGCGCTCTACCTATCAGATTACCTTTGCCACTTTTCATTTTTTTATGAGCATCATCGTAAGCGGTCTGAACAGAACGCAACCGACTGCCTATTAATTCCAGATCCTGCACAAAGCCAACAAACTTGTCATACAGCGCACCTGCCTTTACGGCAATCTGCTGGGCATTCTTACTTTGTTGTTCATACCGCCAAATATTCTGGATGGTACGCAAGGTAGCAAGCAAAGTTGACGGTGCAACAATGACAATGTTTCTGGAAAAGGCATCAGCGAAGAGCGAGTTATCCTGCTGTACAGCCATGCTAAATGCAGCCTCAACCGGGACGAACATCAGTACAAAATCAAGTGAACGCACCCCACTCAGCGTCTGGTAGTCTTTTTCACCCAGTTGTTTTACATGCGTCCTTAAAGATTGAATATGTTCTGAAAGCGACCTTGCCCGTTCTTCCTCCTGATCACTGGAGCAGTACCGCTCATAAGCCGTTAAAGAGACTTTAGAATCGATAATAATATCTTTTCCTTCAGGGAGGTGAACAACAACATCTGGCTGAAACCGTCTGCCTTCTTCGCTAATCAGAGAAACCTGGGTTTCATATTCCCTACCGCGTTCAAGACCGGATTTCTCCAGTACTCGTTCGAGTATCACCTCACCCCAGGTTCCCTGGGTCTTACTCTCCCCTTTCAGGGCATTAGTCAGGTTAATCGCATCTTTGCTGATTCGAGTGTTTAGTTCCTTGAGGCTTTTGAGCTCATTCCTAAGTGAAAATCGTTCCTTACTTTCTTCATTATAGTTCGACTCGACTTTTGCCTGAAACTCCTTAATTCTTTCGCTCAAAGGATTGAGCACAGTATCTAACTGTTCTTTACTCTGAGCCTTAAACGTCGTTTGCTTGGATTCAAAAATCTCATTAGCAAGGCTCTTGAATTCATTACTCATACTCTCTTTAGCCTGTTGTAATAACTCAAGCTTTTCTTTATGACTGCCTGCTTGTTCTTCAATGGCAGCGGCAAGGCCTGCGCTTTTTTCAATCAGTATTGAGTTTTCATTACGCAACCCTTTACAATCGAGTTCAAGCTTTTCAATTCTCTCCTGTTGCTCCTGCAAAGTCTGCTGCAGACCGCCCATGGCAATGCGCGTACCTGATTCGGAGAGTTCTTTTTCATGGAAATTCTGCTGATGTAAAACGACATCATCACGTAGCTGTTGAATCAGTGTCTGTTCTAAACCCGTCTCTACAGCACGTTTCTCGTCCCAGGCTCGTTGCTTGATTTTGAGATACCAAAAGACACCAAACCACACAGCCACCAAGACAAACAATAGCAGCACCAGCATTGACATCGTATCGATCATAGCGATTACCCCGGGCAAAGACTTATCATGGCTTCACAACTCTGCAGTTCACAACGACTAAAGTCAGACGAACTCCTGTGCGATTATAGAGTTTATGGCGCCAATACCCAACCCAGGCAAAAACAGCTATGGCTGACCAGCAGAGGAGGCAGTTTGATTTCTAAGAGAGGAATATACCCTTAGAGCCAATACACATTCGATCTGTCGATCCTGCAATAGTAGATGCATACTAGATCGATAATCGTTCAATGCAGAAGTGTGACCATTTTTTCTTCTAATGCAGCAGCGTGAACATTTTCCGCCGATACGTGGTGGCGAGTTCATTGCCCTTACCTAGCAGCACGAATACTTTAATCATTGTTTTTCTAGCTGCTTCATCCTGCCAGGTCTTGTCCAGTTGTAATATGCTTAGCAAGGTTTCCAGCGCCAGTTCCATCTGATTATCCGCAACCAAAGCCTGAGCAAAGGCAAAAAGATTCTCCAGGACATCCGGCTCCAACTCCAGCTTGGATTTCAGTTCATCTAGCCCTGGCAGTTCGGATACATCTTGCATGAATTCCAGACGCGTTTTCGGTTTATCAATGCCCGCTGCATCTGCGGGTAGTCCCGCCAAAATCTGTTTTGCTTCAGTGACGCGATCTTCCATGATGAGCAAATCACAGAGTTCGGTCTGAAGAGAGATATTGCCGGGCTCTTCTGCAATTATTTTCTCCAACAGAGCAATTGCGTTAACCCTGTCACCTTCGGACAAATACACATCTAACTGTCCACGTATCTGCTCCATCGGACTCATGGTTAACTGATCAAGCAACTTCCTAAGGCTCGCTTCATCTTGAGGTCCTTCCAGGCTTTCTGCCATTTGGCCCTGTGAAATGACCTTTAAGGTGGGTAGTCCTCGCACCTGAAGCTGTTGAGCTATCTGAGGATTCGTTTGAACATTGACTCGAGCTAATACGAATTTTCCTTGATACGACTCGACTAATTTCTTCAGCAGGCCAGACATCTCGACAGAAGGGCCTGCATTTTCTGCGTAAAATTCGAGTACAACAGGAACCTGATTAGACTTTTCTCCGACCTCCGCCTGAAAGTTCTCAACGGTGATCTCTACTATATTTTCGCTACCGAGCATTTCAATATTCCTGACTAGGCTGTTCCCGTGGGTAGCCTATCGTATTCATCAGCCCCGAGCCAGTTATTAACTGCTTATGTCGCCATAACGGTCCAGGCTAAGCGACTAAGCGCAGCCCATTTCCCCTTAGGGCAACATAACGATCCAGGCTGAGCGACTAAGCGCAGCCCATTTCCCCTTAGGGCAACATAACGATCCAGGCTAAGCGACTAAGCGCAGCCCATCTCGCCTTAGGGCAACCTCAATCACTCGAGGTGAGCGCCAGGGACTGACCCGGCCACGGTAGAGAATTTTCCGGCCCTTGCTAACCAACCAGGTATCTGAAGATCTGAGATGTTTTATAGTCATTACTTGCCCTTTTTATTCACGGCTGCAAACCCTTGGGTTGCCCAGTGAGATACAGTCGCTGTTATCTTTAATTTTTCTTGCTGTTTTTCTTGCTGTTTTTCCTTTCGATTTTCCTTCAGTTTTCCTTCAGTTTTCCTTCCGGTTTTTCGTTCAGTTTTTCCTTTCGGTTTTCCTTTCGGTTTTTCTAACAATCATGGCTTCTATTTCTCCGTCAGCTGGCAGAGCTTAAGCACGGTTAGAACAAACTGAATCGTTTGGATCCTTGTCTTTCTGATGAAGGGAGAGCTATTTAAACACAGTATACTGGTTATGTATACAGTAGTGTATGTATAAACAGTAATTCTGTTGACGGCCCATTAGACAGGTCTAGAAGCCTAAGGCACTATGTCGGAGTGGCAACAACAATCTAACGGTTTGGCAGGCAAATATTGTTTAGACGATGCTACCGGGCTTACAATGTAATCCAGGGGAACCCCTCAGCCTGGCTTGACACCAGCAGGTTACCGGACCAGTGAGATAATATCGATTTCATGGAACCAAGCGCCAGGTCGGGCCGGTTGTTTTTTTCACTTACATGAGAAACTATGAGATATTTTAAGCGATCCAAGTCAAAGTGACCGGCCAATTCAGCCGCTTGATCATTGGAAAGATGACCTAATTTTCCACCCACCCTGTTTTTCAAGGCTCGCGGATAAGGACCCTCAGCCAGCATCTTCTGGTCATAATTACATTCCAGCAACATCAAGTCACAGCAACGATATCGCTCTTTCACAAATGCCGTTACGTGTCCCAGGTCGGTTAGTACTCCAGCACGGCATTCATTGTGACAAAAAATATACTGGCAGGGTTCTTTTGCATCGTGGGGCACTGGAACAGGCTCGATCACTATATCGCCGATGGAGAAATTCTTATGGCAGTTTACCTTATGCAGGGTTTCTACCATTCCAATCTTGTCGGGATTGTAAGTACCGGGCGTCATATAGACTGGCAGTTTGAACTTGCGCGAAAACTGGCCTACACCATTAATATGGTCAGCATGTTCGTGGGTCACCAGGATAGCTGAAAGATCAAGAGGAGAACGGCCTAACCTTTCCAGCCGACGAATAGTTTCTTTGATACCAAAACCCAGATCAAGCAGGAGGCAGACTTCATCGGTTTCAATGAGTGTACCGTTACCTTTACTACCACTGCCAAGTGAAGCGATTCGCACGAATCAGGTCGAGTATTCTTTTATAATTTTCAGCAAACGTTCAGCAACCAGACCATCAGCTGGTGCTTCGCCATCAAATACGGTGACGGCAATTTCGCTTCCCTGCTCTTCCAGCATCACTTGGTAACTGTTTTCGTCACCCACTTCCCCTTTTGCTTCCCTGGAAAAAAGCTTGCTAAAGAAACCTGGCTTCGGATTCTGGCCTAGTCGATAGTTAACAAAATAAGTCGCGGTCGATCGATTCAGATCTTTAACATCCACATTCGCATTCTCAAGTGCATCGCCGACAGTGGCCCAGGCGCGATTGAAATCAAGCTTGTATAACAGGACCGGTTTGACCCGATCCGGTATCAGCCTGGTACGACTTTCAGTCAAACCAGTAGCAAGCATGCTTATCGTTCCCTGACTGATATTTTCACCTAAATAAAAGGCAATTTTCTTTAAGATCTCATTTTCTAAATCCAAATCGTCCGAACCATTCTGCCAGGCAACTGTATCTAATCGATAGGGTGCATTAGCTTTCATTTGACGCTGCAGTAGATAAATTTCTGAACTTCCGGATCTAACCCCAGGTTCCAGGCTTAACCTGAATTGATGCAGGTTAGCTGCTCTTGTATTGGCATAGACAGTGCCCAGGCTAATACTCTGGAACACGGACTCAGCAGATCCTTCCCGGGCAGTAATCCACTGGCTGGTCAATATTCCATCACTTGGATTGGCTTCATCGAGATGGAGGTTGTTTGCCTCCCAGAATTGAACGATTTTCGGCCATACCACGGATGGCGGAATATCAAGAAATACCCACTGTTGATCGCCTAACTTCTTGATGACGATCTGGTCCACACCGAATCGGGTACTAAGTGCCTCAGGACGGCGGATTTCATATTCAGTTCCAACCAGTCCACGCGCATCATTTACCGCAGGTATCGGCATCAACTCCAAAAATTGTGGGGCATCCATACCGGGCGGAATCTGAGTTGGTTCCGAATAGCCATTTTCGAGTTTTTCCCGAAGGTCACCACTACCAAACCAACTGCAACCGGTTAGACTGATTAGTAACAGTAAAAATGAAACCGGATTAAGGTAATAGTTCATGACGGATTGTGTCCTGCCTGACTCAGTGCGGCACGTAATTCTACGTGATATTTCTCAGATAATGCAGTTAAAGGCAGTCTAATCGCCTCTTCAATCAAACCCATTTCGGCTAAAACCCATTTGACAGGGATTGGGTTAGCTTCCACGAACAGACTTTTGTGCAACCCTAGCAAGGGCTTATTTAAAGTCTCGGCAAGGGCCTGGTTTCCTGTCATAGCTGCATCCACCATCTCTTTCATCTGAGCCGGTACAACATTTGCTGTTACACTGATTGTGCCCTTGGCACCAGCCATTAGCAAATCACAGGCTGTAAAATCATCGCCTGAATAAATCGCCAGTTCATCTCCACAAAGCGCCTTAATCTGGATCATTCGCTCGATATCACCGGTTGCTTCCTTAATACCGACTACCTGCTGGATGTCCATTAATCTAAGAACCGTTTCCGGGAGAAGATCAACGCCGGTTCTGGCAGGAACATTATAGAGAATTTGTGGCAGATCTACCTCTGCTGCAATGGCCTCATAGTGCAAAAACAGACCCTGCTGGGTAGGCTTATTGTAATAAGGGGTTACCAGTAGACACGCCTGGGCTCCCGAGTCTTTGGCAGACCGGGTAAATTCGATAGCCTCCTGAGTGGAATTCGCACCTGTCCCAGCGACGACGGGAATTCGGCCTGCACAGATTTCCACCACTGTTTGAATAATCTCACAGTGCTCCGCTGGCGTAACCGTCGGCGACTCTCCGGTAGTGCCCACAGGCACAATCGCATCTGTACCACTGTCAATATGCCATTCCACCAGGGCATGCAGCCTCTCCCAGTCAATTTGATGGTCCTCCAGCATCGGCGTTACCAGCGCCACCATACTCCCTGTAATCATAAACCCATGACTCTGATAAAAGCTGCCCATGATAGCGACACATCCACGAGCAGACAACCAATATCGATCCTAGATCAGGATTGCAACTGATCTTTAGGCCATGCATAAACAATTGCCTTGATCAGGGTTGCTAACGGTATGGCGAAAAAAACACCCCAAACACCGAACCAACTCCCGAACGCCAATACCGCGATAATAATGGCAAGAGGATGCAGGTTGTTCGCTTCCGAAAACAACAAAGGTACCAACAAAAACCCGTCAAGCGCCTGCACCAAAGCATAAATCATCATTAGATAAAGAAACACTTCGGACCAGCCAAACTGCATAAAAGCAATAATGGTAACTGGAATGGTGACCGCGATAAATCCCAGATAAGGAACAATGACCGACACCCCAACCAAAAATCCAAGCAGTGCCGCATAGTTCAGTCCAAACAGTGCGAACAGCAGGTAAGTTATCAGGCCCACCAGCAGTAACTCAATGAACTTCCCACGAATATAATTCTCCATCTGGGCATTCATTTCAGAGCCGATTTTATTCATCAGTGGTCGCTTTTCAGGTAACCAGTTCAACACCCATGCCAGGACTTCCTCCTTATCCTTGAGCAGAAAAAACACCAGAATTGGCACCAGAAGCGAATATATCAGCAGGGTAATGAGCACCGGTAACTGAGATATCGAAGCCGACAGCAGCCATTGACCAATAGTTGCCACTTCTGTACTAATGGTACTGATCCAGGAATCAATCTGTCTTTCTGATATCAACGCTGGATAATCAACAAGCAATTGCGCAACAAGTTCCCCAAGTCGCTGACTCAAAGCCGGCAAATCCTGATAGAGACTACCCAACTGCCGCCAAATTCTGGGCACTAACAGAAACAGGAAGCCTACAAAACCTCCGAGGAAAAGAAAGAATGTTACGCCGACTGCTGCCAGCTTTGAGATCCCATACTGACGCATGAAATTGATAATACCCTGCATCACAAAAGCCAGAACGATGCCGGTCAGAACCGGTGCTAGCACCGGCCCCATGAATAAAAAAGCCAGCGTGACTCCCAGTAACAGGGCAAAAATAAGAACCGCCTCCTCATCAGAGAAGTAACGATCTACCCACCGCTTAACAATATCGAGCACAGTTCAACCTCATGACGTTTTTTTTATCCAGTGAAGGTAATGTCCGGCTTGTTCTTGCTGTTCCAGCAAAATATGCCCACTCTGCTTAGCAAAGACTTGGAAGTCCCTGACCGACCCGGCATCCGTGCAGTCGACTTTAAGTACTTTACCTGAGGTTAGTTTATTCAGGGCCTGCTTAGCTTTCAGGAGCGGCAGTGGACAGGATAACCCAGTGACATCCAGGCATTCATCAATTATCAGCATTTACCAAGTATCCTTTCATCCTCTCCCAGCTTGTATTATAGCAGTAGTTTTTCCTACATAGTTGTTGAATCCATATGGCAGTCCCTGCGAACATAGCAGCATGCGGATAATACAAGTGCTCATTTTCGTCTTAGGTATGCTGGCAAGTAAGGGTCAGACAGCCAGTCGCGACCTCAATTTACCTAACCTTGGGGATGCCAGTTCAGGCATCGTATCGCTGCCACAGGAACATAATCTCGGCCAACAATTTCTTCGAGCGGTCCGCAGCCAGGTGACTAGCATGGACGACCCCCTGTTGGTTGACTATCTCGAACATCTAATCTACCGACTATCATCTTTTAGCGACATCGAAGACCATCGCCTATATATAATCCTGATCAAAAATCCACTAATCAATGCTTTTGCCGCCCCAGGTGGCGTTATTGGTGTCAATCATGGTTTGTTTCTGAGAGCAGAGAGCCATCATGAAATGTCAGCCATACTCGCCCATGAATTAGCGCACCTCAGTCAACGGCATTTCGCACGCGGTATTGAGAGCAGCAAAAAAGCCGGTGTAATTACCATTGCTGGGCTCCTGGCAGGTGCCATTCTTGCCTCTGCGGGAGCCGGCGATGCAGGCATTGCGGCCCTTACCGCCAGTCAGGGGATAGCACAATCACAACAATTAAGTTACAGCCGGACTCGTGAAGCCGAGGCTGACAGAATCGGCATTACCACCATGATCAACGCCGGGATAGACCCACGTGCTATGGCCTATATGTTTGAAAGGCTTGATCGGTTGACGCGTTACAGTGGTGATCTCATTCCGGAATTTTTAAGAACGCACCCGGTCACCCGGTTAAGGATTGCAGATGCTTATAATCAAACCGAGAACCTGACCAAGAAAGAATGGCCTCTCGACCTTAACTATCAACTAATGCGCACAAGGGCGATTGTACTGTCTAATGATCCCCAGGTGGCACTGAGTCTGTATCGGGAAAACAATTACCCCAAAAACCCTGTATTGGCTACCTCACATCAATATGGTCGGGCGCTGGCTCTCACATTTAGCGGCCAGATCGAAGAGGCAACGACTTTAGTATCCAGCCTGCGCAAGCAATCACCGAATAATATCGCCTACCAAATCGCTGAAGCGAACCTACTGGCCGCTGACAACAAAGCCAGAAAAGCCGCAAACTTCCTTGAGACCTCTCTTAAAATCAACCCTGGTAATTACCCTCTGGCAATGGCCTACTCCGACCATTTAATCCAGCTGAAAAGACCCGCGCAAGCTTCCCAGGTATTGTTAGAGCTATCCCTGGATAGGCCCGATGACGAGACTGTCTGGTATAATCTTGCAGAGACGCTGGGATTAGCAAACGACATCAGTGGCGTGCACCAGGCCAGGGCTGAATACTTCATCTTGAATGGAAATTTCGACCAAGCAATCAAACAATTAGGCTATGCACTGCCCATGGTTCGGCAGAATTTTCAGATTAATGCCAAAATCAAACAACGTATCGAAGAAATATGGGAGCTGAAGACTGCTTCCAAGTAAACCAGCTGCGTCTTCTGAAAACAGTTTATTTCCTGAAATCAACCATCCGTTGCAAGGGGACCATGGCCCGGGCTGCCAAGGCATCGGATATGACAATTTCATTTTCACCACTTCGCAGGCTCTGCTCGAGATTTTCCAGGGCATTCATTGCCATCCACGGGCAATGTGCACAACTTCTGCAGGTAGCGCCGTTTCCAGCAGTGGGGGCTTCAATGAATAGTTTATCGGGAGCGGCCTGCCGCATTTTATAAAAAATTCCGCGATCTGTAGCGACAATAAACTTGTCGTTAGGGAGCTCTACCGCTGCCTGAATCAATTGCGAAGTAGAACCCACCACATCTGCCATCTCGATCACCTCTCCTGGCGACTCAGGATGAACCAGAACCGCCGCGCTCGGATGAACCGCCTTGGAATCGCGCAACCCCTTGGCTTTAAATTCCTCGTGAACAACACAGGCCCCATCCCACATCACCATATCTGCACCGGTTTGAGCTGCTATATAAGAACCCAGATAACGGTCCGGTGCCCAGAGGATTTTTTCACCTTTATCCATTAAATGTTCAACTACTTGTAAAGCAATCCCGGAAGTGACTACCCAATCCGCTCTGGCTTTGACTGCGGCCGACGTATTAGCGTAGACAACGACAGTACGATCAGGATGCTCAGAACAAAAGGCATCAAAATCATCACTCGGGCAACCTAGGTCAAGCGAGCAAGTCGCTTCTAATGTTGGCATCAAGACGGTCTTATCAGGATTGAGAATTTTTGCTGTTTCTCCCATGAACCTGACCCCTGCAACCACCAGCAACTTGGCTTCACTGCTGGCACCAAAACGGGCCATTTCCAGAGAATCTGCAACGCATCCGCCTGTTTGATCAGCAAGACTCTGGATGTTTTCATCTGTGTAATAGTGGGCCACCAGCACAGCTTGCTTGTCTCTAAGCAGCCCAGCAATACGATCAGTGGCCTGAGCTACTTCAATTTCAGATGTCTGTTTATCATGATGCAATGGAATATCGAATTGACTACTCAACGGTAAATTTCCCTTATTTAAAACAACTCAGCGACTGACAACGGACCAGGATTGCTCCTATTCTGCCTACGGACAATACCCCTGACTACACAAACACTATATTATCTAAGCCAACCAGAGTCGACCTTACCTATATGTCACTACTTTTCCTTATTCACAACACCCACGATATCAGTGATGGAAATTGCCTGCGCCTGGTCAATGCTGCTCTACAGCGAGACCTGAGTGTCGTTATCGCCGATATCGACACTTTATCCCTGCACAAACACCATATTGGCGCTAAAGGGTTTACCGTATCAGAGCCCGTCAGTGTCGGCCCAAGAAATGAGGCTTCTGAACTTTATTTCCTGTCCGATTTTGAAACTATCTGGATTCTGTCACTGGGCAAACGGGACAACTTCCTCGACAAAATACAACTTCTTAGATTAGCAGAAAAAACCACGCAACTGATAAACTCGGTAGATTCCCTGATGTTTCTGAAGAGCAAATACAGCTTGGCCGTCTACCCAGAGAAATTCAACTATCCTGAAAGCTACGCCAGTAATAACCCCCTGGAATTGCTGGAGATCGTAGAATCAGGCGGAGACTGGATTGCCAAACCACCTGCCGGCAGTTTCGGAAGAAAGGTGTTTTTCCTCAATAAACAAACCACAAACCGACTCGCCATACTAAACCTGTTGGCAGGAAGTCAATCAGAACAATACACGCTATTGCAACGCTACGTCGCAGAAATCTCCGGAGGCGAGAAAAGAGTCCTCATCGCCAATGGCAGTATCATCGGTCAATATTTACGGACCCCCGCTCTAGACCACCGCACTAACCTTATGCAGGGTGGCATTCCAAGCTGCTGTTCGCTGACTATTGATGAGTTAAATTACTGCAACCAGATAGCCGATTACCTGCAGGAAAATGGTGCGCTGTTTGCGGGAATCGACCTGGTATTCCCGTTCATCATTGAAATCAACGTACTTAGTCCAGGTGGATTGGCCACCCTGGAAGCCCTCGGAGGGCCCAATCATGCAAACAAAGTGATTAATCAAGTCATTCAATAGACACAATGTCTTGAGTTTTTTGCTCGAATCAGTATCATTGGCGCGTCCATCAGAGGGCCGTTAGCTCAGTTGGTAGAGCAGTTGGCTTTTAACCAATTGGTCCCGCGTTCGAGTCGCGGACGGCCCACCAAACACCGGGGGTTTCGCAGTTAGTAACTGCTTAACCCCCGATTTCTTTCCGACACATTTCCGGCAACCTTATATCACACCAAAATTAAGGTCAGCGTTTATGTAAAATCTGTGTTCACTATTCTTTTGCAAGCCTCAAACAGCTCACTGATTTCTGCTGTGGAGTAGTGAGTTTTGCTATCGCTGTCTTCAATGCAAGCGATGAGCTCACAACGCAGTCTTCATCTTGCCACCACAATTCTCACACTTCTCTATCTAGAGGGCGAACACCCTTTTCAAAGCCTGCGTCCACATCATCAAATAGGGCCCTTGTTAATGGGCTGCAAGATCTGTATCGGCTCCTCTAGCGGCTTTTCCCCACAACCTGCTCTCTCAACCTGCTCTCTCAACCTGCTATGTGGTGAGAAAATGCCGTGAAATCTCGTTAAGTTCACTCCAGGTTTCGGAACCAGTATTGCAAATCGACTTGCAGAATCCATGGCCTCACTACGATATAAGAAGTGCCATCATAAGGCGCCTCAAAGAAGCCAGTTACTCCATTCGGCACAATAGGCCTAGATACCCCAGTATCGTTGCACTCAACTATGTGTAGACGGATACTGGCCAATTCCCGCAAAACAAATAAGCTGAAGAATTTTTCATGCATTGATAGCTAAAGGAAAAGGAGGTCAATTCGACTTATACTCTAAGCAACTACACATGATACAAACTCAACAAGGTGGTAATAAACAGCAACTATCGAACCTTTATCCAGACCAGAAAAAAGCACGGTTATATGCCACAGTTTCGGGCTAAAGACAGAATAAAATGCCATTATCAAACTGCTATAAGCCAATTTTATTATTTAATTGCTTGAAACAAGGGCCTCACAACAACATTGCCTATTGGTTAATACGAGAATAATGAAACGATGAAAAATAGAATAACCCTGTGTATTGCACTGTTGCTAACCAGCATCGTCAATGCCGCAGTTTCAGCAGAGCCATACGCTATTCGCCTAGATAAAAGCGTGATGATACCAATGCGCGACGGCATTAGGTTGTCCACCGACTTATATTTTCCTGATGGTGCCAGCGGGAAACTGCCCACGGTCCTTTTGCGGACTGTTTATAATAAAAACGACACCTTAGACTGGAATAAGGTGTATCGGAAATTAGTCTCTAAAGGGTATGTAGTAGCCATCCAGGATATCCGCGGCCGGTATGAATCTGAAGGCGGCTATATCGTGGCGCAAAAACGCCGCGGAGACGGCAACGATACGTTAGATTGGCTTACTTCTCAGGCATGGTCTAATCAAAAAGTTGGCACCGCCGGTTGCTCTTACCTAGGCGAGACACAGGTGGTTATGGCGGCTACTAAGCATCCAAAGCACACCGCCGCCATACCGATGTCAGCCGCTTCTGGTTATTACGCTCCTGGCAGAGCCTGGCAGTCATTTAGTGGTGGCGTGTTCGAATTGGCACAAACCGCCGGCTGGTTTGCTGGTAGCGGCTCTCAAGTATTTTACGGCCCACCCAGCAATGTTGATCGCAGTGAATGGTTTAAGTCGCCAGCCGCGCAATTATTTCAAATGGCACCTACCATCGATTTCCCTGCTTATATGAAATTTTTACCGACTTTACCGACAGCAACTATTCTCGAGCGGGCACAAATGCCGCCATCCGAGTACAAACAATGGGCCTCCAGCGCTCCTGATGGTGATTTTTTTCGCAATAAAGACTTGGCCAATGCCGATGACAGTTTTGATGTGCCAGCTATATTTTTTGATAACTGGTATGACTATGGTCCCAGCATCACCTTTAAAATGTTTGAACAATTTGAACGCACAGCAACTAGTCGCAAAGCGAAAAACAACCAATATGTCATTGTTGGTCCCGGAACACATTGCGACTTTACCGAATCAACCGACGACTTTATTGTAGGTGAGCGTAACCTGGGTAATGCTTCACTTGATTACAGCGAAATACAATTAAAGTGGTATGACTACTGGTTAAAGGGCAATCAAGATGCCTTAGCAGCAATGCCTAAGGTGCAATACTATCTAATGGGTAAAAACGAATGGCGCAGCAGCGAGGTATGGCCACTAGCCAACACTCGGCCAACGGCTTGGTATTTACACAGCCAAGGCACAGCTAATTCGCGCTTGGGTGATGGCAGTCTAGCCCTGCAACCACCAACGTCACCAACAACAACAACGTTCAACTACGATCCAGAAAACCCCGTACCGTCACTCGGCGGCCACACCTGTTGTACCGGCAGTGATAAAGAAGCCGGAGCCTTTGATCAATCAGAAATTGAACTACGGGACGATATCTTGGTGTTTACCTCTGATGAGGTGAGCACCGGTATTGAAGTAACAGGGCAGATAAAAGCTCTGCTCTATGTATCATCATCAGCCGTTGATACCGACTTTACCGTTAAGCTAGTTGACGTCTACCCTGATGGGCGTGCATTTAATATACAGGAAGGCGCCGTACGCATGCGCTATCGCGACAGTCTAGCGACTGCCGAATTAATACAACCTGAAAAGGTTTACGAGATAGCAGTCGATTTGAACGTGACCAGTAATTATTTTGGTGCTGGGCATCGTATTCGTATTGAGGTTTCCAGCTCTAATTTTCCACGTTGGGAGCGCAATTTAAATACCGGCGGGAACAACTATGATGAAACTGCAGGCGTCATTGCACAAAACACCCTGCATCTCTCGGCCGACTACCCATCACAAATAATTCTACCCATTATTCCAGCCAAAAATTAACCAATACCAATACGATAAAACTGGCAAAACACCAACAACAGCCAATCTACCGAGAGACTAGCTTTAAAGATCACTGCGCAGGTAACTCGTCGCTACAGGCTAATTTTAAAGTTGGTTTCTGTTAACAACGATGCTGTCCTGGCGGCCCCAGGACTATATGAGAAGTACCCTTATCATAAGGTATCTTCAAGACAACTATCACATTGCCATTACCCGCCAGTACCATCGCCGGCCGTGTTATATAGCGACACCCAGTGTAGCTTTAAGCCGCCTTACTTTGCAGCTCTGTTTTTGCCAGGTATTCGTTATAGGTGCCTTGAAAATCGACGATTTCCCGGTCCTTAATCTCTACCACACGAGTGGCAAGCGTAGAGACAAATTCCCGGTCATGACTAACAAAAATCAAGGTGCCATGGTATTGCATTAATGCCTGATTGAGAGCGTCAATCGCCTCCATATCCATATGGTTAGTTGGCTCATCTAAGATTAAAACATTGGCATCAGATAACATAAGTTTGCCAAACAACAGTCGATTTTTCTCACCACCGGAGCAAACCCTTGCTTTCTTGTTGGCGTCGTCCGCGGTGAACAGCAAACGTCCGAGCATGCCTCGGATCATCAGGTCGTCGTGGCCAGGTTTGCGCCACTGTGCCATCCATTCAAACAAGCTTAGATCTGAACTAAAATCTTCAGTGCTATCTTGTGGACAATAGGCGATGGTCGCATTTTCTGCCCACTTCACTTTACCTGCATTGGCACTGATCTCATTCATTAAACAACGCAGGAAAGTTGTTTTACCAACACCATTCTCGCCAATCACCGCCAACCTCGAACCTGCTTCCAGAATCACATTTCCTCCGGAAAACAATAAACCGTCATCAAAACCGTGCCCTAAATCTTCCAATACAAGTGCTTGACGGTGCAGTTGCTTTTCTTGTTTAAAACTAATGTAGGGGCTTACACGGCTTGAACGTTTGACTTCATCGAGCTGAATTTTTTCCAATCGCTTAGCGCGAGAAGTGGCTTGCTTTGCTTTGGAAGCATTAGCGGAGAAACGATTCACAAACCCTTGCAGCTCTTCAATTTCAGCGCTCTTTTTTGAATTCTCGGTTAATAGTTTGTGTCGGGCCAGGGATGATGCGCCAATAAAACTTTCATAATTACCCGGGTAAATTCGCAGTTCGCCGTAGTCAATATCCGCCATATGAGTACAGACAGAATTGAGAAAGTGGCGATCATGAGAAATAACAATCATGGTGCAATTACGTTGGTTTAAAACCGTTGTTAACCAGCTAATACTATGGATATCCAGGTTGTTGGTAGGTTCGTCGAGCAGCAAAACATCCGGATTGGAAAACAATGCCTGGGCTAATAGGACTCGTAACTTCCAGCCAGGAGCGACTTGGCTCATCAGTCCATCGTGTAAGCTTTCCTCTATGCCAGCTTGGATTAAAATATCACCTGCTCTACTTTCAGCGGTATACCCGTCGAGTTCAGCATATTCGATCTCAAGGTCTGCGACTTTCATACCGTCTGCTTCGCTCATCTCTGCCAACCCGTAGATTCGCTCACGTTCCTCTTTGATGTTCCAAAGTTTAGTGTCGCCCATTATTACAGCGTCCACCACACTGTATTGCTCAAACGCGAACTGATCCTGGCTTAGGGTACCAACCTTGATGTCCGGACTAATCGAAATATTGCCCGAGCTGGGAGCAAGTTCTCCGCTCAGAATTTTCATAAAGGTTGATTTACCACAGCCATTGGCACCAATCAGTCCGTAGCGGTTACCATCGCCGAACCGGGCCGAGATATTTTCAAATAAAGGCGCAGCGCCAAACTGCATGGTGATATTCGCGGTGGTAATCAAAGTATATCCTGGGTGCTTAAGATGGGTGTAACAAGCACGCAATTTCACAAAATGAAGGTACTTGAGGGCGCGGACGTTAAAGCGTTTTATTGCTAATGTCAAATACGCGGGCTCCCGAGCCACGCATCTATTCAAGCGTATAATCAACAGCCAAAGGATGAAGCCGCATCGCTCCAGAACAACACACTTAATCAATTCCGAAGCACGAAACCCAAATAACCAAATACCACCTGAGTCGCAAGCGGTAAAATATTCTGGCTAAGCAATAATTTTGTTTTCGAATGGGGTTTTATCGACGCTCGACCGCACAGGCCAGTGATAGTGGTTGTGGTATCCCGGCAAATAAATTAGCAATCAATATTATCGCGAATATAACTCTGCGCTAACTTCCCGGCAGTCTTGTCACTGTAATCACTGGCGACCTGGGTGAGCAAGTCTTTACCTCGCTGGCAATCACCCATTATGTGGTAGATTTTACCTAGCTTGAAGGCCGCATCTGGCACCTTCGAATGATCTGGAAAACCATTAATCACCTGCACTAACGCCTGCCGGGCTTTTTCATAATCAGGTGGCGTTTTTGCAGCCTGCACCTCGCCCAGCCAGTAATAGGCGTTGGGCGTATAGGTACCATCTGGGAATTGTTTAATGACATCCGTCAGCCCATCTATCGCCAGATCATACTGCCGA
>JABIZD010000015.1 GCA_018666555.1 Gammaproteobacteria bacterium
GATACGCTAGCACAAGATGGTACTGTTTTATCTCAATCCACCTTGAGTCAGATACTGCGAGGGCGCAGCGCCCGCTAAACGCCTAATACAAAGAGAACCTGACAAAGAGAAATACGTCATGACAGAGAAATTTCAAGGCGTGATTCTGGCCATTGGCACCTTTAATAACGGCTTAACCATTTACGTGAAAGATGAGCGCCTTATTTACGATCACAATGCCTTTACTGAACATACCGTATTTCACTCCGATGTACCCATACCGCATGGCGAGGTCGTCTTGGGCGTAGACCAAGCGCGAGTCTCTCGGGGGCCGGCAAGCGTTAAACTAACGATCAATGAAAGCCTGGTTGGCCAAGGGATCATCAAAGACATTCCCGCCATGATCAGTTCAATTGGTATGGATATTGGTAGCAACCCGACCGGTGTGAGTGACGCCTACCCAACGCCATTTGAATTCACCGGGATCCTAAAACGACTGGAGATAACGACTCAGCGCTCGCTTAGACCCGATGACGAACTCGCTCTGGAGATTCGTCAAGCACTGGGCACGCAATAGTCCATAGCACCGACACCTACTCTGACCCCTACAGTAACCGTCTGCGGGGGGGGCGTACGCTGCTAATTAAAGCTTACTAATGGCATCCGCGTTGGTGTCTTCATCCCCAGATATCGAGCCATCCGTGTTCGGATTTCCAGGGATTAGCATCTTTATCTCAGGGGCTTGGGCCGCCGGGCTCTCAGTAGGAAAAAGGACCCCAGGACAATACACCCCAAAACATAGGGCAATGACCCTGTGCGCGACCCCCAAGAGGTCACCCCATCGACAGCGGCCAAGTAGTCTGGCAATGCATACAACCAGAGCCCTAGAAATACAGCGAGGAATAACAACAAGTAGACTTTGGAAAAGCTTAGCAATGCCAACATCGAGAATTCAGTTGTGCGAGAGAACTTAAGCATGGTTAGCATTAACGCTGAGCCCAGCAGCGCGATGGCGGTGTAGGCCTCCCGCTGGACGGTTAATTCGATAGCTAATAGGTCATACCAGGTCTCCGCCGTTAGCAAAACGAAGAACACCGGCGTTAACAACCCGGCGGCAACCGCTCGTGCTCCAAACTGGATGCGAGAACTGATCGACACAAGCCTAACATTCTCTTCAAAGCGGTCAGTCGTCACTAACAGTCGAGTCGCCAAGGTCAATGCTATAGGGCCAATGAAGGCGAAGCTGACCATGCTGGAGACCGGAACCGACCCCAGCGAACCGTTAAAATTAGGATAATTCCACAGCCACCAACCGTACTGAGGACCATAATGATCAAACACTTCATAAAAAACATGGTGCACTAACCCAACCGCAATCGCGCCTGACAGCGCACCAAAACGCCCTTCAAACAAACCCGCTTGCTTGACCAATACGAAACTCGAATACATCACTGCGGGGTACAGTGCCAAAATATATAGTGGCGCCCTGCCAAAAAAGAACTGCACCGTAAATTCGTTGTGTATAAAGTATAAACTGGTCTCAGTGCCGCCGAGTTTTTCCGGGAAATACACCGGTATCTCCAGCGCTAACATAAACACTACTGATGCAAGCCAGAAAGCCAAATAGACAACATGGCCTTGCTTAAAGCGTGAAACGGCGTGAACCAGGCCCCACAAGGCCCCGGTTATAAGCAGTATTTCTACCACGTTCATGGTCCAGTGCGATAGTGTCAGCGGGCTTTTTATAAAGCCCCAACTTGCCACGGCATCTGGGTGGAAGCCGCCAAGCTGGTTAGCCAGCTGATCAAAGGTTTGTGCTGATTCGCTCACACCGTACTCGAAGTCTTTCCATAAATCTGTGACACATCGTTGCCCGCCCGCCAATGTCCAAGCCACTCATGGTAATACTCAGGCAGCGGCTGATTAACACTATCGTGCCATGGAAACTGCGATGCAAGCACGCCCAGTGCGGAACGAAGCTGCGCCCAAATGGGTATCTGGGCCAACGGATTATCGCCATATGCCTCAACAGGTACATCCTGGACAATGCCCTCAAACTCGAGCTTAATCCTATCGAATAGACCGCGGGTATGCTTTTGGAAGGAGCCGGTATTTCGTATTCGAAACCAGTGACTACCCACTACATGGTTATAAACATCGTAGGCTGAGCTTCGATGCTCAATTTCTTCGCAGAAATGCCATATAAACAGAGATGCCACATTAGCATCGCCTTCACCAAAGAGCACGGCTCGATGATCCAGGATCATACGAAAAAATGGTGTGAAAATAGCTTCCAGGCCACCCGCATATGCCAAGTGGTAATCAAGTGAGTGCGAATCGTAAACCTCGTCATAGCTGGCCATTGTTTTATCCATCACCCCTTGCAATGCCGGGTATTGCTTAATTAAACCGCGTGCGTGCTGGAGGTGCTTTTGAGCATGGACCGCTTCCTGCTTGCGAAAAGCCACGGCTTCTTCCATCACCGCAGGATCGGTTATCCGTGCTTCAGCATCGCGCATGACACGACACATATACTTTTCAAACCCCACCACAAAAAATGTAATCTGGTTCATAAGCACTGAAAAAGCCGGGTTCGCGGGATTCCAGATAAAATCGGTCTCATCGACGTCAAAGTCAATTTGCCGTACCGTCAAGTCAGTTATCATTTCCTCCTTGTAACCCAATACATTGCAAATTAATCATAGCGGGATTCAAACCACGGAGCCAGCCGGCTCGAACTTAGTGTACCTCTATTTATTCCACCATGTATCCCCACCATGTATCCCCACCCTGTCGCCAACTCTCGCTACCCATAGGGTCACGATCTTACCGTCCACCAAGTGGTTTCAATTCATGCTGTCCCTGCGACCATACCAGCAATTTTCTAATCGAGTCCCTACCCAGTAGTTATACCTAATGCTCTGCCAAGCTGATTTAACAGGACACAACCTGTTGACTGAACAAAATGATAGAACATCTAGTTAATGCTTGAGCACAAACTCAGTCACTTTGATAACGGCCGAACTATAAAACAACCACTAAAACCATATAATATTATTCTATTGATAACTTATGAGCAGACTTATATGCTTGAGTTGCTTTGCTGGTTTTGACTGACTCATTTAGAGACCACCCTAGCCGGCTTGAATCAGCAGAATCATCTCGCCCTGGGACTAACCTGAAACAGGCGGATTCCGGCGGAGTCTTATAGCAACTAAAATTTACGAGGGATAAATGAAAATAATCAAACTTCTGTTCATTATAATTTGTGCATCTTGCATAGGCTCTGCTTTTGCCGAACAAACCGATGACCCAAATCGATTCCAGGTCGAGACGACCATGATGAAGCTCCAATCTGGTAAGGATCTACAGGATTTGTTCGCTATAAGGGATAAATTCTCAGACTTTGCAAAATCAGGCGAGATTCAGTTTAGTTCGCGTATCCTGGTACCTTGGGCTGTCAGTAAAGCAGCACTGCCCGATAATCAGGATTTTGATGCCGTGTGGGTCGGCTTTGCACCCAATACGGCCGCTTATTCAGCGACCCTTAGTTATTACCTTGAGCATGGCGATATGATCAATGCTGACTTTGATGCGGTGCGAACTAACGGAGCAAGGACGCTAATGGGCGGTGAAGTGATCTTTCGCAGTGGAGAGATGACCGGAGAAGGCATCGGAGCAGTACTGTTCCGAACCTGTGAGTTGAACGCCAAACAGACCATGAACAATGCCAAAAACGCAATGCTGGCATGGTCGGAAAAGCTCAAAGCCGGCGGATCGAAGGGCTCAACCTATTTATGGAATCCTGGGCCAGGGTCGGCTCCGTCACTGGCAGACTCGTTTCTGATGACTCGCTGGTTTCCCAGCGTCGAGGCCTGGGGCGAATCTTCAATGGCTTATCAGAATGGCGATATGTCGAAGGAAGAGGCTGCGGTTAATCGTGCCATGGATTGTTCTGCCTTTCGGTTATATCTCAACTATCCTTTTTATAGAAGAGAGCGATAGTAAGGGAATACAATAAGGGCATCGCAAGGTGCCCCAGATTTGTTTAATGCAAAACCGGTGACCTTCTCAGTTGCCACCGCGAACGCACTCCCATTAACCAAATAAGCACTGGCACACAAACTGGCTTCGGCTAATATAGGCCCTGATTTGGCGCCTCAGTTCTACTGACTAATTTAAGTAATTAATATGAACTCAGATCATCTCGGGAGCCGGCCCAGCAACAAAAAATGACAAGGCATAGAGAGGCCTTCTCGCTTGATGAAGAATCCTAACATCGCCCTGTTTTATTGAATTTGTTACACTACCCGCAGCCATATAACCTTTGATTGATGCTACTCGGCTTCTCACACAGGGAAAGAACTATTGTTATGATCAGGATGCCTTATCTTTTAATGCTACCGCTTATTACCATTTTCACAGTAGGCTGCTCCAGCACGTCCGCAGAACACGATTACACCATTAATCAAACCGGCATGGTTGCCTGCAAGTTTGCCTCAGAAGCCACAATGCCAACTACCGTGCAGCACGAAGATCTGGTCTATGGCGATGGCACTGTGCAATCCCGCTCTCAGGCACATAACGGCATCGGTGACTGCTACGAAAAACTAGAGAAATAATCTCTCCTCGCGGCCCTGCTGGGCTTTGCAGGAATACCATTCCTGAACGGGTTCTTATCCGAGCCTATCCAGAACCAGCCTAACTGCAGAGAAGAGCAAATCTCTAACTGCTTGACATCAGAGCATAGGCACCCGCCCGCTGATGCTGCAAGAACGAGTCAAATTAATCCCCATCGCTGTCCTCTAAAGGTCCTAACACCAGAGCATCGATGATCACAACAAGATAGTGTCCAACGACGGAATGTCATCAAAACCCAGGCCAAACACAGTCCAATAACTTGTTCATATTGGATATTATGGTATGGTATAGATTCAGGCCTTACTCCTTGCTTATGACTACACCAGATTAGTGCAAAATCGCCATCTTCCCTGCTAACCTACTCAACTATTCAGGAATTCAAAATGAATCAGATATCCTTAAAAACAACGCTTCTATTCAGCTGCTTTAGCCTGATGAGCACTGCCATTGTGGCAGAGTCAAACGTCGTTAATCTATGGGAGTGCAACGTCAACGACAGCAAGACCATCGCTGACGTACAAGCCGCCAATAGCAAATGGGTAAAATATGTTAATGCTAATGTGGAGGGTGGCAACATCCAAAGCTATATTATGACCCCCATCGTTGGTATCACAGAGACATTCAAATACGCGGACTCTTACCCCAGTCTCACCTCGTGGGCAACGGTTAACGAGATTGATAACGAAGAAATGAAAGCGATTGAACAGGGCCTCAATGAGGCAGCAACCTGCAGCTCTAACACGCTACATCGCTCAACGCCGAGTTGATAAAACAGGATTAAGCGGAGACACCCTGTTACGGGGCTGTCGTTGCAAGATTCGCAGGCTCACCAAGGCCTTCGCCTATGAGGGGAAGGCTCGAGTTCTGCAACCAGCGCCGAGCGAATAAATCATACGCAACTGACCCAGCAGCGAAACTCTACTGCAGCATTATCCCAGCCAAATGATTGGTGAAGGGCAAAACCAGGACCACTAAAGAGGCCAGGGCTATTAAGGCGGTTTGCTACCTAGGCAGGCCTTAAACCCTGCCAAATTATTTTCACTTATAGAATGCCCGACAAGCCGGATGTACTGTGCGTAGATGAACCGCTCCATCCCACGGGTAAAACGGAGTGTATTGCCAGGCTTTTCCAGCAAAAGGCTACAAGCACTCTCCTATTATATTACATATTGACAAATAAATTGCCAAAGCGGAAAGTGATATTTCTGGAAAGGGTGAATTCAATAATAATCATTAAGGAGACAAAATATGTTAAATCTTGTAAGTGATAGCCGCCTAGGCACCGTGATTGTAATACTGACCGGACTGATCTTTGCACCACTGACCTTCGCTGATGATGCGGATGACGTAATGGCGATAGTTTATCAGTATGGCGACTTGGAAAATAACCTTGAGGACCAGGCAAAATTGATGCGATCGGACCGGGTCTATATTACTGGCGGCCGACGCCAAACCGATGAAGCGAAAAACATGGCGAATCAAATTGCCGGCCGCAAAGCTGCCGAAGCACTGAATGGGGGTAAAACCAAGTTTGTTACTACTATAGAAGGACCGATGGTATCTATTCATGGCGACGTCGCCATCGCCAGTTTCGTGCGATGGTGGAATGTTTATCCGCACGAGAAAGCATCTAATGCAAGCCCGCTAACCTGGGTAACTCTGGTCCTGGTCAAGGAAGGCTCCAACTGGCTGATTAAGCACACCCACCAGTCACCCGTCACCGGCAAAATATAAATAGAGAACCGGGCAGCGGCCGGCTTATCCCGGCCGCTCATCACCCAGGTGAAACTATGAACCATTCGGTCTTTTGAATTGATACTGCTCACCGGATGTGCCATCAGATACGGATGCTGACTAGAAGAGAGATTGCCCCACACCACAGTCACTCTTGCTACTCATCTTCCTCCTTTTCTGCATACAGTCGAACCCAAAAAAATTATTGCTCATATTGGCAGCTAAACCCGACTTACTGATGTTGTGTGTAAAAGACGTCAAACAAAAAGCTACCAGTAGTTGCCGGAAAGGGTAAGGCTAGAATGCATTCTTATGCCGTTTTATTCTGGTAATCTGGTAAGTGTGCAATACATGTATGTCAATCACCTGCCGAGGCAAGCGCATTATGGAGGTTATCCCTTTAGATCAAGATGGAGTTGGCATAGGCATGTCAAGAGCGGAGATATTTGAACATGCGGATGCTTTATATGATTTCGTGCTCACCATCTCCCAGATGCAAGTCACCCTGCTATTTGGTTTTCTTGTTGCTGCCTACCTGGTGGCTCACAAACTCAACCGGACCCAACTGGTTGTCGGGGTAGGCATCTACAGCTTTGTCTACCTAACCCAAACGGCGGTCGCCTTTTCCTTTCAGGAAAGAATGTACCTATTCGTCAGTTATGCTGGAATCATGGATAAGGTCAGCTCAGTCGTTTCCGATACAACCACCACCGTTGCTATGACGTCTTTGAATGCAAACAGCCTCTTCCTTGCCAGCGCCCTTATCCCTTTTGTTGGCTCGCTCTATTTCGCCTATTCGTGCATCAAATCAAACCAACGCAATAACAATAGCGATAGCGATAGCGATAGCGAAGATTAATTAAAGGCCTGCCCCGTCCTCAAACGCTTTCTGACCCTCTGCCATACGGTCAAGCACCCAGTCGGTACTCATAAAAGGCTGGTTAATATATCTACGCCACTTAACGCCAGCACCAATCTCAGGATGAACTTCGACCTGGCATCGAGCTCTTGATAAGCTTTCTTTAACTTTGCAATCTCTTCTTTCGCCTGGTCCCCGCCTTCATCAATCACCGCTTTACTTTCGGTCACGGCCCCGGCAAGGGCTACTCCTGCCGAAGAAACACCAAAAATTTTTAAGAAGTGCCGGCGGTTTTTCATTCACTAAGCTCCAGTTCGTGCATTCCCTGCAAAGTGTGATTATAGACAAGGTGAATAGAGTGCGCTGTCCAAGCTACTCTTGCAATCAATTATCGGGCTTCCTTTCGAGATTCACTCCATGGAATCCAGAATCTTAACTCGCGGTTAAATTCTTACTCAGGAATTTATGCCATGGAATCCAGGATTTTGACTAGATCGCTGAATTCAGTTCTGGGATTGACGATGGCGAAACGGGTATTGGGTCTACCCTGGTGAGAACTGGGGACGACAAAGGCAAACTGCGAATCTAGCAAGGCCTCTGACCACTGCTCGTACTGCGCTGCATCCCAGCCTTTTCGTTCGAAGACCACAACCGACAACTCCGGGGGCCTGAGTAGTTCAAGGTAATCCCTTTCCTCTATGACGTCGGCTATTTGGCGTGCAAGGTAGATGCTTCTGGATACCGCTTGCCTGTATATCTCTACACCGTAAGTCGCCAGCGAAAACCATAGCGGCAGGCCCCTGGCGCGACGAGTCAGGTTAAAAGCGTAGTCAGACGGATTCCAATCCCCAGTGGCGTGTACTGCGTCCAGGTAATCCGCCTGTTGGGTATGCGCTTGCTTGGCGTACTCGGGTTTTCGATACACCAGCGCGCAGGCATCAAACGGAGCAAACAACCATTTGTGTGGATCAACTATGAACGAATCACATTTCTCAATGCCTCGATAAAGTCCTTTGTGCTCCGTTGAAAGAACTCCTGCCAGGCCATAGGCTCCATCAACGTGAAACCAGAGCGCCTCTTTTCTCGCAGTAGCTGCTAATTCATCGAGCCGGTCGACAATGCCAAAGTTAGTTGTCCCAGCAGTCCCAACCAGGGCAAACGGGGTTAAACCCGCATCTCTGGCCTTGGCAATGGCGTTATCTGCTGCTGCTGCATTGAACTTTCCACTAGCCACCGGCTCTGCGATGATGATTTCAACATCCATCACTCTGGCTGCCGCTGCCAGGGAAGAATGCGCCTCAGCACTGCAGATAATAGCCCAGGGAGCCAATTTGCCTTGAGCCTTGGCCCATTGCCGGGCAGTCACTAACGCTGAGAGGTTTCCAAGCGTCCCGCCTTGCACGAACACTCCGCCGGCACCCTCGGCCAAGCCGCACTCTCTGGCGAGAAACTCAAGCACCTGGTTTTCAGCAAAGATCGCCCCGGCGCCTTCTTTCCAGGAGCCACCGTAGATAGAACTGGCGGAAACAACGAGATCAAAGAGTGACGCTGCTTCAGTTGGCGCCGCAGGAATAAAGGAGAGAAAATTGGGGTGATCCGCTGAAATAGTCGCAGGCGCGAGAACATCCCGAAACAGATCCAAGGCCTTGTCCCAACCAATACCCGCATCGGTCATGGTTTCGCCCACCAATTCCGCTAATTTTTCGTTTGGTTCTGGTCGGTCAAGCGGCACAGGATCATAATCCATGCGAGTAACCGAGTAGTCCAATACTGCCTTTCTCAGGGCTAGTGTCTGCGTATTAATTCGGTGCATTGAATCGCTCAAATGAATCTCCCTAAACGGCTATCGTATCTGATGCCTTAAAATATTAATGCCCAGTCAAGAGCCACGAGTTTATATCTAGATTTTAACTACCGCCAATGCCTGGCCAGATAGAAGGTAATGCCATTGACATGGCCTTTCGTAATCCCACCAACCTAGTTCTCAGTAAAACCACATCGCCAGGACGGTCGCACAAGCACTGTGGACTTAGTTGCCTTGTAACTCAGCCTGTCTGGCTTTTAATACCTGGAGTGCACGCCTATTCGCATTCCGGATAGTATCCATTGAAGGCGCCTGCTCACTGATGTCGCCTAATTCGGCCAAGACGATATGGACATCATCATGTCCGTCAACCCGAGTCATATCCTCAAGCCATCGTTGTACATTGGCGAAAGGGCTCAAATCAAACACATTGGTAAACTGCGGTTGAAGCTGGCCTATTTCGACATAAGCGGCCAGGTCAGCGAGTGTTACTTGATCACCTGCAAGGTACTGACTCTGCTTCAGCCAGCCTGAGTCCAATACGGACAAAGCCGCTGTCAGGTTTCTCTTGGCTGAATCCTGAACCGCGACCGGAATATTCAGGTCTTTCCTGATCCTTGGCGCTACCAGGCCTACCGAGGCGTCCCTCACATTGCGATGATGGTAATTCAGGTACCAATCTACTCGAGCTCTAAGCCGGTAATCATCTGGGTAGACATCAGTCCAGCCCTGACTATTGGCTAAATAGGTCATAATGGCATGCGCCTCACCGACGCTGAACCCAGTATCCGGCTCTTCCAGACAAGGGATAGTCCCACCTGGATTTTTCTCCAGGAAGGCGGCACTTCTACTGCCGTTATCTCCCGAAGATCCAGGGTTGATAAGCACCATCTCAAAAGGCATGCGTTTTAGAAACAGCAGCCACATGACCGCTCTGACTGGCTGAGAAAATGGGACTCCATAAAGAATAGGTGCTGTCATACGATCTCCTTATTGATGGCCATACCCGTTTGGTGGCTATCTACATGATTTGCAGGTCAATCATCACCGCTACAAGCTTCTCGAAAAGCCATACAATTATCAATCAGTTCAGCCCGGTTTGAAACCAAATTTAGCTAATCTGGTGTCAGGCATTTCCCATAAGGTCGCTCTAGAGTCTTAAACCACACTTCAGTCCTGACCTTACCTGCAAACTTCCAGACCTCTATCATCCGTCCCGTTGAAGTATCAAATACAACAAATTCAAGTCCTCTTTAGCTGAGCTTTGTAAAACACTCAATTTTTAAGCCATTGACCCCTGATAAAGGCCAATCCAGGGCAAATTATGGTTGACTAGCAAAGGGGAGATGTTTATTGTACGGGCTGCTATTCAACGTACTAATTTGCTTGCGCTTACTGGCCTTAGGTTGACCATTAAAAGCAACTGAAAATGAGTACTTTGATAGCCTCAATCTATAGTCAAGACGTGCTGTTAACTTATTAGTCAAGACGTGCTGAAGGAAATCTTTATGCCTGTTGCTGTTGTCGTAATTCTACTCGTTATTGGTTCAATCATATTTCATTTTGCTAGCCCCTGGTGGTTTACCCCACTGGCGTCAAACTGGGGGACTATTGATGACACCATCAATATTACCTTCTGGGTGACTGGGGCAGTCTTTATTATTGTTAACCTTTTTCTGGCCTATGCGGTCATCCGCTTTCGCCATAAAAAAGATAGCAAGCCAGCGAAATACGAACCTGAAAACAAAAAACTTGAAATCTGGTTAACGGTTGTCACCGCGATCGGTGTTGCCGCCATGCTCGGGCCAGGCCTGTATGTATGGAATGACTTTGTCCATGTGCCGGAAGAAGCCTGGGAGGTCGACGTTGTTGGAGAACAATGGCGCTGGTCATACAGGTTACCTGGTGAAGATGGCTTGCTCGGCACCTCCGATACAAGGCGGGTCGGGCCAGAAAATCATTTCGGTGTCAATCCTAATGACCCTAACGGTCAGGATGACCTGATGGTGACGTCAAATGTATTACACATTCCGATCGATAAGCCTGTAAAACTCCTGCTCCGCTCGAAAGATGTGTTGCATGACTTTGCGGTAGCCCAGTTCAGAGTAAAAATGGACCTGGTACCAGGACTTGTATCCTACTTATGGTTCACGCCAACCAAGGTAGGCAGCTATGAAGTCCTCTGCGAGGAGCTCTGCGGCCTGGCCCACTTCACCATGCGCGGTAGAGTTGTCGTCGATACCCAGGAAGACTTTGATATCTGGCAGGCCCAGCAGATGACCTTTGCTGAATCCCAGCAGATACCCGCCGCCGACCCAATGATTGGCAGCGCCCTGTACGGCGTCTGTGCAACTTGTCACGGTAGCGAAGGCGAAGGCAACCTGGCATTGAACTCACCTAAGCTCGGTGGTCAGCCAGAATGGTACATCACTCGACAGTTACACAATTTCAAAGAAGGTTACAGAGGCGCCCACAAAGATGATTTGTTCGGTGCGCAAATGGCGCCCATGGCAGCAATCCTTACCGATGATGCTGCCATACGGAACGTTTCGGCTTATATCGGCACGATGTCTCAAACTCCGACCGACCAGTCTATTACCGGCGACATCGCTCGTGGACAAGACATGTATATGACGTGTGGGGCGTGTCATGGCGAATCAGGCCAGGGTAACTATGCAACCAACTCCCCACGCCTGAGTGGACAAGAAGACTGGTACATGAAACGCCAGCTAATGAACTTTAAAAACGGCATTAGAGGCGCCCATCCTGGAGACCTTTATGGTCCGCAGATGGCCAGCATGTCTAGAATGCTTCGCACTGAGGATGATATCAACGACATTATCGCCTATATCAACACTCTACCCAATCAACAAGATAATCAGATAGCAGCGATGACGCAGGGGGATCACTAATGGCCTATGTTGCACTAGCAGACAGAGAACAGGAGCTTTCGCATCCCCACTCTTTCCTTACTAAATATATCTGGAGCCAGGATCACAAAGTTATAGCGATCCAGTATGGTCTGACCGCCATTGCAGTTGGCGTGGTCGCACTGATACTTTCCGTGATGATGCGGTTACAGCTCGGCTTTCCTGATACCTTTTCATTGATTCACCCCAGTGAGTATTACCAGTTCGTTACCATGCACGGCATGATAATGGTGATTTACCTGTTAACGGCTTTGTTTCTGGGCGGATTTGGTAACTACCTTATACCGCTGATGGTAGGCGCACGCGATATGGTGTTCCCGTACCTCAATATGCTGAGCTACTGGTTTTACCTGGTTTCAGTCATTATCCTTATGTCGAGCTTTTTTGTCACCGGTGGCCCGACTGGCGCAGGATGGACCCTCTATCCACCGCAAGCCATTATGCAGGGTACGCCTGGTGCAGACGCTGGCATCATCCTGATGCTGGTTTCCCTCGCTGTATTCATAATTGCCTTCACCATGGGTGGGCTTAACTATGTAACAACAGTGTTGCAGGCGCGTACTCGAGGCATGACCTTGATGAGAATGCCATTGTCAGTATGGGGCATATTTACAGCGACCGTGCTAGGCCTGCTGGCCTTCCCCGCTCTGCTTGTTAGCGCCATTATGATGGCCTTTGACAAGATCCTCGGGACCAGCTTCTTTATGCCGGCAATTATTTCCCTTGGCGAGCAAACTGAATACATGGGCGGCAGCCCGGTGCTCTTCCAGCATCTTTTCTGGTTCTTTGGTCACCCTGAAGTCTACATCGTCGCTCTACCCGCTTTCGGTATCGTTTCTGACCTGCTCAGTACCCACGCACGTAAAAACATCTTTGGCTATCGTATGATGGTCTGGGCCATTGTAGGTATTGGCGGCTTAAGCTTTATCGTCTGGGCACACCACATGTATGTCAGTGGCATGAACCCTTACTTTGGTTTCTTCTTTGCAACTACAACATTGATCATCGCCGTGCCGACAGCAATCAAAGTATACAACTGGGTTTTGACCCTGTGGCAGGGAGATATCCATCTCACTGTACCCATGCTGTTTGCGATAGCCTTTATATTTACGTTTATCCACGGCGGCCTGACCGGCATATTCCTGGGTAATGTGGTCGTCGACTTGCCTCTCTCGGATACCTATTTCGTGATAGCGCACTTCCATATGGTAATGGGCGTTTCTCCTATCCTGGTGGTATTTGGTGCCATCTATCACTGGTATCCTAAAATGACCGGTAGGATGTATAACGAGCGCTTAGGCCAAGCCCACTTCTGGATGACTTTCCTGGGCACCTACTCAATCTACCTGCCTATGCACTATCTTGGCTTCCTGGGTGTACCGCGTCGTTATTATGCCTACGAAGGGATCGAATTTATTCCTCAATCAGCGATCGAATTGAATGCAGCAATAACTATCGCTGCTATAATCGTGGCTCTCACTCAGATTATATTCTTCGTGAACATGACCTGGAGCCTATTCAAAGGCAAGAAAGCCGATCCGAATCCCTGGGGCAGCGCATCTCTGGAATGGCAAACGCCTGACACTCCACCCATTCATGGAAACTGGGGTCCAGAACTGCCTACCGTCTATCGATGGGCCTATGATTACAGCGTGCCTGGAGCTGACAAAGACTTCATTAGTCAGGATACAGCACCCAGTGATACAGCACCTGAGACAAACACATGATTGCAGTTCTCATCTTCATGACTGCCGCAGTAGCGATCAGCTACTGGTGGTTGTGGAATCAGAAAATCATGGAAGAACCATGGCTGACTGAAGGTGCAGAGGTCGATTTGCGAGAGCAAACCGGAATCGTGCCTAAGTCAGCTAAAAGTGGCCTGATTGTCTTCCTAGCAGTCGTCAGCAGCATTTTCTCGCTGTTTATCAGTGCTTACTTCATGAGAATGAGCCTGAATGACTGGCTGCCAATTGAAGAACCTCAGCTACTCTGGGGAAATACTGCCGTCCTACTCTTCTGTAGTATGGCGATTCACTGGACTGCACGGGCTGCTAATAAAGGTTCAAATACCGGCGTCAGAAATGGATTATTAGCGACCGGGTTATTCACCAGCCTTTTTTTGATAGGTCAACTGCTAGCTTGGCAAGAACTGGTTGAACAAGGCCAGTATCTGCAATCAAATCCTGCAGCGGCTTTTTTCTACCTGATAACAGGATTGCACGCAGCACACCTGCTCGGTGGTATGTGGGTCTGGCTGAAAACCACCCTCAGAGTTCTGGCTGGCCAGAATGCCCAACAAACAATACTCAGCGTAGAGTTATGCCGAAATTACTGGCACTACCTACTAGCAGTCTGGCTGGTGTTGTTTGTACTATTTTTATCGACCTAACCGCGGATTATTGTTATGGCTGAACAAGCACTATCAAATGAAAACACGTTAACCGAAGGCTTTGCTGGCATTGCCGAGGACTGGTCTGCTGATAAGCAGGCTTTCCACGTCCCCTGGGGTAAAGCCATGATGTGGATTTTCCTGCTGAGTGATACCTTCATTTTCAGCTGCTTCTTAACCGGTTATATGCATGTGCGTATGAACACGACTGTAGCCTGGCCCTTTCCCAGTGAAGTCTTTGCATTAACAGTGTTTGGCGCCCACATACCGCTGATACTTATCGCCATCATGACTTTCATATTGATCAGCAGCAGTGGCACTATGGCTATGGCGGTAAACTTTGGCTACCGCAAAAACAGAAAAGTAACGGCAGCTCTAATGGCAGCCACAGCCCTGTTCGGTCTCTCCTTCGTAGGTATGCAGGCTTTTGAGTGGACTAAACTGATAGAAGAAGGTGTCCGCCCCTGGGGTAACCCATTCGGTGCTGCTCAGTTTGGCTCCGCGTTCTTTATGATTACAGGCTTCCATGGGCTACACGTTTCAATTGGTGTTATCTACCTGAGTGTGGTTGCATTCAAGGTTTATCGTGGCGACTTCGATAGAGCAGATAATTATGAAGCCGTGGAAATCGCAGGCTTGTATTGGCACTTTGTTGACCTTGTCTGGGTCTTCATTTTTGCGTTCTTTTATCTTTGGTAAGGATTTGACCATGTCAGAAAATACAGAATTACACCCAATCAGCATTTATTTGAAGATCTGGTTGCTATTATTTGTTCTCAGCACCCTATCCTACATGGTTGATTACTGGGACTTTCAAGGCTATTTGAGATGGTCCTTAATCCTCTTATTCATGTTCATGAAAGCTGGTTTTATCATTGCTATCTTTATGCATATGACTTGGGAACGGCTGGCATTAGCCTATGCAATACTGGCACCACCCCTCGTCCTATTAGTGCTGATTAGCTTAATGGCAATTGAAGCAGATTATATTTTTGCTGCTCGCAAATTGTTTTTTGGGGCATAACGTAACCACTGCTAACCGTGACGAACTCTCTCGCCACGGTTAGCATTTAGACCTAGTGGCAAAAAGCCCTTCTCAGCTAAATGCCAGCCTCATCCAGCGATACCGCCTTACCTGACCTGATTGCTCCATCCGTTCAACTCTGGTGCCCAGGGGTAACCTCCATTATGACCTACTAATTCGCCCAGGATTTTCCTCTTAATTCAGTTTTATCAATATGAATTTAAGTATGGTGAGTAGCCCGCATAAAGGATATTCTTGTACTTGAGTTAAAGACTCAGGTAAAATTTTCCCTAAACGTAAATCCCCTTCATGGTCATTGAACGCTAGACGTGAAAAAAGCCAATCTCAGTCCAATAGACTTCTTTGAGGAAGTCCTCACTAAATCTGATTTCGTCAGACAGCTTCAGCCGGAAGATGCAAGGAACCTGGCGCTTGCGGCGGACTATGTTGATTTTCCTGCCAATACGCTGGTTTTTTCTGAAGGTGACAAAGCCGAGGACATGTACTTTATTGTTTTGGGGCTAGTACAGATCTTTGTCGAAAAGAATCAACCCGAAGGACTGGAGATCAACCGTCTCTCCGAGGGCGACTATTTCGGAGAGCAGGGCTTCCTGGCCATGAATAAAGGGCTGCGAACTGCCAGCATACAAACCCTGGAACCCACTCGACTACTTAAAATATCGGGCGAGACCTTTGAGGATCTAATCGCCAAGGACAAAAACCTGAAAGCCCAACTAGAAACTATTGGCCGCGAGCAACAGGAAATCAGGAAGAAGCACCGACAACTACAATTACTCAACCGATTAGTGCAATCGCGAAGCTCGGTGTCATTAAATCTACCCAGGATTACAGGGAATTTTTCCAGCTTATGCCTTGCCGTCGATCCAGAAAATAACACCCTGAACCTGGATGAAGTTATTTCAGAATACAGGAACCCGGTACAGCCAGGCGACACTCTTAAAGTAACGGGCAGCATCAATGGTACACCCCTCACCTTTGACACCCAGGTAATTGACATCGACCGAGACGACCACACACCCTTATATGTCTGTTCTCTCCCGGAAGTACTGATCTATGCGCAGCAACGTCACCAATTCAGGTTGGCGCTTGGGCTTGCAAGCCGAGCGGAGGTGATAATGTCCATTGATAATAAAAGATTTAGGGGCGCTATGATCGACATATCAGAAGGCGGCCTGTGTTTCCGTCTACCCGCAGGTGCTCCTATTAAAAAAGGCGATGTTATCGACAAAGTTAAACTCAGCCTCGATGCTAAGACTAAACTTGAGCAAGCAATCGAAATTCTGAATTCGCACGCGGTCGTACATTCTCCCAATACCAAGCAGATCGGGGCTAAATTCGTGGATATTTCGACCGAGCAGACGGCCGCTCTCAGGGACTTCATTAAGGAAGCTGAACGCCGACGACTTCGCAACGTAAGAAATTCCTAGGATTGCAGTTTCGAGGTCTTCCTTTTAACCCAGCTTGTCAAATCAGCAACGACTCTGCTACAAGCAGGTTCGAACCGCGAGTTTACTAGCGCCAGTACTAACAAAGCGATGCCTACAAACGATGGACTCTTACTGGAAGCTTTGAATATCCCCTTATAAAATTCGAACTAACCCGCTCCGCGTCACCAACTACTTCAATCAGTTGAAACCGCTTGAGTATTTCTTCCCAGAGTACCCTGAGCTGCATTTCAGCCAGGCGATTACCCATACACCGATGTATACCGTAGCCAAATGATAAGTGGTGGCGCGGATTTGGCCTGTCAATAACGAACCGTTCAGCATCCTCAATTACCGATTCATCACGATTACCGGATAAATACCACATGATCACCTTATCGCCCTCTTTGATGGTTTTACCGTGCATCTCAACATCCCGTTTTGCAATTCGCCGCATATGCGTCAAGGGTGTTTGCCAACGAATAATTTCAGGTACCATCTTCGGGATTAAATCCGGACTCTGGCGAAGCTTTTTGTATTGGTCAGGAAATTGATTTAGAGCGTATACACCTCCGGATATGGAGTTCCGAGTCGTATCATTACCGCCGATAATAAGCAGTAGCAGGTTGCCCAGATACTCCATTGGCTCTAATTGATTAGTCGCGGGACTATGTGCCATCAGCGTAATCAGATCATTGTGTTCCTGGGGATCCCGTTTCACCCGTTCATTCCTCAGCTCAGTAAAATAGTCCAGACATTCCATCAGTCCTTCACGTCTCACCTCATCTGGGAGAACACCACCTAATGCGGTTGACGAAGTAGCTAGATCAGACCAATCGGTGAGCTTACGGCGCTCAGCGAAGGGAAAATCAAAGATAGTCGCCAGCATCTGAGTCGTTAGCTCTATTGATACTTTTTCCACCCAGTTAAATTCTTCATTTTCGGGAAGATCATCGATGATCCGTATGACTCTCTCGCGAATCACCGTTTCTAATTTGACTAAATTCATAGGCGCAACCACGCCAGTAACCGCTTTGCGTTGATCCGCGTGGACAGGCGGGTCCATAGAAATGAAATTAGGCGCTTCGAAATCAGGACTTCGATTACCAATACTGACGCCGCCCAGAGAAGAAAAATCATGGTGATTCTTATCCACTGCCATGATGTCATGAAACCGGGTTACCGACCAA
>JABIZD010000014.1 GCA_018666555.1 Gammaproteobacteria bacterium
ACAGCAAATTAAGTGGGACCTTTATTATCGGCCAGGGCATGTGTGCTCCCACCATGATGGCCTATGCCAGCGAAGAACATAAACACCACTATCTGCCGAAACTTGCCAGCGGTGAAGACGTCTGGTGTCAACTTTTCTCAGAACCGCAGGGCGGCAGCGATCTGGCCGGTTTGCGTACTAAAGCAGAGAAGGATGGTGACCAGTGGCGAATCAATGGCCAGAAAATCTGGACCTCCGGTGCGCATTACAGTGATTACGGCATCTTGATTACCCGGACAGACCCCGAAGTTGCCAAACACCGGGGACTGACCATGTTCTTCCTTGATATGCGTTCTGCTGGAGTCGAGATTAAGCCTATTAAACAAGCCAATGGTGATAGTGGTTTCAATGAAGTGTACTTTAATGACGTACTTATCCCAGACCATCAACGACTGGGGGCTGTTGGTGATGGCTGGAAGGTTGCTTTAACGACACTGATGAACGAACGCCTGGCCATCGGTGGCGGCATCGCTACCGGTTTCCCGGAAATCAAAGAGCTGGTAGACAACCTCACTATCGCCAGTGGCCCGGCCATTGATAACCCTGGCGTACGTTCAAAACTGGCTGACTGGTACGCCAAGACTGCCGGATTGAAAAATACCGGTGCACGAGCGATTTCTGCCTTGTCCAAGGGAGAGGTTCCAGGCCCGGAAAACAGCATTGGCAAGCTCGTTGCCGGATCCATGATGCAGGACATAGCCAAATATGCTCTCGACCTGCAGGGCCTGGCTGGTCTTGCCACCGACCCGGATGTGGCTTTAAGCCAGGCGAAAATTCAGGCGATGCTGATGCGTTCCCCAGCTGTACGAATCGAAGGCGGTACCGATCAAATCCTACGCAACATTATATCAGAGCGAGTCCTGGGGCTACCTGAAGACATGCGCGCGGATAAGGGCCTGCCCTTTAATCAGATCCCTTCCGGAAGCAGCTAGTGGACTAACCGCTAAACCACAGCAGGAGCTATATAAGGAGCTCTATTACGAACTTCTATAAGGAACTATTATGTCTGCACCGACGAGACCATCAGGCCCACCCGTTGCATTGATTGTCGGTGGTGGCCCCGGCATCAGTGCCAGTTGTGCCAGGCTTTTTTCCAGTCAGGGCATGAAGGTCGCTATGGCTGCCCGCAATCCAGATAAACCCGTCTTACAAACCCTAAGCAAAAGCCCTGATATCCAATGCTATCGGTGTGATGCTTCACAGGAAAGTGAGGTTGAAGCCCTGTTTCAAAACGTGACCCATGATCTGGGCAAACCTAACCTGGTGGTACACAACATCGATGGCCGAAGTGGTGATATTTTTCGTAAAGGCATCGACGAAGTCGAACCAGAACTGGTCAGGAAAACCTTGCTTAATTCAACCTTCAGCGCTTTTTTAGTTGGCCAGCAGGCAGCCAGGAACATGCTCTCTAATCCCATCAGCGATGCAGGGCACAGGGGCACCATCATCTTTACCAACGCCAGCGCGGCATTCAAAGGTTATCCCCGAAGCGGCGCCTTCGCTATGGCCAGCCACGGTAAATCGGGCCTTGCCCAAAGCATGGCAAGAGAACTCATGCCGAAAGGCATCCACGTTGCCCACGTTCCGATTGACGCTGCCATAGGCTGGACCCAGACCGATGGCACGCGCAGTCACCGCCTGGCTGGGGAAAGTATAGAAGATAATCAGGCAGACCCCGCCTATATTGCTGAAACTTACCTGCATCTTCACCGGCAGCATCGATCTACCTGGACCTATGAGGTGGTGCTACGCCCCTGGCTTGAAAATTGGTAAAGGCGGTAAATGCGTAGGTTCGGCTAAAACAGCCCTTAATGCAGGCATCATCAAGCTCAGGCAATCTGCTGCCAAGATACCAGCAGGGCCTTTACATCAAAGCCACCTTCAGCAGGTTTAAACCAGTCAGCCAGCGACCGGTTTTAATAAACCCGGCTGTTAACAGTCAACTAGACAATCCTGGTATCTTTCCTGCCCCAGTAACGATCCTTAAGAAGCCTTTTGTAGAGCTTTCCCGTCGGCAGCCGGGGTAACTCGGCTTCAAAATCAATACTTCTCGGGCATTTGTAATGAGCCAGCTGTTCCCTGGCGAAGGCGATTAACTTGTCTTCTTCAGCCGCGCCGGCGCTGACACCCTCTACCAGTTGTACCACCGCTTTTACTTCTTCGCCCATTTCTTCATTGGGTACACCTATCACCGCGACATCAACAATATCAGTATGCATGATCAGCGCATCTTCAATCTCCTGCGGATAGATATTGACGCCACCGGAAATAATCATAAAAGTGGCTCGGTCTGTGAGGAATAAGAAACCCTCTTCATCGATATAGCCAACGTCACCGAGAGCACTCCAGTTTGTATGCTCTGGGTGCTGTGCATCCTTGGTTTTTTCCTCATCCTTGAGATACTCAAACGGTAACTGCGGTAGTTCAAAGTAGACCAATCCCTCCTGACCAGGTTGCAATTCAAGGCCATCCTCATCACAGATATGAATCGTCCCCAAAATCGACTGGCCAACCGTTCCTGGCCTTGTGAGCCAAGCTTGGGGAGTGACATGAGTTAATCCATTCAACTCGGTGCCGCCATAGTATTCGTAAATAATGGGTCCCCACCAATCAAACATCTGCTGCTTGACCTGTCGCGGACAGGGTGCCGCGGCGTGAATCGCCACCTTATGGCTGGACAGATCGTAATTCGTCCTATCAGCCGGTTCCATTTTCAGCATGCGAGAGAACATGGTTGGCACCCACTGACTATGCGTTACTTTATATTCCTGAATCGCTCTCAGAGCACTATTTTCATTGAATCCAGGCATCATAATAACGGTCGCCCCTAATGCCTGGACAGCCGAACAAAAACTAATCGGAGCAGAGTGATAAAGAGGAGCCGGTGATAGATAGATCGAATTCTCATCGAACCCCCACAAGGCCTTCTGCAGGCCGGCAACCAGGTCGGCACCCTCGGATATGAGTTTGTCCGGCAAGGGCCTGAGGATACCCTTCGGTCGGCCAGTGGTTCCTGAACTGTACAGCATGAAAGCGCCAGCAGGTTCCTCCTCAAGAGGTTCTGCCGTATATTGCGTCAGCGCGTCCTGATAATTTTCATATCCGTTCAGCGGTTCACCCGTCATCAGCCATTTCTTCACGCCTGGACACTGACCTGGAAAATCAACTGCTACATCTCCCAAATAATTTGAAGCCAGCACAAGCTGTGATTCAGAATTATTGATAATGTAGGCAGCTTCCTCAGCAGTCAGGTAGCGGTTAACTGTTGTCAGATACAGTCCAGATCGCATCGCTGCCCAGATCATATCGAAATAATGCAAATCGTTTTCCATAAAGATGGAGACATGATCGCCTCGCCGCAAACCCTGGGACCACATTAACTGCGCCAACTGATTAGAACGGTCATTTAGCATCTTGTAAGTGACACGCTCGCCTGTTTGCGAATGAATAATAGCCGGTTTATCCGGGCAGATCTTTGACCAATGTCCTGGGTACATAATAAAATTCGTTTCTCTGGATTAAGATAACAACATACCTCTTTCAGTTTCATTGATCAAAATATCCACTGCTAATGGCAAGTGATCGCCTAATCGCACCAATAAGATGACCAGACAGTCCTTGCATTCCTGCTACCTTAGCCAGGTAGTACCGTAGACCCGGCATGCTAGTATGACTACT
>JABIZD010000061.1 GCA_018666555.1 Gammaproteobacteria bacterium
ATGGCGGGGGTTGCCGCTGTTTTCAGCAACCTTAATGAAGGCGCTGTTCCAGCCGGCACAGCAGATTTGAATGTGACTTATCTGCGCCAGGCACAGGGTGCATGGGTTGACGCGAAGGCTGAAGTGATTAAGCGTGGCAAACAACTCTGTGCTGTAGAAGTCAGTATCGTTAATGAGGATGGCCAGGTCAGTGCTCGCGGACGAGTTCTTTACGCCTTTAAAGCCGCACCGGGATAATTCAATATAGGCAAATCAGCGCGGCCTTTGAATCAGTCGGTGTCTGGGGGTCGCTCAGTCAGGCAGCAAAAACGTTAAAGTGGTGAAAAACTACAGCGTTGGTCCCTGCTTCAGGTCCAGACTCACAAATAATCTGCGATGGCGTTACAGAAGCCTGAAGTGGATGCATTTCCGCCCTGGTCTACGGGAATAACCTTGCCCTCGGAGTAAACCTGAGTCACCGCCTGGTTAAGGGTTCCCGCCTGCTCGGTAAAGCCCAGGTAATCCAGCAACATCACGGCTGAGAGGATAGTGGCAGTGGGGTTTATAATATTCTGGCCTGCAATATCTGGAGCGGTTCCATGAGCAGATTCGAAGTAGGCATAATCATCGCCGTAGCATCCCGATGGGGCTAAACCTAAACCACCGATGAGGCCCGCAGCACCGTCGGACATGATATCGCCATATAGATTCGGCATGACCACAACGTCAAGCGCATGAGGATTGGTGATCATCCTGCAGAGAAAGTCATCGACTATAAAGCTTTCAAATTCCACATCAGGGTAGTTCTGGGATACTTGCATGCCGATGTCCCTGAATAAGCCATCTACCTGGCTTAACATATTGTATTTTGAAGTCAGCGTTACTTTCTTCTTGGCCGCTCGTTTTGAGGCTAGTTCAAATGCAAATCGAATCACCCGTTCTGAACCTGCTTCAGTTATCGCCTTAATGGCATACCTGCCTGGTCCCAAATCTGTGAGGCTTGAACGGGCATGTTTGGAATAGAAGTTGAGGGCATGGAGGTCTTCAATATTTCCTTCCAGCCCGAGATATAAGTCTTCAAGATTTTCTCTGACGATGATGAAATCAATGCCCTCTGGGTTAGCCATAGGTGATTGGTACCCTGGGATCCATTGGCACGGCCGGACGTTGGCATAGGTCTGTTTCCCCCAACGAAGGTAAAAAAGTGCTGCGGTGCTCTGGCCACTGGTTGAACCAAACAAGGTGGCATCAGCCGAATCGATGCTGGCGATGGTTTCGTCGGGCAGTATCTTGCCATATTTTTTTTCAGCGATGTCGCCGACTAGCGGGAATTCGAAGGTAATCGGCAGGTCAAGTTTTTGCAGCAGTTCGACAGTGGGTTTCATGACTTCAGGCGATGCATCGTCACCGTTAAATACAGTCACTTTCTTGTGTTGCATACTGTCTCTCCCTGTGTGGATCAAAACTGATTGAAGTAGTATGGTGGTTAAGTAATACAAAATGCGAGAGGTTTTGTTTGTGCGCTACGAAAAGATAACAGTCGATACCAGCATCGGCCCTGTTGGCGCAGTCATTGGTGGAGTTGATTTGTCGCATGAATTGAGTGAACAGGTAATCCAAGAAATTCATCATGCCTGGCTGCAGCATCACGTTGTGTTTTTTAGAAATCAGCCTCTTTCGCCGCAGCAGCAAGCTGATTTTTCTGCCTGTTTTGGAGAGCTTGATGTCTATCCCTTCATGCAGCCTGTGGACGGACATCCGAATGTCATTCCAATTATCAAGGAAGCTTCTGCAAAGCTGAATTTTGGCGGGGCCTGGCACACTGATACGTCCTACAAACAATTACCGCCCAAGGCGACGGTACTTTATGCCCTGGAGGTACCAGAGAAGGGCGGGGACACGTTGTTTGCCGATGCGACTTTTGCTTATGAAAGCTTGAGTATGGGCCTAAGGGCTTGTCTAGAGGGCCTTACCGGTATTTATTCTGCCAAAATGGTGCACGGTATTGATGGTGGCTATAACCAGGTTGCAGCCAAAAAAGGCCTGGGCAAGGCCTATGGAGGCAGTGCTGAGTTTGCTGAATTAGAAGTTGAGCATCCCCTGATTAGAACTCACGCAGAAACAGGACGGAAAAGTATTTATTGCAGTAAACCGCATACCCATCGGATCAAAGGCTGGACACGTGAAGAAAGCCTGGCGCTGTTTGGTTTTCTGACCCAACACCTGACCCAGCAGACGTTTGTAACACGCTTTAAATGGGCACCGGGGTCGCTGGCAATGTGGGATAATCGTTGCGTTTTCCATCATGCCCTGAATGACTACCAGGGCAAGCGTCGGCATATGAATAGAGTCATTGTGAAGGGTGAAAAGCCGGTTTAGGCTTGGCTGGATGCCAGCTTGCGCTTATTCGATCAAGGCGTTATTTTCTTGTTTTTAGCTATAACGGGTATTAATAATGGAGTTACGAGATAAAGTTGCAGTAATTACGGGTGGTAGTGGCGGCATTGGCAAAGCCATGGCGGCCGCATTCCTGAAGCAGGGTGCTCGAGGGATAGTCCTGGCGGACCTGAATCAGCAGCAGGTTGAGGCGGCGGCTATGGGCCTGGGGTGTACCGGACACGTCTGTAATGTCACTCAAGAGTCGGATGTTAAGGACCTGGTCGACAAAACCTTGAGTCAGTTTGGCCAGATCGACTTGTTTTGTTCCAACGCTGGTGCAAGCGGTGAAGGGTTGCTGACTGATGCGGCGAATGAAGTCTGGCAGCAACAGTGGGATCTGCACGTGATGTCGCATGTTTATGCGGCTCGAGCCGTGCTTCCAGGGATGATTGCCCGAGGCGAGGGTTACCTCTTGAATACAGCTTCTGCTGCAGGCTTACTCGCGGCGATGGGTTCGGGCCCTTATTCAGTGAGTAAAGCAGCTGCGATAAAATTAGCAGAGTTTATTTCGATCACGCACGGCGATGAAGGTATCAGGGTATCTGTTCTATGTCCCCAGGGAGTTAATACAGCGATGGCACCGAAACGACTCGGCGATGGCCAGACAGATGGCATCATCGAGCCGGAAATGCTGGCGGCTACGGTTGTGGAGACTTTGCGAGAGGAACGGTTTTACGTTTTACCCCATCCCGAGGTGGGCGATTACGTTCGCCGTAAGGGAGATGACATTGATCGCTGGCTGCATGGTATGCGGCGCCTGAGGAGAAGTAGTTTTGAAAATCAGTAGTGGCTGGCATTAAAATTCCCTGGCCGGTTAACGCCGATCTATTAGATCGCGAGAGCTCCTGAATGGCAGGGGTTGGCGTCGATCAGTCCCACATCGACGAACTAGGCGTCTTCACTCTCTAGGATCTTCAGGCCAGCCAGGTTGTCTGTGAATTTAGACTTGGGAGAGAAGTTACGGCGTCGTCACCCCTCCGGGCCGAGCTCGATGAACGACCTGCACACTGCACCCTAAGCAACGGTCGTTTTCATCTTGTCCCTGTTCCATGGCGCTACCTTAACCACTCTTGTGTAATCCGAATGTCTACCTTCGGTTTGGTGCAGACAGCATCGACCTCGTATCGCGGCGAGCGCTATGCTCAGGCGCGGAGCTCACCATCGACTACCTGATCAATAATCAAGAAAGAGATAGCTGGCCGGGTCGATGCGGAGCAGATCGTTGTCGCGGAGAGACGGCTAAGAGCTTCTGGTCTCTTCCAGAGGAATTCCGGCGCGACTACCGGCCACTGCTTGCTCCCTGGTTCCTCAAGCGTTATGCGAGCAAGCGCGACAGCATTGCTCCTTAGCCTGGTGTTTAACAAGGCGTTGCAGCCGCCAGAAGGCGCTAATCTGGCGGCCTTGTTCTGTGGCAAGACCGGATTCCGCCAGTAATCTAGCTAGCCGCTGAACGCCGCCGCAGTATACGCAACCGGGAGCGGGTCGCGATGGTAGGGAGAGTGTCGCTGCATTTTAACTAACTTAAGCCGGGCTCAGGTTATGAATTAATTCAAGCCTTTGAGCGGTTTTTTGTTTCTCAGAAGGGTTAATGGTAGCAGCAGGAAGGGTAATAATTTTTCGTAGTGCATGGGTAAAAGCCGTTGGGCAATATCGATCATTTTTGCATCCAGGCCGATAAAAATGCGGGTGCGCTTCTTGCGAACACCTTGGAGGATGACTTCGGCCGCACGGCTCGGATGCATGCCTTTGCTCCTGAACATTTCTGCCATCTCGTCTTTAGAATGAGCGTTGCTGATTAAGGTTTCTCCGTCTTCAAAATCTTGCTCATTAAATCGTGAATTGCTGACAATATTGGTACCAATATGACCGGGATGAACGCAGTGCACCTGTATGGTGCTGTCTCGATGTTCCTTGGCGAGACTCTCTGTAAACCCGCGCACGGCAAATTTACTGGCATGGTAAACAGATTGATTGGCAACTGCGATCATGGCGAATATTGATGAAGTATTGATGATAGCGGCTTCTGGTCGCTGCTTGAGCAAAGGCATAAAGGCCCGGGTTAAGTTTATGACGCCATGCAGATTGATTCCCATGGCCCAGTCCCAATCGCTCTCAGGCATAGTGTCAAACGATGAACCAACGGTGACTCCGGCATTATTAAACAAGAGATCAATTTTACCGTGTCGTTCGATGACCTTATCAGGTAGCGCTTCAACTGCCTGTTTGTCTGATACATCCAAGAGGTGGCTGGAAACGCCTACATTATAATTTTTAAGCATAGCCTCGGTTTCGTTCAAGGTTGCTTCGTTGATGTCACAGATCACGACATCGGCGCCTGACTTGGCGAGGAGCACGGCCAGGTAACGTCCCATACCGGAACCAGCCCCGGTTACCAATGCTACTTTACGTGCAAAACTTTTCATGATGCGGTGATCCTTAACAATATGTCCCAGGTGTTAGGCAGCCTACCATGGCTGGCGAGTTTAAGGCAGGCCAGGTTCTTGGTCGAGGGCCTGGCTGGTTTTTTCAAACCCCCAGATGGATTAGACGGCTTAGATGGCTTAGTCGGTGTGAATAATTTGTTGCAGTTTTTCTACGGCTTTTTTGTGTCGGCTGGTTTCAACTGCCCCAAAATCTGTCTTCGGTTCAGGTAACAATTCGAAATGATTAAATCGATCCTCACCTGCTACCAGTACAGCGGTGTCGGCTCCCTTGGTTTGTTTTACATGACAGGCACAGTAACGAAGAACCATACCAATCCGGCGGTCGTTGCTCAGATTAGGGCCACTGCCGTGGACCAGCCTGACATGGTGAATGGACATTTCTCCTGCATTTAGCGGTACGGTTATTCCTGAGTTTAGATCCAGGTTATCGCTGATAGTCTGGCCTCGACTCAGCAGGTTATCTTTTTCATAAGTATTTACGTGCAAATGCAATTTACCTAGGTGGCTGCCGGGAAGGAACGTCATTGGACCGGTTTTAAGCCCTGCATCTGATAAAGCGATCCAGACTGTCGCAATATCATGGGGTTCAAGGCCCCAATAGCTGGCATCCTGGTGCAGACTGACGTGCATGCCATCGCCAGGTTCTTTAATAAACCACTGAGTCGACCACAGTAACAGGTCTGGCCCTAACAGGTTGATCAATGGATTGACTACTCTCGGGTCGGTGACCGCTTGCCAGGCCCAACGTTGCAGCAAGTGTATATCGGTACGGTTAGCCGCTGCCTGGGAGCCGAATCGGCTTTCAAAAGCCTCTAACTCAGTTCTCATTTGCCTGGTTTCTGAGTTGGTAAACAGCCTGACCGGGGCTAGAAACCCTTGTCTTTTATAATCGAGCTGTTGTTCTGGGCCTAACTGGTGGGGCAATGAATCCATGGAATCATCTTGCCGTAAAAGATCGGAACTTAACATAGCGGCGACCTCGCCTAAAATCGCGGTTATTGTCAGAGTGCCATGAAGCGGTACTAGGCCGGGGCTTGCTGTCGTTGAATAGCTTGTTAATCCGGCCAGGTTTTGACCGTGGCTGAATCTTTTTGAGTATAGATAAGGCCTATTGGCGTTGCCATGGCCACTTAACCTGCCCTGAAAATAGTCTGACAGACGTCTCAGCTCGCTCGCCGGGCTTTGATCTGTTACTGTCCTAGAAGCCGTGAAGGGCAGTCAATTTCATCATCTCTGCAGCGCTGGCGATGATGTCGGCGGCGAGTACATGTTTCACATTTCAAGGGAATTTTGATGCCAGCTAATCAGCAACAATATCAGTATTGGAATGGCCCTGGCGGCGAAACCTGGGCACTGAACCAGGCCAGGTTAGACGACATGTTGAAGCCACTTTCGGCCGCAGTCGTCAAGGTTGCTGCAGCTGCGCCGGGTGAGAGGGTTATGGATATCGGTTGCGGTTGCGGCGATACCAGTATCGCGTTAGCCATGAGCGGAGCACAGGTAGAAGGTGTTGATTTGTCTAAGCCGATGCTGGATCTGGCCAGACATAGGGCCGAGCATAGACCCGGCCTGAGCTTTACCCAGGCAGATGCATCGATAGAGCCTTTTACAAGCCCGGTTCAGCTTTTGTTTTCTCGATTTGGTGTTATGTTCTTTGATAAACCGATTGAAGCCTTCAGTCATCTCCATAGTGGGCTCAGCGAAGGTGGTAGGCTTGTTTTTATTTGCTGGCAGAAACCCAGCGCGAATCCCTGGATGTCCTTGGGCGGGAAAGCGTTGCGACCATTTTTGCCTGCCCCTGCAATCACGCCTGACCCGAGGGCTCCTGGACCTTTTGCTTTTGCGGATCGAGATTTTTTAGAAGTAGTGCTGGGTCAGGCAGGGTTCAGCGAGATAGTGATTAGCTCGCTCGAAAAAGAACTCAAAGTTGCCGATACGCTGGATGAGGCAATACTGATACAGGGTCAGGTTGGGCCTGCAGCCAGGGCGATAGCTGAATTGTCTGGAGATAATCTGGAAAAAGCCCTGGCCGCTCTGAGGCAAGCGCTCGAGGGATTTATGGGTGATGACGGGTTATGGTTAGGGTCGGCGACCTGGCTGGTACAGGCGAAATATTGAGGCTATCTGGAATCGGTGGATGGTTAATTTTTATTAGATCAGCAATGCCTGTGAAACCGGTGGGCAAGTTGCTATTTAGAGGGAAATTACGATGGATATAGCAGGAACCGTGAGTATTGTGACAGGATCATCCTCTGGAGTGGGCGCAGCCACTGTGCGGTTGCTGGCTGCTCGGGGTAGCAATATAGTGGTAAATTATTCCAGGAGTCAGTCAGCGGCAGAGCAGGTGGCAGACGAATGTCGGTCGCTGGGGGTTGAGGCCCTGGTTTGCCAGGCAGATGTCAGTAAGGATGCTGATTGCCGCAGGTTAGTTGAACAGGCCCTGAACAGGTGGGGTCGCCTGGATGTGTTGGTCAATAATGCAGGAACGACTAAATTCGTCAATCATGCTGATTTTGATGATCTTGATAGTGATGATTTTAAGGATATATACGGGGTCAACGTGATAGGGCCGTTTCAGATGGTCCGGGCGGCCAGAGAAGCTTTGACTGCCTCAGGTAATGCGGCCGTGGTTAATGTTGCCTCTATTGCCGGGGTTAAGGGCGGTGGTTCTTCAATTGCCTATGCAGCCTCAAAAGGGGCATTAATGACGATGACCATGTCATTGGCTCGTGTGCTGGGCCCGGAGATTCGCGTTAACACGGTCTGTCCTGGTTTTATTGAAGGAGACTGGCTAGCCGCAGGTATGGGGCAGGAAAGATATGATAAGACCCGACAGGCCCTGAAGTCGCATGCTCCGCTGCAGACTGTGTGTACTCCGGAAACAGTCGCGGAGTCGATTTTATCCTTTATTGAAAGCCATAGCGTAGTGACCGGGCAGCACCTGGTTCTGGATGCTGGGCATTTGTTAATGTGATGGGTTTGCCAGCTCTAGCGCTGGGTCGGTTGAAGGTTGAAGGTCCTTGCATAGGTCCAATGGCTATCTGGCAAGGGCCTGCTGAAGGTCGAACATAAGGGATCAATAGAGGTTGATAAATATGAGAATATTATTGCTTGCGGGGCTCATTCTAGCTGTCAGTCAAGTGCAGGCAGAGCAGAGCCTGCTTGGATTCGATACAGAACAGGCGGCGTCCCAGCTTCAATTGGAAGCTAACTTTGATGAGCTTCTTTCACCTGCTGATCAGGATGCCTGGTTACGAGAACTGTCTGCAGAACCCCATCATGTCGGTTCAGCCGCGGGGCAGGTAGTGGCCCAGACAGTGAGCCGCTGGCTAACCTCCTGGGGATACGATACCTCTATAGAGACTTACCAGATTCTGTTGCCTACCCCAAGGGTGAGGAAACTTGATCTAATCGAACCAGAATTATTTTCCGCTGAGCTGAGAGAGGACTCTCTCGTTGAGGACCCCAGTACTGGAGTCCGTGATGGGTTGCTGCCGCCTTATAATGCTTTTTCTGCGGATGGTACCGCTGAAGGAGAGTTGGTATTTATCAATTACGGTCGTCCGGAGGACCATGAGTTATTGGAGCGCTATGGGATCAGCCTAAAAGGCAAGGTTGCCATTGCTAAGTATGGAAAGTCGTGGCGTGGTATCAAGCCAAAGCTGGCTGCTGAAAAGGGAGCGGTTGCCACCATTATATATTCTGACCCTGCTGATGATGGTTATGGTAGTGGTGATGTCTATCCCGTGGGGCCCTATAAACATGCCTCAGCGGTGCAACGTGGTTCTGTGATGGATATGCCGGTTTATCCTGGTGACGTCCTGACCCCCGGTGAGCCAGCTATTGCGGGAACGGTTGCCTTGGCGGTCGAAGATGTGACGACGATAACCAAAATTCCGGTTTTACCTATTTCCTACAGGGATGCTTTGCCCTTACTGAAGGCCATGGCTGGATCACCGGTACCGAGAGAGTGGGTCGGTGGCCTGCCGATCACCTATCACCTCGGGCCCGGTCCTGCCCGAGTCCGACTAACGCTTGAATTTAACTGGGATAAGGTGCCCGCGTATAATGTTATTGCGAAGTGGCCAGGCTCAGAATATCCCGATGAATGGGTCATACGGGGTAACCACCATGATGGCTGGAATCATGGCGCTGCTGACCCCCTGAGTGGGTTGGTTGCGCTGTTGGCTGAGGCTAAAGCTGTAGCTGGGCTGATTAGCGAAGGCTACCGACCTGCAAGAACACTTGTCTATGCAGCCTGGGACGCCGAAGAACCGGGTTTGATAGGGTCGACTGAATGGGTAGAGCAGTATGCCCAGCGCTTGCGTGAAAATGCCGTCGCTTACATCAATACCGATGGTAATAGCCGAGGCTTTCTGAACGCCGGTGGTAGTCATTCGCTGGAACGATTCCTTGATGAAATAGCCTCAGTTGTAGACGATCCCAGGACTGGCGTATCCGTGAAAGAAAGACTGCAAGCGCGTATGGCCATCAGTGAGTCTAGCTCGAGCCAGAAAGATGCGGAGCGGCCCCAGATCAGGCTTTATCCTCTGGGTTCTGGCTCTGATTACACGCCCTTTCTGCAGCATCTGGGGATCGCATCGCTGAACTTAAGTTTTG
>JABIZD010000195.1 GCA_018666555.1 Gammaproteobacteria bacterium
AAAACCATAGGCTTGTTCGGCCGTGAAAACCAAACCGTCAATGATATGCTTTTACGTTTTGACAATGGCACAAACAGTTGTGATACCTTCGCAGGAGATCCCTTGGTTGTACGAGAGGCCCCTGATGATGGTGACGCAGCGGCGTTCGCAGCTGCCGGTGTATGCCCTTTTGGTGACATTAAATTCATTAGAAATGATTACACTAATATGGCGCTAAGAACCGTTGAAGGCACCGATGTTGGTGTCTACTACAATTTTGAGAACAGCCTGGGCGGTTTTGATATTCGATACATTGGCACCTTTCTTAGTAAGTTTGAGCAAAAGGCCAGTGGAGATTTTGCTGAGCTTCAAGCTAAGAAAGATAGCGGCGAAATTCCCGAATCGATTCCGATAAAAGGTTTTGGTGACCTACTTGGATTAGATGGCATCTATGACAACAAGCACACACTAAGACTGTCCTACGACAGGGGCCCGTTTGGGCTCAGCTTTGTCGCTCTCAAGAAAGGTTCCTTTGAGCAAACTTCATTAGGCAAAAAAGATGGTATTGCTTACGTTGTTCCTTCTATGACGACGATGAATCTGACCATGTCTTATGATTTCGATTTAATGGGCAGTGATGCAAGAGTTAGGTTTTCAGTCAGAAATCTTGAGGATGAAAGAGCTCCGACGGCAGATAGATATTACGGTTATTATGCTGATGCTCATCAAGATTATGGGAGGAACTACTATCTTGATTTCAAGGTAAAGGTGAGACAAAACTGAGCCATTAGAAAGGGAGCATTAGCTCCCTTTTTTTATCAACAAATAGTTAACCTTGGCAGGAAACAGTAACAAAACTCTAGCAGGCCTGGCCTGCGCCACTGCTGTTATTTTTCCAGGTCATAAAATGCTACAAAACGGCATTCCGGTGTATCAGATCAGGCTAATGTTGCCAACTTCCTGCACTACTAGCTCGTTACGCTTTCTTGTGCTTCGGTCGAGGCAGTCGTATGAGCTAATGCTGGCTGGTATAATCCTAGCGGACGCTTTGACGGCTTACCTCCACAGAATGCTAACCGGACGAGACCTTGCCGCTTTTTTTCGGAGATTTAAATGAACCGAGTTTGGATGCTGCTGCTGGTTTGCTACGCACCTGTTTGCTTTAGCCAAAATATAGAAACCATATTCTCCAAAGAATATGAGATCCAGACCGTATTGCGTATCGAAGGTGCCCTAGCAGCAGCGCAGGGCGATCTGGCAATCATTCCGAAGCTTGTTTCCAGGGAAATCAGCGCTTCCGCTGAGACCATGCCGTTCACTATGAACGAATTACGAGCCGAAACCGCGATTGTGCGGCACCGCATGGTGGCGTTGCTCAACGTTTGGGGCCGAAGCTTGTCTCCAATGGCAAGGGAGTACATTCATTATGGTGCAACCACCGTGGATATCTATGACACCGCCCTGGTTATGCAATTAATCGCCGCCTCAGATGTCCTTGATAAGCAAATGTGCCAACTAGAGCAAACCTTGATCACTTTGTCATCAGCCCACAAGAATACCGTCATGATGGGGCGGACACTGGGTCAACACGCCCTTCCCATTACCTTTGGCAAGAAAATGAGCACCTGGCTCGGAGAAAATGCCCGGCACAGACAGCGACTGGCTGAAATCTCCGAGCGACTCACCCGGGGCGCTATTCTGAAAGGCGCGGTTGGTAGTTACCTGGGTTTAGGCTCAAAAGCCATACAGTTGGAAATGCTGTTTGCTAAAAAGCTGGGGTTGCGTACACCTTACGCCTCTGACTGGCATGCAAATCGCGACCTGATATCCGAGTACGCGCTGTTCCTGGCCCTGGTCAGTAAAACCTGGGGGCACCTTGGCACAGAATTGTTTCTACTACAATCAACTGATATCGGTGAAACCATCGAATATCGACCAACTTCGGCAATTGGCAGTAGCACCATGCCGCACAAAGTAAACCCAAGCAAATCAGAAGCCTTGATTCAAGCCAGTCGATCTATCCCCAGACTAGCTGAAGTAGTGCTCGATGATTCAATTAACCTGTTCGAACGGGATAACACCAGCCGGCCTTCCAAAGTGCTCGCTGACATCAGCATTGCAAGTGGCAGACAACTGACTACCGCCAACAAAATTCTCGAAGAACTCATCGTCAAACCAAAGATTATGCTGAAAAATATGAGTAGAACCAGACAACTTATCATGGCCCAAAGACTGACATTTGGCCTCGCTGAAAAAATAGGTAAAACCACCGCCAATGACAAAATGCGACAAATCGCGGGTATTGCGCTGGAGCAGGATATAGATCTTAAAACTGCTTTTCTTAACTCAGAAATAAGCCAGCATTTGACGTTAACGGAACTTGATCAACTACTCGACCCCACCACCTACAAGGGTCTGGCAGCTGAACAGGTTGACGCAGTCATCATAGAAGTACTCAGTGCCGGGGCAAATAGTTGCGAATAATCAAATCACTTCTCAAACGGCCTAGGCAGTGGACTTATTTTCTGCTCATCACGGCCACGGTTAGCATCCCTAGCCAGGCCGAACTAATCCCGGGAAGTCATCGCTTCACGTTCCAAGACGGGTCCGGTAAAGCAATACCCGTTTTCTACACGCTGCCAGAAAATAGCAACCCGCAGACACCCATCATCTTGGTAATGCATGGGGCCAGTCGCACAGCTGAGAGATATCGTAATGAATGGGCCGCCTATGCCCAGGAATTCAAATTCATCCTGGCCGCTCCCCACTTCAGCAAAACAGACTTTCCTGGGAAGCGTGGCTATATCCTTGGCAACCAGGTTGATGCAGATGGTAACCCTATTCCAAAACCACAATGGGCTTTCAGCGCAATTAATCCGCTTTTCAAAGCAATCAAGCTGGAAACAGCCAACAATTCGGAAAACTTTCGTATGTATGGCCACTCCGGCGGTTGCCAATTTTTACATCGCTACCTCTACGCGTATCCGCGAGCTCCAGTGGATGCTGCGGTCTGCGCTAATGCCGGCTGGTATACCCTGCCAGACCTGCATACGCCCTATCCCTATGGATTACAGGATAGGGGGATCTCCAGAGAAAGCCTTAGCAGCCTGTTTGCCAGACGCTTTATCGTGCTACTCGGAGACCAGGATACCGACTCCCAGCATCCCAGCCTTAATCGCGACCGATTAACACTGCAACAAGGCCCCCACCGCTTCGCACGTGGCCATCATTTTTATCAGCGAGCGGTTCTCACCAGCACAGAACAGAAACTGTCTTTGAACTGGTCGTTGGCGATCGCTCCCGGTGTGGGGCACAATAATAAAGGCATGGCCAGGCTTGCTGCACCTATGTTACTGAACGGACCCATTAATATTTATGATTAGACTTATTCTCGCAACAGCATTAATAACCCTGAGTATCAATACAGCGGCGCAAACAAGTCCTCCACCTGTTAACCGAGGTATGGCATCCACAGCACATCCTCTGGCTACCGAAGCAGCCGAAGCTATTTTTAAACTCGGTGGCAACAGTATCGATGCTGCCATCGCGGTTTCTTTGACCCTGGCGGTAGTTGAACCGTCAATGAGTGGATTAGGCGGCAGAGCACAGGCCCTCGTCCGACATCCTGATGGCTCTTTACAAGGCTACAACGGTATGACGGAAATACCCCAAAGCTTTGTGTTGCAGAAGAAAATGCCGAGCTCTGGCTATACAACGGTGGCAACGCCAGGTCTAATCGCGCTATTGCAGGTACTACATGAAAATCACGGATCCCTGCCTTTCGAGAATCTCATACAGCCTGCCATACAACACGCGTGGCAAGGCTTCGCGTTATTACCAGGAGAAGCATCAAGACACCAGCGTAGCGTAAAAAACCTACGCCGGAATCCTGGTATGGCCAGGGCCTACCTGAACAACCGAAAAAAAGCAGTCATAGCCGGGGGAGTACTTAAACAGCCGACACTCGCACGAACTTTAGCCCGACTCAGCAAATATGGTCCCAATGATTTCTATCAAGGTGAGATAGCCCGAGAAATCAGTGCTGATGTCATCAAGAATGGCGGATTCATCACCCTGGCAGACCTAAAGGGCTATGCGGTTTTGCCAGGTCGGTACATCCATTTTCCCTACCGTGACTATGAGATTCATACGCTCGCAGCTCCAGCGGGTGGTGGATTAGTAGCCAAAGCTATGATGCTAATCGCCCAGTTTGAGGTGAGTAGCCTCAGTGAGAGGTCTTGGGCGTTGTTGATGGCCCAGGCTCTGGCATTAAGTATTGAATCCATGACTGATGATTACTACGAAACAGACCTTAACGGTTTGACCGAACCTACCTGGGCAAAACAGAACCTGAGCAGAATACGCCTACCTATGTTGATCGATAGCATTACTGACTCGGCAGAGAAAGCCAGCCTGCAAGAATCGAGCACTGACTGGCTTGCCTCCGATAGTGGACATACCAGTCATTTTGTAACCGCTGATTGCTCCGGCTTAACGCTTTCCATGACGCAGACCCTGGGACCTTTATTTGGAGCCAAAGTCGCGACTCCAAGCTTGGGTTTCCCTTATGCAGCCACCATGGGAGGTTATTTGCGAACTGGCCGGCAGGATCCAGGAAGTCGTCCAAGAACCGCCATCGCCCCGGTTATCGTCACCAGAAATGGCCATGTGGTACTGGCTCTCGGCGCTGCCGGTGGGATAAAAATACCCTCCGCTATCGTGCAGGTGCTATCTCGCTATATTGACCAGGGAAGAAACCTTGAAGATGCCCTGGCTCTTCCCCGAGTACACCCAGCCTCGACCATTGATAAGCACAACAAGAGACAGGTTCCCGTGCAACATTTTCAAGCTGAAACAACATCAGATGGCTGGACCTCTGCTGATGTGGCCAGTTGGCGAAGTGCCGGCTTCAAAGTGACTGAAATTGACAGTAAAGCCTCATTCGCAAGGATACACGCGTTACAGAGCCAAGCAGATGCGTTAACCGGTGCGGCAGACCCCGACTGGGAGGGTTCCTCTCTGCCAGGGCTGACCTGTCGGGCCGATGATGCCTGATACGAGCTGGCACAAATTAAGCGAAATATGCATTCATCAATCTAGTCAGCCTGTAGCGAAATCATAGCAGGCCCAGAGGTTACCTTACCGATGATGGAAGCATCATAACCTGCAAGTTTAAGGGCCGCCAGGCAGCCATCTGCCTTGTCCATAGAGATACCAGCCAGCAACCCTCCCGCCGTCTGCGGGTCAAACAGCAATTCATATCTGGCAGCGCTATTGAGATCTTCTGACCTGAGGGGGTTTAATAGCATTAATGCATTTTGTCGATTGGAATCATGCAAGGTGCTGGTTATGCCTTCGGTGGAGATTATTTGAATTGCACCAGGTAATGCTGGAATTGAAGTTAAACAGATTTCAGCTGCCTTTTTGCTAGCTACAAGCATTTCACCTAGATGCCCCGCAAGCCCAAAACCAGTAACGTCAGTCATGCCATGAACATCATGAGCCAGGAATATCTCTGCCGCCCGTCGACTGGACTGCTGCATGGCATTGATTGCCGCTTCGATATGTCTGCCCTCGGCCTTGCCCTGCATATGAGCAGCAAACAAGGTACCGATGCCCAGGGGTTGACTCAAAATCAGCACATCGTCGGCGACCAGGCCAGATTTACGAACTTCCGATCCTTCGGCAACCAATCCATTCACAGCGAAACCAACTGACAACTCTGCTCCCTCACTGCTATGACCGCCAATCAGCGTTGCGCCCTCTTCGGCAATTTGATCGAGTGCACCACTTAACAACTGGCGTAACAGGTTTCGAGTCGGCCTGGGTTTAGCGAAGGGTAAAATCATATTAGCCATTAACGTGGCAACTGACCCACCCATAGCGTAAATGTCGCTAGCTGCATGGACTACGGCAATTCGGGCTAATACATAGGGGTCATCCAAAAAAGAGCGGAAGGCATCAATCGAGTGCAGCATGAGATACCCATCCGGCGGCGCAAAAAACGCCGCATCGTCTCTTTCTGAACCTGGAGCCAGCTCATCAAGTACTTCATTGAGAATCTCAGAAGTCACTTTAGAACCACATCCACCACATTGCATCTGGTCATCAAATTCTGCCAGCAAACCCGATTTCAACTCAGCTACTGGCATGGCCGGCAGTAAACGAAACCGATCGACAAAGCGACGGTCGATCCAGTCCTTCCAAATCCAGCAGATACGTCCCTGCGCCGCGAACCACCACTTGGCCGCAACCGCACTGCGCCCTCCTGTGGATATCAACGAAAGAAAGGATCCTTGTGGCCGAAATGCACGGGTGCGCCTGCCATGAATATAGTGAACCAGATTATTAAACAGTGGCTCACCCTGGCGAACAGCATAGACACCCGCCTTCGGTCTGGGGTGATCAATGACCGCCGCTGTATCTCCTGCAGCAAAAATATGCGGATGACTCAAACTTTGCAAACTGGCACTAACGGCAACATAGCCATGCTCGTCCAGGGCAACACCCGTATCCGTCAACCATGACTGGGCAGCGGCGTTGGTCACCCAGAAAACCTTTTCGACCTCGATCTGCTCACCTTCCTGCGACCTTAACAAACCTCGCTCATAGTCGATGGCAGTGAAGTCATCATGCAATACAATACCAGCCTCGTGCAGTTCCCTGCTAACGCGCTTTTTTACCCCTGCAGCATAGTCTGGTAATAACCCTGGTGAAGCCGCGCACTGGTGTATCTCGATGCCTGCTGGGTTTAACCCCCCCAAATCGCTTGATCCCAGACGGTGTGATATCGACAAACAAAGCTCCACACCGCCAGCGCCGCCACCGACCACGGCAATATTTTTGACGGTCTCAAGCCCGGCTAGAAACTTCTTCCATTGGGCAATAAATGAGCCGATCGGTTTTACCGGGATTAAATCAGGTGAAGTGGTTTGTAAACCAGTGAAATCGGGCGTGATACCAATATCAATGGACAAGACATCAAATTCAATAGCCGGTCTACCCTCTATAAACACTTTGTTCTGATCAGGATCCAGACCTGTGACGCTACCCTGAATCAATCCGGCACCAGCAAACCGGCAAAGTGGATCAAGCTCAATATGTATATCCTCTTCCTGATAATGGCCGGCGATATAACCAGGTAACATGCCAGAATAGGGTGTTCGCCGATCTGGACTGATTAAAGTCACCTGCAGGCCAGGCACCGGATTCATACCCAGCATTCTCAATACAATGATATGACTATGACCTCCGCCAAGTAAAACCAGGTGTCGGGCAATGGGGTAGGCTTTATTCACTCAGGATTTTCCACGCTGGCACGACAGTATTTACCAAGTTCATTAATGGCCTGATCGGCTTCTGGAACACGGCCCCCAAATAGGTGAAAGACATGCACCATTTTCGGCCAAACCTTCAATGCAGCTGTTCCACCCATTTCGATCACTTTATCGACCAGGCTTTCAGCATCGCTCCGCAGAATTTCGGTACTCCCTACATGGACCAGCATAGGCGGTAAGCCCAGCAGATCACCATACAAAGGCGACGCAAGAGGTGCTTTAGCATCCCTGTCAGCGAGATAACACTCAGCCCAGGCTTTGAGAACCTCGCGGGTTAACATGGGATCACTGGCGCTGTTATCAGCATAAGACGCACCACTCAAGGTTAGGTCAACCCACGGTGATATCAAAACTGCAGCAGCTGGAAGATCAGCACCTAAATTTTTCAGATTCAGTAACGTTGCCAGAGCCAGGCCGCCGCCAGCAGAATCACCACCCAGGATTATATTTTCAGGCGCGTACCCCTGGCTTTTCAGCCAATCAAATGCAGCAATTGCATCATCCAGAGCCGCCGGGAATGGGTTTTCCGGCGCTAAGGCATAGTTAACCATCAACACCCGAAAACCACTGGCGCGAGCAAGTCGCCAGGAAAGATTGCGATGCCCTACGGCATCTCCCATCACATAACCACCACCGTGGAAATACAATACTACGGCAGTTGGGCTGGCGGACTCAGGACAGACCCACTCACAGCTGACTTTACCGGCCTGGCACTCCTCGAAGCTAACACCAGACGATGGCTTGGGCATTAAATTACCTGCATCGCTCATACGTTTTCTGAATGCTTTTATCTCGTCAGCATTTTGCGGCAATTGACGTTTGATCGTTCTTCTGATGATGAAATTCATCAAGGCGGCGCGAAAGCTCATATTTACAACTCAATTTTCTCCAAGAACCGCTATGATACTACCGAACCCGCCCAAAATTGCACTAACTGAGCAACAACTTGTAACGCAGATTAGCCAGATTAGAAAAACAACCTATGATCAGTGAACCCGATAACAGCCGGCGTAAAGCTGATGCCCGCTGGGCCATCAAAAGCCCGCCTCTTCTCCACGCCCTGGATAATCGGTTCCCGGCTTCCCAATGGTATGCTCAACTTCCCTTAAATGATTTCGATATTGTCTGGCCGGCACCTCCTGACTGGAGCCGTTTCCGCCTTGGCATTCAATTTGAGCGACTCTGGCAGAGGGCTATACAAGAAATGCCGGGATACCAACTGCTAGCCAGTAATTTAGCCGTTCGCAACCATCAGCGCACGCTCGGGGAATTTGACCTGATCATTGCTCATGAGGGAGAAACACAGCACTGGGAGCTGGCTGTTAAATTTTATCTTGGCACGGGTGATTTAACCCAACCGGAAAACTGGTTTGGGCCAAACCCTGAAGACCGGCTAGATCTGAAAACAAACCGCTTATTGAACCATCAACTGCTGCTGGCGACATCACCCGAGGCAAAGGCGCTGCTAGCCGACAGGAACATAACCCCGGTCAAGCAAGCCTACTGCCTGGTTAAAGGCCGTCTGTTTTATCCATGGCGGAACTTTACCGATCAAGCCAGGGCTTTTCCGGTCTATGCCAGTGCCAGTCATCTCAAGGGCTGGTGGATGAGCCTGCCAGACTTCAAACGACGATTCTCCAATACCTCAGAAAGATGGATTTATTTATCCAAGTACCTGTGGCTCTCGACCATTACTGAAACGAATAACCTGCCAGTATTAAACTACTTGGAAGCCCTTCAAAGGTTAGAAGTATCACCCGCTCCCCAGGCTGTGCACCTGGCTATGATTGATGATCAAGGCAGGGAAATCAGCCGTGGATTCGTTGTCAGCGAGCAATGGATTAACCAGACCCATGCGTAACTTGGTTGACTGCAGCTGGCACCCATAAACCGGCTGATAGCAGATGATCCTCATTCAAGAATCGTTTCACCATCGGTATCCACAACCACATCCTGAAACTGGAGTTCATGCAGCGTGCGGTAGAGACCATCTAAGGCGATTAACTCCTGGTGAGTGCCATATTCCTTAACCTCACCCTGGTGCAATACCAGCACATGGTTCGCTTCCTGAATTGTCTGCAGACGGTGGGCAATTAATATGGAGGTTCTACCCTCCATCAGCTTGCGCAATCCATCCTGTATGAGCACTTCGGTTTCTGTGTCAATGCTGGCTGTGGCTTCGTCTAGAATAAGAATCTCAGGATCAGCTGCGAGCACCCTGGCAAAGGCTAATAGTTGTCTCTGGCCCTGCGACAGATTGGCCCCGCGTTCAACTAGCTGAGTATCGTACCCGTCTTTGAGGCGCTCAATAAACTCATGCGCATTAACCGTTTTTGCCGCTTCTATGGCTTTTTCCCGAGTGATCTTGTCGTTGCCCAGCGATATATTATCGAGCACACTGCCAGAGAATATATGGAAGTCCTGCAGTACAACACCGATACGCTGGCGTACATCTCTTGAATGAAGTTCATTTAAATCGATGTCGTCGAGGAAGATCTGACCGGGTGGAAAATCGTAAAATCGCCCTAGCAACCTAATCAGGGTGCTTTTCCCGGAGCCGGTGGGACCGACGATTGCCAACTTCTCTCCTGGCTGAATAATAACGCTGACGCCCTTTAAGATAGGGGTGTTACGAGTATAGGCAAAATGCACATTGCGAAATTCAACTTTACCAGCCAGTCGCGAAGATAGTTGCCTTGGATTTACCGGCTCGTGAATCTGCTCATCCCAATCGAGCGCTTGGAAAATCCTTTCACCACTGGCCATGGCCCTAAACAGCACATTCAACTGCTCGCCAAGCATGACGACGGGGGTAAACAACATATTCATAAACCGGGTAAACAGAATTACCCCACCCAGAGACATCTCATCCTGGACGACGGCTCCGGCACCATAGTAAATGATAATTCCGAGCCCAACTGATGAGAGCGAGTCGTTAAAGGCACCATAAAAGGTTGATAGGTCGATAGACTTGAATTCAAGGCTCAGGTTTTCTTGATTGATTCTGGTATATTCTGATTTGTTGCGTTCCTGCCTCTGGCTCAACTGGACTACCTGCATGCCCGACAGATTTTCTTGAAGATATTGATTCAACGCCGAAACACTGTTCCTGACCCGACGAAAAATCTCCCTCGTGGCTCTCCTGAAATAGAATGTGGCGACACCCACAATCGGCACCAGCAGCAGCAAAATAGCCGTCAATTCAACGCTGGTTGATAGCATAATCGTCAGAGCTACCAGGAAAGGTACAAATTCTCCTAGCAGACTGCCCATCCCGCGCAGCATCTCGTAAAGTGCTTCGACATCATTAGTTACCCGAGTCATAATCCTGCCAACAGGAACACGATCGTAAAAAGAACTGGGTCGACTCTCCAGATGGGCAAACAAGTCCTGCCTCAAGTCTCTCAAGGCATGCACGATCGGACCTATCAACGTTAACCTGTGCCAGTGGCCAAGCACCGCTGACAGCGTCATCAAAATAAAAAATATCGCACCGGCGGCATACAATGGTGGCAGGGCAAATAACGTTTCAATGCGTTGCGTAAACTCGATCATACCGAGGTCAGGCATAACACTGTCAGCATCACCAACGATAATATAGTCAACCAGGACTCTACTAATCACCACTTCCATTACCACAGCCGAGAAACTGGCTCCTAAAACCAGCAAACCACTGACGAATAATCTAAGCCGGTAGGGAGCAAGCCAGGAGATAATTCTCTTGAGCAAATGAAAATTAAGTACGGCACCGGAGAGCTCGGCATCAAACATGGCATGATCGCGCTCTTCACCGTTAGTCGGCTTATCAGAAGGGGAGATAGTATTCATACCGGATCCGCTAACGGCTCAGCAGGCTCTAAGCCATGGGTCTGCAGACGCTCAAGCTCAGCATAGATACCATCGAGCGCCAACAACTGCCGGTGGGTGCCTTGTTCGGCTATACGACCTTCTTCCAATACCACGATGCGATCTGTATGCCGCAACGTAGAAACACGGTGGCTCACTAGAATAGTCGTTTTACCGTCGCGTAATTGCTTTAATCTGCTTAGGATATGCTCTTCAGTTTCTGTATCAACGGAACTGAAGCAATCGTCAAGAATAAGTACGGCGGAATTACGAATTAAGCCCCTGGCAAGGGTTGTGCGCTGCTTCTGACCACCACTTAGGGTAACTCCCCGTTCTCCGACCAGGGTTTCCATCTGCTCTGGAAACTCCTCAATGGTTCCACGCAAGGCTGCTGAATCGGCAGATTCCCAGATAAAATCGAGCGCTCGTTCGGGTTCATCATAGCTGATGTTGCTACGAAGTGGTTCGCCGAACAGAAAAGGATCCTGGAGTACCTGGGCAATCTGTGAGCGCAGCTGGGACAGGGGATACTCCCTGACATCGATATCATCGAGGAAGAAGGTTCCCGGCGGTGGATCGAGCATCCGAGTAAATTGCTTCAGCAGCGTCGACTTACCTGAACCCACCCTGCCTACAATGCCAATCGACTCACCGGCACTGATGGTCATACTGATATTGCTGAGCGCGGGCTGGGGACTTGATGGATAACTGTAACTAAGATCGCGGATAACAAAACGACCGTCTATTTTCTCTAATGCGCGCCCACTGGGCTGGTCGGTTATCTCCGCTGGCGCATCGAATATCTCACAAAGTCGATCAACCCCTACTCCTGCTCTGGCGACAAGCGTAA
>JABIZD010000050.1 GCA_018666555.1 Gammaproteobacteria bacterium
AATGAATTGGCCGAAGATTGCGATGATGCAGAGCGGTTCAAAGAACTGTGTGGTTTTAGCGATATATTCCCGTATCAGAAACAATCGGAAAAAGTACCTACGGTTTTAGGCTAGATTGGCCGGATAAGTGGTTCGTAGCGAGGTAGTATCAGTCTTGCTGGGGACATCTGGCTAGGTTGGTTTTAGATAGAATAATGGCTACCTGTGGTGCTGTCGAAAAAGACCTCAGTAAATGCGTTATAGCCAGGTACTTTCTGTTGTACACTTTTAGCTCTTGAAGCGAGCGCTTTTGGAGTGACAGCTTTTGGAGTGAGAGCTCTAGGGTTAAATGAGATTATGTCCGGATTAAGGGGAGAAGTGTTCTATTATGTTGAAAATAATTACCCGTTGGCTGCTGCTGGTAATCGTCGCTGTGACGATTGGTCTGGCTGGCTTTTTTATAAGTATGCGGTTTGCAGATGGACCCATGGGAATTGTTTCCGGTGGTGCTTTTAGTACCGGCATTGTCGCTGCTGCGCCGTCTAATTGGTCTTTTCTGGAGGGTCGAGAAGTCATAGAGTTTCAAACAGTGGCACCGGAGACATCAAGAACAGTTTGGCTGGTAGTTTTTGACGGTCAGTTGTACCTGGTGAGCGGTTATATGAATACTGACTTTGGGAAAATCTGGAAGCAGTGGCCACATTACATTGAAAAGGATAATCGAGTTATCCTGCGAATTGATGGAAAACTTTATCAACAGCAATTACAACGGCTGATGACGGGGGATGTAATAGCACCGGTGATGGTTAAATTTTCGGAGAAATATCAATTATCAGGGGGCAGTGGTGAGGATATCGCGGCTATGATTGCCAGGGGTGATACCTGGCTGTATCAGGTAGTGCCATGACAGGAAGTGGGCGGGGTAGGTTGAATCAAGTATCCGTGAACGGTTCCTGTTTTCTCACCGATGAGAAAACAATGACCTAGAAGCTCCAGCAATACTGGAGAATCATCGAAGTAGTTTGAATCAGTTGGTGCGCTTTGAGATGTCAAAAGGTAAGTACCCGCCAGGACAGATCTGATAAAAAACCGGCCTGTTTTTTATCGGCGATGTTCTTGCTGTGGTGTTTTACAGAAGGCTATTTCGATTCAGTAATCTGATTAATGAATTTTGATGGGTGCGTAGGCTATGAATCAACACAGATACAGACCTGACTGGCTGCTGTCAGATACAGCGAGTAAGCAGTGGTTACCCTGGGCGTTGGCAGGGGTCCTGGCGTATTTTGTTATTTATGTCTTTTTGGGCCTGCAGGGCTGGGGTGACCCGGCTAGTTACGAGCAGGCCATCGGTGAAGCGTCCCGCTGGTGCGAAAGGGTCAGTGGCGGATTATTGCGCGAGCCTGTCAATGCCTTGAGTAATATCGGGTTCATGGTTGCCGGCTTAATGATGTTGTTCTGGCTTCGCCGAGATGTTACTACTGCTAAAGGCACATCTCAGTTCCACGGAGCAAATCCGATCGCACTGCTCTATGCTGGAGCAACAATTTGGTTAGGCCCTGGCTCCATGCTGATGCATGGAACCCATACGGTATGGGGTGCCTGGGCAGATAACCTCAGTATGGTGATGTATATCTTGATTCCCTGGCTGGTGAATGTATCCGAGATGGGTCGCTGGCGGTTGCGTTCATTTTTTGTTATCTACGCGGTTTTGGTAGTCGGTTATGGCCTGGGCCGCGCTTTGCTAGGTGGTGACATGGGAATTAACCTGGACCTATTCAGTATTTCAATTGGGTTGTGGGGAGTTTCTGAGCTGCTATATCGCTTCTGGTCACCACAGTTTCGTTGGCTATCAGGTTTTTCTGGCTTTGCCATTGCCGCTCTATTTGGAATTACCCCTATTGAGATGTTGGATAAACCCAGTGAGTTCTGGTGGGTGATACTTTTCTGGTTGCCTGGTTTGCTGGCACATCATCCTCCGCGTGGCAGGCGGTCCTATTCTCCGTGGTATTTTGCTGGTGTCACCTGCTATCTTGTTGCCTTCTCCATCTGGTTAACGGGTCGACCTGGCCATGAGTGGTGCCAGCCGGATTCCTGGCTGCAGTCGCATGCTATCTGGCATCTGCTATCAGCAGTGGCTACAGGATGTTTTTTTGTATTCTTGAGAACTGAAAAAGCAAAGTGAAATTGCGTGAGTGAGCGTTCTGTTTGTCAGGCGGTTAAACTTGTCCCAAGGTTTGCTAAGGGTGTCTGAATTCTTTGGTCAACCTATGCCTGTTTTACTGGCCTGGAATATTGTAAGAGATGGCTTTTACTAGCAGTTAGTTAAGGAGTTCAATGTGGATTATTCTTTGCCAGTCATCTCGTGGATAGATATTGGTGTGATATTCCTGCCTATGGTGATCGTATTTGTATTGATGTTCAGATGGTCCCTGCAAGCTTGGACAGCGGTTTACTCGACCGCTCGAATGCTGCTTCAACTGATATTGATCGGTTATTTCCTGGTGTATATTTTTGAAGCTCAAAACGCCTGGATTATCTGTCTGGTTCTGGCAGTGATGTTGACCGTTGCCAGTTGGATTTCGCTTAACCCGGTTCAGGCAAAGCGTCGTTACCTCTACCCCTATGTGCTGGTGTCGCTGGCAGTGGGTGGCGGGTTGGTACTGTTTTTAGTAGTTTGGGGTGTGCTGCATATCGAGCCTTGGTATAGACCGCAATATACGGTGCCGCTGGCCGGTATGATTTTTGCCAATTCAATGAATACCGTGTCCCTGTCCGCTGAGCGTTTTGAGTCAGAGATTAGCAATGGCCGGAGCCCCGAAGAAGCAAAAATAGTCGCCTTCCAGACCGGTATGATACCGGTTATCAATTCAATGTTTGCTGTCGGCCTGGTGGCCCTGCCGGGTATGATGACCGGCCAGATTTTATCGGGGGTGTCACCCTTGATCGCTGTTCGCTACCAGATAGTGGTTATGTGTATGTTGTTTGCAGCGTCCGGTATCTGTGCGGCTATTTATCTTGTTCTGGTTAGTCGGCGGATTGCCTCTGCAGGCTCAGAATTGGGTTTTTCGGAGTAATTTTACCTTTAAGCCCTCGGCATTAAAGCGCCAAAGGATAGGGTGGTTGATGTTGGGAATACCTCCTGATTTCGTTTAAACGGAACCAGGCGGCTAGGTTATGGGCTTGAGATTACTCGGGGAGGGTGGCCAGCTAGGTCATAAAGCCGAGATTTCGTAAATTAAATGCAGGTAGGCTGGGAGCGATCTCATTAAGGTTTGATTCTGGTATACCGAACCAGGTTGCCAGGGTAGCTGCGTATTGGTCTGCTGATTGGGTGGGGATAACTCTACCGCCGGCCACATCATCAGGGCCGTCTATTTCCAGAACCGGCATAGTGCCATAAATCTGTCGCCCCATGACTGCCCCGCCCGACACCAGCTGATGGGCTCCCCAGCCATGGTCAGTACCATCACCATTGCTGGTCAAGTTACGACCAAAGTCTGATTGGGTGAAGGTGGTGACCTGGTTTTCCAGGCCGATTTCGGCCATGGCTGTCTGGAAGGCCTGCAGGCAGTCCCCTAGGTCCAGGAGGAGGTTAGGTTGATCCTGATTCTGGTTGTCGTGAGTATCAAATCCAATTGCAGTGATATAAAAAATTTGCCGGTTAACTTCGAATTCATCCTTTACGGCCAGCAGCCGGGCGACAATTCTCAGCCTTCTACCCAACCTGGTATCAGGAAAGGCCGTGTTCAGTTCTGGCACCAGGGTTAAGGCTTCATTAACCAGATCTGCATACTGTAATGACCGGGTATGTACCTCAGCTAGAGCCCTGCTGTGGATGTTGCCATAGCCGTTGGCGAGTTGTTGTTCGAACGATGCCCGGCGCTCAACGCCAAATTCGGCGCCACGTCGAAATGCGGCATAGCTGCTGGCACCATTATTGTTAACGGTATAGGGACTACTGGTTTCAGCGGCTTGAAAGCGAGAATTACCAGAAGTTGAGATATTGGTGGGCAGCAATTGCCCGGAAAGATCTTCTGCCAGCAAGTCAGCGATTCGCCCAGCCCAGCCGGTAGACAAAGAATGAGTCCCCCTTAAGCTTTGCCATTGGTTTTGCTGGTCGTTATGAGAGAAAAGCTGCGGTGGTAGATTGGTAGTGCCATTAAGGTAATCGTCTTTGCTGGTAGGCTCCAGTAGCGGGCCGACATTGCTGACGATAGCCAGGTCGCCGGTTTCGAACAAGCTCTGCAGACCGCTGGCCATGGGATGAAGGCCGTAAAGAGACCCATCAGAATTCAGCGGTGAGATGGGTAATAGGTCTCCCTGGGGAATAGCAAGGTTCTGCCGTGAGGCCGCATAGATGCTGTATTCAGCGTCACTGCGTGGCACCAGCATATTAAAGGAATCGTTACCGCCAAGCAGGAACACATTCACCAGGCACTTGTAATCGCTGAAGTCTGCGCTCCTGGCGGCGGGAATCATTCCTGGTCCGCCAATGAGACCGAGGGCGGAAAGAGCGGCGCTGAGCTTGAGGAAATCTCTTCTGTGCATGGTTTTGCTCATGGTAAGACCGCGAATTCGGGTGAGGTGGCGATGGTGTAAATGGTCTCAGCCACTTTACCTTCCTGGGAATCCCAGCGCTGCATCATAGCGAGGCTTTCGGCGCGTAACGCATCTGAAATATTTCCTCCCAAAAGTTTTTCTGCTACCTGATCGACCAAGGCCTCTGGTTGGTCGGCGATGGCCAGTTCGGCGTCAATATTAATATAAATGGTGTCGACTTCTTTTTCGGTCACAGACGAGTGTTGCAGAAATATAACCAGTGCCAGGTAGTTATTGACCAAGACAGAAGTGGTTTCATTGGTGATTTGCATCTCCGGTGATACCAGGCCCAGCTTGCCTATCTCTCCGGTTGGAGCAAAATCCGGTCTGAAAAAGTTAAACACCGAATCGGCTCTCAGTGGCGCCTGGGAAAATGAATATTCAGGAAAGGCGAAAAGATACCGGTCACTCTCAGCTGATGCATTAAAGACGCGCCAGATAGCTGTTAAGCGCAGTAGCGGTTCGGTTAATTTGCCACTAGTGTCATCGGTTGGTTCTGCGCGTGCATCAGGGTCAAGCAAGATCGTTTTTACCACCGCACCCAGATTACCTCGCGTGCCAAAGCCATCGTCAATGAAAACGTCAGCAACGCGCTCGATATAGTCTGGAGACGGATTTGCGGTGACCAGCCGCTGGATTAGTTGTCTGCTGATAAAGGGTGGCACATTGGCATGATTGGTGATATTTCCCAGGGCGGCATCCAGGTCATCTTCCGCGGACTGTCCCGCCGGTAAAATGACATCGTTTAACAGCCGTTTTTCACCTTCGTCATGATAGGCCTGGAATGCCACCATGGGCGCGCGGAAAATGTAGGAAGGCCGATTGAAAGCTTCTGAGCCGTAAAAGGTCCAACCCGTAAAAACATGCGCGAACGCTTCGATCACGGCCTGGTCATAGGTTGGTATGGGTTGGTTATCCTGATCTAGGACGACTGAACCATCTTTATTGAGCATCACCAGGCCAATGCTGAACAGTTGCATTACTTCTCGGGCATAATTCTCGTCTGGGCGGATATTCTTGGCTTTGTCGGGTTTCTGGTTACCCAGCATGGAAAGATAACGGCCCATGGCAGGCGTGAGGGTGACGGTTTTAAGCAGATCCGGGTAGTTTGCAAAAGCATTTATTGCCAGTTTGTCATAGTAATCAGCCAGGCCGTTCGGGAAATTGAATAAATTACCTTGATCTGAGATCACTATGATCTCGGATAAGGCAAAAGCGACGCGCTGTCGCAGCTGGTCTTTGCCGTTTAAGACATTCTGAAACCAGGCGTCAAGACGATTAGTTTGACCCTCGCGGCTGTTTTCTGGCTCTGGCAGGTCATCCATATAGGGTAATTGCAACGAGACTGGTTCGAGCAGTTGCTGATCAATCCAGGCTTCAAAGCCAATATCTCGGACTTTTTCGACTTCAGTTGGAGTCGGACCAAAGCTGGCCTGCCTTAGGAATCGGTGTGCTTCGGCTACCGAAATGACAGGGTCTGTCGGTCCTCCACCTCCACCTCCACCTCCGGGTGGGGGTGGAGTACCTGAGCCTGACGAACCGCCACCGCCGCAACTGGTGAGCAACAGCAGACTGATGGTTAAAATGGTTGCCAGCCTGAGATACAATTTTTTTTACCCCGTTATAACAAACTTGCATTCGGACTTAAGGCACCTGTTGTTAAAGCTCGATTACCTTGGCCCATTGATTTGATCTTACAAGGACCGTGAAAATTGTAAAGATCATTTCATATACTGCCGATGAGCGTTTACCTGTCGCATCGGTGCAAAAATAAAATGTACAGATGATTCGGATAGGGTTAGATTATTGACGCTATTATTGGTTGTTGGTTGTTGGTTGTTGGTTGTTGGTTGTTGGCTGTTGTTGGCACTGGTATAGCTGGCGAAGATTGAGTGATTAGCAGGTAGGCACATGGTTTGAGGAACCAAGAGATTAGTTGTCAGTATCAGAACAACAAACGGAGTGCTTGGCGATGAAGCGTTTGCTAATCCCCTTCAGCTTGTTCATGATTAGCATTTTTGTGTCCCAGGCTAATATGATCGTAAAAAATTTCCCTGTGTATGAGAGCATGATCTGGCGTCTAGAGTCTGTTCTGCTCATTGGATTGTTGCTATCGAGCTCAGCCTGGGCGATTGTAGATGTCAATGACCAGTACTTTGCTGAGCCAGATGCAACCGTATTCTCTTCGCTTTCTTTCGATTTAAATGGTGCCAGTGGTAATGACAACAGAAGCTCGTTTGGTATCGATAGCCATACGCTATTCCGTGGTGACAAGTCGACCTGGTTGCTAATCGGAAGTTACCAGGCAGAACAATCAGAAGGCCGAGATACCGTCGATAATGCTTTTGTTCATGTTCGCTACGTTCGTAAGTTGGCTACCGGTGGAGTTGAGTTTTATGTTCAGGGTCAGCGCGACCGGTTCCAGAAACTGGATTCTCGAAGGCTGTTTGGCGCAGGCTACCGGTTTGACTGGCAAAACAGCGAAGGTAACATTGACGCGTTGATCGGTATTGGGGTTATGCAGGAGCAGGAACGTTTTGTAGATGTGGCCGCGCAGGAATCAAGAAGTCGAGCCAATATTTATCTAACACTTTCCATGCCAATCGGACAGACCCGGCAAACGAGATGGAGCCTATCGGCATTTGCCCAGCCGGGATTATCTGCCGGGGGTATGCGTAGTATTGCAGTGACAAAAATAGTGACCAAATTGACCGATAAATTATCCCTGGATTTGAGCCTGGCTTATGACCATGATAGCCAACCGACTTATGGGGTTAATTCCGACAATTTCAGGTATACCTCCGGACTCACCTATACTTTCCGCAAATCCGAGGAATAATAGTAAGTTCTAAGCTTTCCCCAGGCTTCTGACGCCATGTTCCGTGGCAGGCTCGCCTGTAGCGCCATAGAAGGCACTGGTTAAGCCCTCACCACGCAATATGTTCAAAGCGGTATGGACATGCTGGCTTTGCCTCCGAACCTGAATGCCATTGCGGTTGTTTTCTGACTGACAGCGACTGGTGATGTCGGTAATCCTGTCTCGAAGCTGATTCAGGCCACCGCTAGGGTCGCACCAGTTCAGAATGGCTTCTTGGGAGTGCGCTGGCATGGTTTGTTTCAGATGCGTCAGCAATGTTTTGCTCTGTCGGACATTTTCTTCCACCGATTGCATCAGGCTCTGTTTTTGCCCTGCTGCTTTTTCGATTTCTTCGACTAAATTGCCGCTCAGCGCATCTCGCTCGTGGAGAATGGTAGCCAGAAGTTCCTCCAGGTGGGAGGCTTTATTGTTAAATATATTTTCGAAGGCCACTTTAAATTGCAGCGGGTCATCTTTACTCATGGTGCTCTCCTGGGTTCAGAGAGCCAATAACGCTGATTTGAGTTAGAGGAGGTCTAATTCCTGTTCAATCAGTTTTGCAGCAATTTTACCGGCATCAATATGGAACTGACCTTCGTAGATAAGCTGCTTGATGGCAGCGACTCTTTCACCGTTACTCGATGGAAGGTTAGACAGGGTTTTCTCCATTTCGAGCATCCCTTCAGCAGCGCTGGTTACCGTCACGGTATCCGTGCTGGTAGAGCGATTGGACAGGTCATCCGCTGCATTTGCCTGTAAGGGCTTTTGCATCGAACCAGGGGTGGGCCCTGCTTGAGTCGGCTTTATTTCAATCGCCATTTCAAAAATGTCCTGTAAAGGTTGATCGGTACACTGTAGTTATCGGCAGTATCTCATAAAACTTTAGTTTTTTTTTTACCATCGATCTATCTCGATGGATCCATCTGCCCTAACCCTTCCCTGAACGGTTCGTTTTGAGGTCAAGTTTTGGACACGAATGAATTCTCCTTCAGCTCCATCTTGCAACGCTTTGCCACTCATGCGGACTTCCAGGCCGTTTCTGCCGGCGAGGATGATGGTCTGTTCACCTCTTTTGAGTATCAGAGGCGCTTCAAGCATGGATTGTGTTAATTCTGTTCCCCTGGCTAGAGCTCGGCGCAGTGCTGCGCCTTGCGCTTCTTCAATGGAATTGATTAGTGGTTTGGGGGTCGAGCTGCGCCGGCTTTGCGTCAGGCTGATATCTGAAGTACCCAGGATCGCGCCTCGTGGCAGGGAGCGGGTTAATTTAACCGTATTGATGATGGACTCAATCTTGGCAGGAACGTAGAGCTTCCATGGCTGGTTACCATAGCAGTGCACAGCGATGGTGGTTTTACCTGACCTCACCCCTCCGGGTGACGGCTCAGCCTGTAAAGGTTCACTGCATTTTTTAAGCCGTAAACGAGTGTCCAATTTATCTATACTGATAAAAGGCTGACGTAGGTCTGCAATTTCAGGTAGTTTTAGGACCTGTCTTTCGGCTACCGATAAAATGTCATCATGGTCGTGGAATTCCACCGCGTAAGCCGGAAAGCAAATAACCTGCATCACACTGATCAGTACTAAAGGCAGCCAGGGTGTCAAAGAAACCGGCCAATCCAGTGTCAATTCTTTGTCTGGTCGATCGTTATTCATTTTCATGGTTTCCGTTCCGGTGTCTATTTTTTCTTTTAAACAATTGATTTAAAAGGATTTAATTTATATTTTCTATAAAGACGGTGCAATCCGCTTTTGTTGTTGGTTAATTTACAAACAATATACGTGCCAAGATTTCAAGAAATCAGGTTTTACACCAGAGTAGGGCTTGGTAACTGATTGGAAGCGGGTCGGCCTGGTCAGGTTGCCGGCGCGGCGGCCGGGCAAAACGAAGTTAAAGACACTGCCTAAAATAGCTGTCATGGCGTTATCGTAAATTCTCTGGGAGGGTCGTTTCTTTTTTGGGGAAGCTCGGTTTTCCAGCGGCAAGTTCAGCTATCTTTGCCTAACGGTCATATCGACTGAGGATCAACCTTCATGGGCGGTCACAGTCTATGACTATTTCATTATCCCTGGGCTTTACCTATAAGCACTGCCAGTCTTTGCGGATAACCCGGCTATGATTCTGAGCCCAGGCTGGTAGTGATCTGGGATGTAGGAGACCCGGTTCCTGCTAAAAAAGCCATGCCCGGTTACTTATTGCTGAGCCAGTCGACACGTCTAAGTTTTATATGTGATTCATTTGTCCAATCAAATACCTAAATAGATAGGTAAAGAGAAACCTAAGCATTTACCTAATCGAATTCCAAATAAAAAGCAGCAAAGCGGCAAGAGTGATGACGCATCGCGGCAAGGTTTGTCCGCTAAGCTTGCCGCCCGGAGATGCTCACGCACCGTTTAATCCTATAAGTGATTGAAATTGGTAGTAAAAATTATTTGGCATGGTGGTTGCATTGTAAGCCGTGTACAAAACTGTCAGCCGCATCAGAACGAAAGGCGGGCAGTGCTGAAACTGGAATCAGGATAGTGGATAGATAGATGAACTGGATTGATAACTCGTTAAATATTCATGCGGCGGCATTAATGAAGCGCTCCGAGCGAGCCGAGATTATTGCCTCTAATGTGGCTAATTCAGATACGCCTGGGTTTAAGGCCAGGGATATGGATTTTAAAGCGGAAATCAGCAGCCTGATGCAAGGCTCAGGCGGCAGATTACTGACTTCACATGCTAAACATATGAAGATGGACGCAACCCAGAGTAGCAATCTGCTCTACAGGGTACCAACGCAACCTTCTGAAAATGGCAATACCGTTGAAGGCGAAGCCGAGCAGGCTGCCTTTACAGAAAATGCCATTCGTTATCAGGCCAGTATTCAATTTCTATCGTCAAAGGTAAAAGGTCTTAAGCTTGCCTTGAGGGGAGAATAACGATGAGTTTGATGAATGTTTTTGCATTGAGCCAGTCAGCGTTAGTTGCGCAGACCACACGGCTTAATTTCGTCGCAGAAAACCTGGCCAATGCGGAAGTGGCGGCAGGCTCTGCTGATACTGTCTATCGGGCGAAGTATCCGGTTTTCAAATCCTTTATCAATCAGGAATTATCGAATTCGGCTGCTAAGGGCGTGCGCGTTGATGGTGTCTATGAAGATGAAACGGCCCCTCGGAAATTGTTCGATCCCGGCCATCCATTGGCCGATGAAACTGGTTTCGTTTATCTATCGAATGTTAATACCGTCGAAGAGATGGCCAACATGATGGAAGCGTCCAGATCGTATCAGACCAATGTTGAAATGATGAATACAGCAAAACAGTTACTTATGAGGACACTGACCTTAGGTCAGTAGATAGCGGAGAAAGAAATGCAGACAACAGTAATCAGCGATAACTTCGGTGCTTCCCAGGCAATGAACAGCCAAACGGGTAAAACTAAAAATGAGCTTGGTCAGCAGGATTTCCTGGCTCTGATGGTAGCCCAGCTTGAGCATCAGGACCCAACCAAACCCATGGATAACAACCAGTTCATGGCGCAGATGGCGCAGTTCAGTATGGTTAATGGAATTGACGAGTTAAACGGGAGTTTTGCGACGGTCGCGGATTCTATTATGGGTGCGCAGGGTTTGCAGGCTGCAGCTTTGTTGGACCGCCAGGTCATTACCGGCTCTAACATCGGCAGGTACGATGGCGTGCAGCCGCTCGAAGGCATGGTTCCCAATGCCAATTACGCGTCAAATGTTGAAATACAGGTCAGGGATAGCAGCGGTGAACTGGTACGTTCATTCATGCTTGATACCAGCGTGCCGGGTAACCGAGATTTCAGCTGGGATGGTCTGAATCAATCAGGGCAGCCGGTGGCAGCAGGAGATTACCAGGTCAATGCCGTAGGTGCAGTCTCGGGCCAGGTCCAGTCGTTACAAGTGGGCGTGGCTAACCGTATAGAGAGTATCAGCCTGAATCAACAGACTCAGCAGATCACGTTGAATTTAGCCAATGGGCAATCAGCTTATCTCTCAGATGTAGCGGAGTACCGCTAAACCGCTCTTGTTGGAGCATCACAACCGTAAATAAATTGAAATTAATGTTAAAGGAGTGAAACAATGGCTTTTGATACTTCCGTCTCAGGAATTCTGGCAGCCTCTGCCGATTTAGGCATCATTGGTAATAATATAGCAAATAGTTCTACCTCAGGCTTCAAATCCTCGAGGGGAGAATTCACTGATATCTACGCATCGAGTTTGCTCGGCACGCCCGGTACAGCTATTGGCCAGGGTGTTCAGTTAAATTCAGTCAAACAGGACTTCAGTCAGGGAAATATCGAATTTACGACTAATTCTCTGGACCTGGCGATCAATGGTTCTGGTTTCTTCCGACTCAGTAACGACGGCGTTGCCACCTACACTCGAGCCGGTGCTTTTCAACTGGACCGAGACGGTAATATCGTCAATGGATCGGGTATGCAGCTGCAAGGTTATCCCCAGGACGTTGAGGGTAATATCACCGGTGAATTGGGCAACCTGCAACTGAGTACGGCATTGATCGATCCAAATGCAACCAGTCAGGCCATTATTACTGCTAACCTTGATTCAAGAAGTGTAGCCCCGGTGATTCCATGGGCCGGGTCCTTTGATGCATTTGCCGACCCGGCAACTGCACCAACACCGGGTATGTTTGAGTCGTCAACATCGCTAACGGTGTATGATCAGTTGGGTAATCCGCATGTCATGTCTATTTATTTCAGTAAGGTGGCAGCAGCTGATTTGACTGATCCGACTAAGCCGAACGAATGGATAGCAAGAACCCTGATTGATGGCGTTGAAATCGGTGCGGGCATAAGTATGCCATTTGAAGCTAATGGTCAGATTGCTGCGGACAACCTGCCACTGGCCTACAATATTGCGGATTGGACTCCACTGGACGCTGATGGCGCATCCAATGGTGCAAGCGCTCAGGCATTGTCGCTGGATTTTTCCAGTTTCACCCAATATGGCGCCGCTTTTGCTGTTAGCACAGTGAATCAGGATGGCTATACCACAGGACAGCTTCGAGGCGTTGAAATTGACGAATCCGGTGTCTTGTTTACCCGATATACCAATGGTCAGTCCAGGCAGATTGGCCAGATAGCACTGGCGTCATTCACCAACCCGAATGGGCTTCAGCCTTCTGGTGATTCCACCTGGGTTGAAACTTTTAGTGCTGGCCAGCCGACGCTTTCTACACCAGGTTTGGGTGGAACGGGCGCGATACAGTCCGGTGCGCTTGAAGGTTCCAACGTTGAACTGACCTCGCAGCTTGTCCGTATGATTATCGCCCAGAGAAACTTCCAGGCTAACGCCCAGCTGATTCAGACCGAAGATACGGTTACTCAGACTGTCATTAACCTACGTTAATCAGATAGCAGAAGCATAGGAGTTTAAACCGTGAATCGATTGTTAGAACTGGCAGCCATAGGTGCAAGAGAGACCATGATGGCGCAGGCCGTGAATTCTCATAACCTGGCAAATGCCAGCACACCCGGGTTTCGTAAAGATCTCGCTGTTTATAGCGGCACAGGTCAGTCAGGCGGTTTGAGCACGAGTATTGATTTTTCTCAGGGAACGATTCATTCAACTGGACATAATCTGGATGTGGCAGTCGCCGGTGAGGGTTATATCGCCGTTGGTACCCCAGAGGGAGGTGAAGGTTATTCCAGACGAGGTGATTTCAGAGTTGATGCGGTCACGGGAGGGCTTACCAATGGCGCAGGACAGCCGATTTTCGGTAATGGTGGCCCTGTGATCTTGCCGCCCTTTAGCGAGCTGGCCATTGGCAGTGATGGCACGGTTTCGATTCGTCCTCTGGGCGGAGATGTCAACGGCCTGGCGGTCGTTGACCAGATCAAACTCGTCACCCTCGACGAAGCTAATCTGGAAAAGGGCCTGGATGGCCTGATGCGGCTCGGAAATGGTGCCACTGCCGATTTTGATAGCACGGTGAAGCTCACCTCAGGCGCGCTGGAAGGAAGTAATGTTAATCCGGTTGAATCGCTGGTTCGTATGATTGATCTCGCGCGAAAGTTTGAATCTCAAGTCAAGATGATGCAGACCGCCGAGGAAAACCGGCAATCGTTGAACGACATTATGAAGTTCTCGTAGAGGTTGAAAATAATCATCGTGAAAACAGCAATAAAGTAGGGAATAGAAAATGAATCAATCACTTTGGATTGCAAAATCGGGATTGGACGCACAACAGACTAAGTTGTCGACCATCTCAAATAACCTGGCCAATGCCAGTACGGCTGGTTACAAACGGTCTCGGGCGGTGTTTGAGGACCTGCTGTACCAGAATGTTCGCCAGGTTGGTGCCCAGTCCTCCCAGGATACCCAGTTGCCTTCTGGATTAATGTTGGGTCTAGGCGTTCGCACTGTAGCCACGGAAAAACTGTTCACCCAGGGGAACCTGGTTGAAACCGGCAATGCCTTTGATGTTGCCGTTGAGGGACGGGGATTCGTAGAGGTGTTATTACCTGATGGCACCTCAGCATATACTCGCGACGGTTCGTTTCAGGTTGATAATCAGGGTCAGTTAGTGACCTCCAGCGGTTACGTGATACAACCTGCCATTACCGTTCCTGAAAACGCCCAGTCCGTCAGCGTAGGTAATGATGGCACGGTGACAGTTTCCACCCCGGGTAGCGCGTCAGTAACCCAGATAGGCACCCTGCAACTGGCAGATTTTATTAATGCAACAGGCCTGCAGCCCATGGGTAAGAATCTGTACCTGGAATCCAATGCCAGTGGGTCACCGCAGGTAGGCACACCTGGCTTAAATGGTCTGGGTACGATTGTTCAGGGTTTTATTGAAAGCTCAAATGTCAACGTGGTGGAAGAGCTGGTTAACATGATTGAGACTCAGCGAGCCTACGAAATCAACAGCAAGGCGATCTCCACCAGTGACCAAATGCTGCAGTTCATCACTAATAACACCTAGGATCAGTCAATCATGCACGTTTCCATTGGTAAGATAGTCCTCGCTCTAAGTGTTTTTCACCTGGTCGCCTGTGCGGGTAATCCATCAAGCATACACCCGCAATATATAGCGACCCAGGCTCCAGTTCTGCCGCAGGTCAGTCCAGCGCAGAGGGGCAGTTCACTGTATTCGAGCGCGACGGAAATGACCCTGTTTGAAGATGTGAAGGCGGCTCGTGTCGGCGATATCATCAATGTCATTCTGGCTGAGAACACTAATGCCAAAAAAAGCAGTGATACCAGTATAGCCAAAAGTAATGAAGCCACCATTGCTAACCCGACCTTGGGCGGTGAGCAAAGAGAAGTGTTAGGCAGTCTCTGGGGTCGTGATTTTAATCTCGGTTTTGGCCTTGATAGTGAACAGGCTTTTACCGGCGCCAGCGGCAGTAATCAGAGTAACCAACTCACCGGTAGCATCGCTGTCACTGTAGTTGAGGAGCTACCCAGGGGAAACCTGCTGGTCCAGGGTGAAAAGTGGATCAGCCTGAACCAGGGGAATGAGTTTATTCGTATCCGCGGTATTGTTCGCAAAGCCGATGTGAGCAGTTTTAATACGATCTTATCGACCCAGATTGCAGATGCGCGAATCGCTTACGGCGGTACTGGCGTTACTGCTAATGCAAATTCACTGGGATGGTTATCCCGATTCTTTAATTCGGTACTTCAGCCGTTTTAGTCAGGCCCTATTATGAATAGATTGTTACACATTATGAATAGACCGTTACAGAATTTAAATCGATGGTCAGTCACGGCAGTTTTGAGCTGCCTGGTTATTTCAATGCCGGTACTAACAGCATCGGCGGCACGTATTAAAGACGTCGCAGACATCGCCGGCGTGCGCAGTAATCAAATAGTAGGCTATGGATTGGTGGTCGGACTTGCCGGTACTGGAGACCAGACCACCCAGACTCCGTTTACCATCCAAAGCCTGAAAAGCATGCTGCAACAACTGGGCGTGACCATACCATCGAATGTTAACCCGCAATTGAAGAATGTGGCTGCTGTGGTGGTCCATGCTGAGATTCCTGCTTTTGCAAAACCGGGCCAGTTTATTGACGTAACAGTATCGTCGATTGGTAATTCCCAGAGTCTACGCGGAGGGGCGCTGCTGATGACGCCGATGAAAGGGGTCGATGGGCTTACCTATGCCATAGCCCAGGGTAATTTGATTGTTGGCGGTTTTGGAGTGCAGGGTGAAGATGGCTCCAGTGTTACGGTTAATATTCCCAGCGCAGGAAATATTCCCAACGGTGGCCAGATTGAGCGGGAAATAGAAAGCGCCTTTGTGGCATCTGATTTGCTTCAACTCGATCTTAAAAAACCTGATTTTACTACCGCTCAACGCCTGGCAGATCGAATCAATAAAGAATTAGGCCCGGATACGGCGATACCGATGGATGGCTCATCAGTCCGGATCATGGCTTCTCTGGATATCCGTTCGAAAGTCGCGCTGATGTCAACTCTGGAAAATCTTGAGTTTGAGCCAGGCAGGGCTTCGGCTCGCGTCATTATTAATTCCCGGACTGGCACGGTGGTGATTGGCGAGGAAGTCAGAATATATCCTTCAGCTGTGGCTCATGGCAGTTTGACGGTATCGGTGACAGAAAATCTTGACGTCAGTCAGCCGGGTGCGTTTGCCGATGGCGGCCAGACCGTGGTAACACCGGATACGGCCGTGGATATTGAAGTAGAAACTAACCCCATGTTTGTGTTTGACCCGGGTGTGAGCCTGGATGAATTAGTCCGCGCCGTCAACCAGGTTGGCGCAGCTCCAGGTGACCTGGTGGCTATTTTAGAGGCGCTAGAAAGAGCGGGTGCGCTGCAAGCTGAACTGGTGGTGATATGAATGTGGGCGCCCTTGCTGGCGGTCATGCTGAGGCGATGGCCAGCCAGTATCATAATTTGGATTCTTTACGTGACCTGAAAACCCAGGCTAAAAACCGCCCGGATGAAGCCATTGAAAAGGTTGCGCAACAGTTTGAGTCTGTTTTTATTCAAATGATGTTGTCTTCCATGCGTGCTGCAGTGCCTAAGGAAGGCATATTCGATAGTAATCAAATGGAAACCTATAACGAGATGCTGGATCAGCAGATGTCACTGAATATGGCTGAACAAGGCGGAATCGGTCTCGCTGACGTGATTGTAAGGCAGTTAAAGATGCAGCAACCGCAGACGAATAATTCTGGCAAGGCAGCATTTGAACTAGACAACAACCAACAGCAATGGCTCAAGCTGAAGCAGTCGCCGCTAATAACGATATCGGACAGGTAGAGCTGTTTGTGGAGGGATGAGTTATGCCTAGTGTACTTAACATTGCGACTTCAGGATTACTGGCTTTTCAGAAGGGTCTGGCGACTACGGGGCATAACATTGCTAATGCCAGTACCGAGGGCTACAGTCGCCAGGAAGTGCGCTTTGGGACTCGAGGAGGCTCCCCGGGTGAAGGCGGTTATGTCGGTGATGGCGTAGAAACTACCGAGGTACTGCGAGGCTACGATGCCTATTTAGCCAAAGAATATAGAAACAGCACCTCTGCGTATCATCAGTTCGGCGTGTATTCAACCATGGCTGACCGGCTGGATAATCTGGTGGCTGAGCAGGATCGGGGTCTTGCATCGCAGTTTGAACGGTTTTTTGCTGCTATGCAGGATGTCTCCAACAATCCTTCTTCTATTCCTGAAAGGCAGGTTTTCCTGGGGGAGGCAAGCGCCTTAGCGGCTCAGTTCAGGTACCTGGATGATTCTTTGGAAGCATTAAATGATCAGGTTAATGAACAGCTTGAACTCATGATTGACGAGATTAATTCTATCGCCATCGGTATCACCAACCTTAATGAGGACATCAGTAATGCCAAAGCCGTGGTCGCTGGACAGGACCCTAATGATCTTTTGGACCAGCGGGACAAATTACTGCTTAGCCTGGGTGAAAAGATCGGCTTGGTAACCAGCGAGCAAAATGATGGTGTTATGAACGTTATCATCGGTAATGGCCAGCCCCTGGTGGTGGGTAATCGCGCCGAGTCGTTATCGGTTGGGATCGGTTCGTTTGACCCAGTTCACAAGGAAATCCTGTTCAACCGGGTCAATGGTGGCCAGACTGAAGTCACCGATTATCTCACCGGTGGTGCGGTCCAGGGCCTGCTGAATTTTCGTGATGGTATTTTAAATGGCGCCAGGCAACAGCTTGGCTTGCTGGCCATGGGTGTGGTCGAGACCTTTAATGCCCAGCATCGTCTGGGGGTTGATTTAAATGGCGTTGCTGGTGGCGATGTCTTCGATCCCATTACCGTCAAGGTGGCCGAGAATTATAAGAACGCCGGGTCCAGTAGTATCACCGCGGTGGTCAATGATGTCAGTCAGGTACAGCCAACGGATTATCGTGCTTACTACGATGGAACGAATTGGCAGTTGACCAATCTATTATCGGGAGCGGTGACCCAAGGTGCAGGCCCATTTGATCTCGATGGTTTAAGTATTGATATCTCCGGGGTGGCGATAGAGGGAGATGAGTTTCTCATCCGGCCTAATTTTCGATCAGCGAGCCTGGTTGACATGGCCATGAGTGCACCAGCTGACCTGGCTGCCGCAGCACCCTTAAAATCGGCAGATGCCTTGACTAATACGGGCTCGGGTACATTGGCCAGTGTCGCCGTCACCAGCACTCAAGATTTGCCTTTAGTGGCCGATATTACCTTTACGTTTAATCCTGACGCCGGTGGTGCAGGTGTGCCGGGTTTTAATGTCACAGGTGGACCGGGCGGGGTTCTGCTCTATGATCCTGCGACTGATTTTTCGGGTAAAACATTGACCTTAGCCGGTTATGGAGATCCCAGTTTTGTCATGAGCGGTGTTCCTGAGACGAACGATACTTTTACCTTATCCGGTAATGCGGGTGGGGCGGGAGATAATCGCAATGCCATGTTGCTGGCTGGCTTGCAGACCAAAACTACTTTATTGAAGTCAACAGCGAGTTACCAGGATATGTTCGCCACCACGGTATCCGATATTGGTATCCAGACCCGGCAGTCTCAACAGAGCCTGGCTACGCAAACCGTGTTGAATAATCAGGCGGAAGGTGCCCACAAGGCGAAATCAGGGGTTAATCTGGATGAGGAAGCCGCCAACCTGCTTCGATACCAACAATCGTATCAGGCTGCGGCTAAAGTGATTACAGTCGCAGACGAGATGTTTCAAGCGCTACTCAATGCGTTTCGCTAGCCGTTTGAGCCGCGAGTGAATAGTCGTGCGGCAAAATAGACTGGTAGCGAAGCAGAGATAGGAAATTAAGGCAGGGCAGTACCACCGAAAGGTTAACCAGGAAGTAGAGATGCGAATTTCATCAGAGCAGCAGTTTCAGCAGGGGATTGATTCAATCCTGACCCAGCAAGCGAAACTCAACATAACCCAGGAGCAGGTTGCCTCGGGTAATCGTATATTAACACCCTCTGATGACCCAGCTGCAGCGACCCAGGTCCTCAAACTGTCGGCGTTAATCGCCAGCAATGAACAGTTTGAACGCAATGTCATATTTGCCCAGAATCAGCTGGAGCTGGCCGAGGGTCGTCTGGGTTATGCCGGTAATGTCATCCAGCGAGTCCGTGAATTGGTGGTCCAGGCCAATAACGCCTCGCAGAGTAATGAGTCCCGGGCCGCCATAGGCGATGAAATCCAATCCCGTTTAGATGAACTGGTCGGTGTGGCCAATAGTAAAGATGCCTCTGGTGAGTATATTTTTGCAGGCTATAACGCCAAGACCATCCCCTTTGTCAAGCAGGGAGCCGGTTACGTCTACCAGGGTGACCAGGGCGAACGATTGTTGCAGATCAGCGAAGATCTGCAGATCAAGGTTCGTAACAGTGGGGCAGATATTTTCCAGAAGGTGCCGGAAGGCGATGGAAGGTTCGTGTTGACCTCGCCTGCTTCTAATTCAGGCAATCTACTGGTGCAAACGAACACCAGCAGTGAATCGGTGGTTGACACCTATACCCTGGTTTTCAGCCAGGCCAGTGCCACTGATCCGGTCAGTTACCAGATCTCCGGTGCCAGCAGTGGTATTGTGGCCAGTGGAACCTACCAGGATGGTGAGAGTGTTAGCTTTAATGGCATCAGTCTGATCCTCCAGGGTCGTCCAGAAGATAGCGATAACTATACAATAGTCCCGGCTGGAAAACAGGATGTATTTCAGGCCCTGAGTGACCTCGCCCAACAGTTAAAGGCACCCAAGACGGGGGGAGCAGACCTGGCTAAACTCGGTAATGATCTTGGCCAGAGCCTTAATGGCCTGGATCAAATACTGGGGAGCTTACTCAGCTATCGATCCAGTATGGGCAATCGCTTGCAGCAGCTGGATGTGCGGATTACAGAGAACGCTGATGCCAGACTGCGTTATGAACGGTCTATCTCAGAACTAAAGGACCTGGATTATGCCAGTGCGATAGGCAGGCTTAATATGCAGATGACCGCCCTGCAGGCCGCGCAGCAGGCTTATATTAAAGTACAGGGCTTGTCGCTGTTTAACCTGCTGCGTTAGCAGGTTTTTAAACGCTTCGTATGCTCTTTGGTAGTTTCTTGCGTTTGCTACCCTGCAACCTGCTTCATATTTAAATTAGCATTTCGTACTAAACGTACTATATTTCCTACACGTCCTAAACCTCGCCTTCTCCTTCAAAATCCCCTAATCTTTACAAAGCGGTTAAAACTGCTAAAGGTGTTATAGTCTAGTTAAGAGCAAGAAGTTAAATAGCTGGGCTGGTGACAGCGAGTTTCTTTACCGCGGCCTACAACAGCCTATACAACATAAAGGCCCATGCATCCCAGGGTCTTTATGGTAGCAGTGGTATAACAGGAATAGCTGTGTCATAAAAACGTGCTCACCACCGTCAATAAAATAAATCCAAATAGATGCTAAAGCTTTGCCCATGGCTGCCGTTAACTAGTGTATCCAGGACATAATTGTCTTAAACCAAGATCAGAGTGTAGTGATCTGGCTGGCAACCAAACCGATAACTAACAGAAGGTGATTCGTCATGGCTTTGACAGTAAACACAAATATTGCGTCCTTAACGGCGCAGCGGAACCTAACCGCCTCTCAGGACTCTTTAAGTACTTCACTTGCCAGGCTGTCATCTGGTTTGCGTATTAACAGCGCAAAGGATGATGCTGCGGGTCTTGCTATTTCTGAGCGATTCACTGCCCAGATTCGAGGCATTAACCAGGGTGTGCGTAATGCCAATGACGGTATATCGCTGTCACAGACGGCTGAAGGTGCGTTAAAGGAGGTTACCAGTAACCTGCAGAGAATCAGAGAACTGGCAGTACAGTCTGCAAACGCGACCAACAGTGCGTCAGACAGAACAACGCTTCAGGCGGAAGTGGCTCAGTTGGTTGCTGAAATTGATCGAGTAGCAGCCAATACGACCTTCAATAATATAAACCTGCTGGATGGGTCCTTTACCAACCAGGCCTTTCAAGTAGGTGCTAATGGCGGCGAGACGATCTCTATTGCTTCCATCGTAAATTCCAGGACCACGAATCTTGGCGCTAATACGTTGGATACTGATGGTGCTCAGATGAATACAAACACTGCTGGTACATCCATTGTGGCGGGTCAAGCTGAAAACACCGTAGTAGCCGGTATTATTGGTGTAACGTCAGTGGCTGGCGGTACAGCGACTGCTGCTACGACTGTTGCCGCTGATAGTGCCAAGGATGTTGCTGACCTGATTAATGTGGCGACAGCAGCAGCATCAAATGGTGTGACAGCGACAGCGACTAACATCAAGTACCTGTCCGATTTCGCCAATGGTGATATCACCTTTGATTTGACCAGCGAAACAAATAACGCAATAGCTTCAGGCACTTCTACAGCTGCAATAGCGGCTACAGTCACGACGGGTGATGTCAGTGCATTAGTAACAGCCATTAACAATAGTTATGGTTCACATGGTATCCAGGCTGAGTCGGTTACCATGGATGATGGTGGTGTGGGCGTTAAGCTGACCAGTTCTACTGGCCATGACATCGGGATCGAAACTTTTACGACAACCAGCGCCACGCTTACTTTTGAATTCAGTAACTCGACTGCTGAAGCTGCCGCGGCAACTGTTACTGAGGGTGTTGGTGATGATTCCGTACTGGGTGTCGGTTCAATTTCATTGAGCAGTTCAAAAGGTGCCATCACGGTTACCCAAACAGCGGGTGCTGTATTCTCTACCTTAACGAGTACGGCAAGTACATTAGCAGCGCTAGATATCACCAGCGTAGCCGGTGCAACCAGTGCCTTGGCAGCCGTTGATGCTTCACTTGATGCGGTTAACACTGGCAGGGGTGATTTGGGTGCTTACCAGAGCCGCTTCCAGTCAGTTGTGGCTAACCTGCAGACGTCGGCTGAGAACCTTTCGGCTTCTCGATCACGGATCCTGGATGCGGATTTCGCCCTCGAAACGGCGCAACTCACCAAATCGCAGATCTTGCAGCAGTCAGGTATCGCCATGTTGGCTCAGGCCAATGCGATTCCCCAGAATGTACTGGCGTTACTTCAGTAATACAAGGTTGGGATAGTGAGGTTGACCTTGGTAAAACCGCCAGTATTAGCTGGCGGTTTTCTGGGTTATAAAAAGGGGAGTAGGTAATAATGGAGATACACGCAAGACCGAACGTTGCCCCGGTTTCACAACAACCAGCGCAGATTAATTCGGCGCCAACAGAGGCAGCGCGGCAGGAATTGCCAAAGCCTGGCAGTATTATGCCGTCGATCGAAGCTAAAGCGGCCCCTAAGATACCCGAACACAAAGCACAGGACCTGGCCAGAGCGGTCGAGGAGCTGCAGGAGTTTGTTGAGAGTCTCGGGCGAAATTTGAATTTCAGGGTGGATGACAGCATTAACCGTTCCATCATTACCGTGCGGGATGCGCAAACTGATACTGTGATAAGGCAGATCCCCAGTGAAGAAATAATTTCGATTGCCCGGCAAATCAGCGAATCTCTTAGGGAGATCAGGGCCGGTCTGTTAATGGACAGTCAGGCTTAATTTGGCACTAAGTTTGCTTATAGAAAACCAACGACGTTAGATGAGAAGACAATTATGCCGATTACGGCCACAGGGATTGGCTCTGGTTTGGATGTAGAGTTGCTGGTAACGCAATTGGTTACGGCAGAGATTGCCAGCCCAGCTACGCGGTTGGATATAGCCGAAGCTGGATATCAGGCTGAATTATCCGCCTATGGGACTCTCAAGGGAGCCTTGTCAACGTTTCAAAGTGCGGTGACCGGTGTGGCCACGGCATCATCGTATCAGGCTAAATCAGTCACTTCATCGCTAACTGATAAAGTGGCGGTATCAGCAGGAAATGCAGCGCTGGTAGGAAGCTACAGTATTGATGTTAGTACCCTAGCGGCGGCGCAGTCTTATTCTACCAATGCAGCCTTCGCTGCCAGTACTACGACGGTGGGTACAGGCACGCTGACCATACAGGACGGTAGCTCAACTACCAATATATCTCTTGGTGCGAGTAATAATACACTGGCCGGTATTGCCAGTGCTATTAATAACTCTGATGCAAATGCCACTGCAAGTATTATCAATGATGGTGTAAACGGCTACCGACTTATTATCAGTGCAAGCAAGACAGGAACCGCTAATGCGCTAACAATATCAACGGATGATGATGATGGTGGTGACACCGATGCATCCGGTTTATCGCAGTTGTCGGCTGCGCAGTTAACCACTGAGATCAGTGCGGCAAATGCAAGTTTTGATATTAATGGGCTCACCGTATCCAGCGCCTCAAATACAGTAACTGACGTCATCGGTGGCCTCACCCTGACGCTGAAGGAGACAACGACAGTGGGAGCACCCGCGTTGATTACCGTTTCTGAAAATACGGCTTCTGCTACGTCTTCTGTCGACAGTTTTATTACTGCCTACAATGACTTGATCAGTGTAATCAATGGATTGACCGCTTATGATGTAGACACTCAGTCAGGTAGCATTCTTACCGGGGACGGGACCGTACGTAACCTGGAATCGAATCTGCGTAACCTGGTAAACACTTCAGTCCAAAACGCGTTTACAGATTATTCCACCCTTGCGTCATTGGGTATTACCACCAATACGGTAGATGGGAACCTAAAGCTTGATGCAACTAAATTAAATACTGCTTTGACAGCGGATCAAGATAATGTGGCCATGGTTTTTGCTTCTTTTGCTAAAGCAACCAATAGCAGCGTTGAATTCGTTAGTTCGACCAGTGCGACAGTTGAGGGGGCTTATCGCGTAGTGGGTACAGATACCAGTACATCAGGCGTGCTCACGGCAGGCGCTGCTATCAGTGAGTATAGTTATAACGGTGGGGCTAACAACGGTACCTTTACCATTGAAATTGATGGTGTAGCGACTGATGTGCTGCTTAATAACAATGACAGCTCAGCAGAAGATGTTCGGGCTGATATCCAGAGTCAGCTTTCAGGCGTGACCGTCAGTCTTTCCTCGGATATCTTGATTTTTACGTCCCAGTCAACGGGATCTTCCTCAACCGTTGAAATAACAGCAGCTAACACCAACGCGATTAATGGCCTGGGTATATCGGTTACGGCAGGCACGGCCGGGGTAACATCTGCTTCGTATACCATCAATGGTGAAGCTGCCACTATTGAGGATAATGTCATTACCGGTGCGCTAGGTACCGCGGTGGAAGGCTTGTCTCTAAAGATACTGGGTAATGCTGTAGGAGATCTTGGTTCGGTGATCTACAGTCACGGTATCGCATCACAATTAGATACGTTTATAACGAACTTATTGGTCGATGACGGTATGATTGATGCTCGTCTGGATGGGATAGCCAGCAGCATAACGGATATAGGAGCACAGAGATTGTCACTGGATTTGCGTGCCATCGCATTAGAAAAGCAGTATCGATTGCAGTTTAACAACCTGGAAACGCTTATTGCTCAACTTAATACAACCCAGTCTTTCCTGACAACGGCTTTGAGTCAGTTTATCGAACCACTTTCATTCAGGAAGTGACACCACAGCTAACTATAGGAGCATAATATAATGATTACATTTACAAGGGTTTTGAAATGAATACTTCTATAGCTACTGCTAAATATCGTGCGGTTGGTACGTCGTCTGGCGTAGACAGTGCTGACCCTCATAAGCTGATCGCATTGCTGTTGACTGGTGCCATCAATAAAACTAACCTGGCTAAAGCAGCAATCGAGAAGGGTGATATTGCCATGAAAGGTGAACTCATTGGCAAGGTGATATCCATTGTTGAATATCTTCGAGTCAGTTTGGAGGTGGGTATCGATGCCGAGTTTGCTACCAATCTGGCAGACCTCTATAGCTATATGGAAGTGCGCTTGAGCGAGGCTAATATAGAAAGTGACGTTGCTCGCCTGGATGAAGTGCTGGCGCTGCTGGGCGAAATTGAGTCGGGTTGGCAGGGCATTCCTGAAGAGTACCGAAAGTAATGTCAAGCCGGTCTGAAGTGGCTGTTTTTCCGGCCGTGGGGAAAATAGCTGAGCTGCGATTACGCCAGCTTGATGAGATTGCTGCGTTGACCCGTCAGATGCTGATTCTGGCTGAGCAGGGTGAATGGCCAGAACTCGCTGAGCTGCAACATAGGCGGGATTTGCAGCTGCAAACCTGTTTTGCAGCACCGTTGAGCCCGGATGACACGGCAACGGCGATTGACAAAATCCGACATTTATTAGGTGAAAACGAGCGCGTATTGGCCGTCATCTGTCGACTCCGGGATAAACTCGAAGTCAAACTTCGCGGCGTGCACCAGAAGCATAAGATGGTTGATACCTATCTGCAGACCGGGTTGTAAGCAGCCGTTCTGGATTCTGGCAGGGGTGAGGATTCAATCCTAAGGATAGTGATTCAATTGGTTAAGGCCAGGTTCAGGATCTGGTAAGGGTAAGTCTTACCAATGCGTCAGGATAAATTTTTTCGTTTAGGTAAAGATAAGTTAGACAGAAGGACTGGTAAGATAACCAGGCTCTGAACAGGATTGAGCAGTCATGTATCATGGCTTGCTGCTGTTTATGCTGGTTGAGAGTTTAAAAATTAAACTTAGTTCTGTGAGTTTTGATGAAGTACGCAACGAATCCTTTTGCTGAAGGCTTGTCCTTCCATGACAGTCTGTCATTGCGCTGGAAACGACTATCTGAACTGCCAGACAACTCGACCTTATTAAGACTCAATCAGCGTAATCTTTCCCTGCTACAGTCTTTGTTGTTAAATGACGATCGGGTTTTGGATGTTGAGCCGGAATTAGAACCGCTGGCGTTTAAAATCGAGCGCCTTGACCAGAAGATGACCCTGCTCACTGAGCTGTTAAGTGACCTTTTGAGGACCCAAACGCTTCTTCCAGCAGAGAAGCTGGTGCGTGTCAGTGCCAAGGGCATTAGTTGGGAGGTCAGTGAAGATGATCTGCACCCAGACCAGCTAATTCAGCTAGATCTCTATCTTTTGGATGAGGTTCCCAGGCCCCTGCAGATTATCGGTTTGATCGTTGGGCGTGAGCCTTCCCGGGCCAATTCTGATTACAGGATTACCATGAGTTTTGTTGAGCTCAGTGAGACGGTGGATTCCTTGATGGGCCGGCTTGTCTTCCGTCATCATCGTCGAGAAGTGGCGATGGCTAGAATGAAAGCGGAGTAATTGATAACAGTTCTGCAGTTTTCGCCGAGTTTGCCATCCTGTCTACTTATGCCAATTTAGGGTAAAGTGATTGTGCTTTAAAACAATAGCTGACCCCCATGAAGTGTTCGGGAGTGACCCAGGTTTTCAGAATGCGTCACTAGTGAGGCTTGAGAACCGGTTGTCATACACCGGGGCTCGCAATAAACCAAAAGTCACAGGAATAGGCCAGCCTTGAGTTCAGTAACACCCCTGCAGACGCTTGAAGAATTACTGTTTGGTGATTCTGTCCTGATGCGCGATGTCCGGGATCTGGTTTTACGCGTCGCGCCGAGTGACGCCAGTGTCCTTATCATCGGTGAAACCGGGACGGGCAAAGAGCTGGTTGCCCTGGGGATTCATAATTGTTCTAGTCGGAGTGATGGTCCATTTGTGCCAGTGAACTGTGGAGCAATACCCGCTGAACTACTTGAGTCTGAACTGTTTGGTCACGAAAAAGGCGCCTTTACGGGTGCCATAGCCTCTCGTAAAGGGCGTTTTGAGTTGGCTAAGGGCGGCACTTTGTTTCTCGATGAGATAGGTGATATGCCGCTTGATATGCAGGTTAAGTTGCTCAGGGTATTACAGGAAAAGACTTTTGAGCGAGTCGGCAGTGCCTCAAGTCTAAAGTCTGATGTCAGAATTATTGCAGCGACCCATCAGAATTTGGATGAGTTGGTTGCCAGTAATCGCTTTCGGCAGGACCTCTACTATCGGTTGGATGTCTTTCCCATTGAAATGCCTCCTCTAAGAGACCGCGCTAACGACATTCCTCTATTAATACGCAAAATGTTGTTGCCGTTTGATCCAAGTGAGAAATTTAGCGTCACTGACAAAGCCATGGCCGCGTTGCAAAGCTATGAATGGCCAGGTAATGTGCGTGAACTGATAAACCTGGTTGAGCGACTGTCGATCCTGTTGCCGGGTCAAAAAGTTGATCACAGACATTTACCGAACAAGTATCGTGGTGAAGAAGCCGAGTATCCTGTCCCCATTGAGTCGACTATGGTAAATGGCCAATTGATACCGGACAGAGGTCTGAACCTTCGTGAATATCTGACTTCTATCGAAATACAGTTGATACTCGAAGCACTTGATAGGACTAATGGCGTGGTGACGAAAGCCGCGGCACTCTTGCAGCTACAACGTACCACGTTGGTGGAAAAGATGAGAAAGCTGGATATTCAGCGTGACTGATATTGTCATTTAATTGACATATTTCCCTTTTTAAGAAGTTTTATTTTTCTAACTTGTTGAATTTAATATATAAATAAAACCGGCATGCTGTTTGCTTTATAAAAAGCAATATTCAATTACATGAGTAACGCATGTCTGACTCGTCAGCCACTCCTTTGGACCAGCAAGGCCAGCTGCAGGAAGCTTTCATTGCATTTAATGATTTGTCTGGTCGGCTTACAGATTCGTACCGTGAGTTAGAGGATCAAGTTCGTGAACTCAATACCGAGTTAGCCTCTGCCAGGGCGGCACGGTCGAGAGAACTCGCCGAAAAAGAGCGCCTGGCCATTCGCCTGACAGCGTTGCTTGATTCGCTTCCTGGCGGGGTCATCGTTCTTGATCACCAGCACAGTGTGATCTTAGCTAATCCCGTAGCCAGTAATCTGCTCAATGAAACCCTGCTGGAAGAGAATTTTCTTGACGTGATTCGACGACAGGCAGCCGCCATCGCGCCTGATGGTAAGCAGTTAACACTGAAATCCGGCAAGCGCATTACCCTGTCTAACCAGGTTCGTGATAGTTATGGTGATCAGGTGGTGTTAATCACCGATGTCACTGAGGCGCATGCCGCACAGGAAGCCAGTAATCGAAAGCAAAGGCTGTCAGCGCTGGGTGAGATGGTAGCAAGATTGGCTCATCAGATTAGAACGCCTTTGAGTTCTGCGCTGCTTTATATGGGCCAGCTTTCGCGACGGGAGCTTTCCGTGACGCAGCGCTTGAGGATGACCGGTAAAGTCACCGATAGACTTAAACATATGGAAAGCCTGGTGAATAGCTCGCTCAGTTTTGTCCAAGGCGGTGAGGTAGATACTGAAGACTGTTCGCTTTTTGAATTATTAGAGTCTTTGAAGCTATCGGTGCTACCGATGCTGCAACAGCGGTCCGGCATATGGTCGCAGCAGCTACCTAAAAAAGACGTATTGCTGCAGGCGAACCGCGAAGCCTTGTTATCTGCTTTGGTCAGTATCGCCGAGAATGCGGTGCAGATGGTAGCAGAGCCAGAGTTAACCATCGGCGCTGTGTTAAGGATAAAAACCCTCGATATCACCATTGCTGATAATGGTCCCGGTGTGGATGGAAACATTATTGAGCATATATTCGACCCGTTTTATACCACCAGGCAAGGTGGTACCGGTTTGGGCCTGGCATTGGCGGCCATGATTGCGCAAAGTCACGACGCAGCAATATCCGTGCGAAACGGTGATTCAGGCGGGGCGGTTTTCACCCTGCATTTACCTATATCAAGAATTCGTCTGGCACAACCCCGAAGCCAACATGGCAACGAGCAAGCAAGAGACACACATTCAACTGCAGGAAGATTAAAACTATGAATGAATCAGCCACCATACTCGTCGTTGAAGATGACGATATTTTGAGGGAGGCCATCTGCGACACCCTTGGTTTCGCAGATTACCAAACAATCGCAGTGAAAAACGGTAAAGAGGCTTTGGTGGCGTTGCGCAATCAGAGTCCCGATATGATTATAACTGATGTCCAAATGCCGGAAATGGATGGCATGGAACTGCTGGAAAAGGTTCGCTGCCAGTTTCCCGACATTCCAATTGTGTTAATGACAGCCTATGCAGATGTCGCTGCAGCGGTGGATGTAATTCGTCGAGGTGCGGCTGATTATCTGGTGAAACCTTTTGAAGCAGACAGTCTGGTTAACCTGGCCAAGCGCTTAACGGATCATCGCCAAACCGCTGGCGATATGATTGCCGAGGACAAGAGAACTCAGGAATTAGTGAACATGGCCCATCGTGTTGCTCTGTCTGATGCAACAGTGATGATTAGCGGTGAGTCTGGCAGCGGTAAGGAAGTGTTCGCCAGGCTGATTCACGACAACTCGCCACGTACTAATGGGCCGTTTGTTGCTATTAACTGCGCTGCTATACCGGAGAATATGCTCGAGGCGGTTCTATTTGGATATGAAAAAGGCGCCTATACCGGTGCAGTTCAGGCTAATGCAGGTAAGTTTGAGCAGGCTAATGGTGGCACGTTGCTACTGGATGAAATCTCTGAGATGGAATTGAGCCTGCAGGCTAAACTTCTTAGAGTCATTCAGGAACGGGTGGTAGAACGTTTGGGTGGAAATAAGTCCGTGGACCTCGATGTCCGTATACTGGCCACCACCAATCAGAACCTAAGGGAAGAAGTGGCTCAGGGCCGATTCAGGGAAGACCTGTATTATCGCTTGAACGTGTTTCCCTTGCATTTACCCCCCCTGCGCCAGCGACCTGCAGATGTGGTCCCTTTAGCTCAGCATTTCTTGTGTCATTTTGCCGGCGGGCAAGATTTGCAGTTCACGCAGTCGGCTTTATTGAAATTATCATCGCATTCCTGGCCCGGAAATGTCCGAGAGCTGGAAAACGTAGTGCAACGGGCATTGATTATGAGAACAGGCTTGGACCTGGATGATCAGGCTATCTTGTTCGAGGACATATCTGCTTCGGTTGATTCACAACCAGCTCAGCTGGCAGTTGAACCTGCCCTGGGTTCCGGCCTTAAGGCTCGGGAACAAGCCATGATATTTGATGCATTGAAGGCAGAGAAAGGCAGTCGGAAAGAAACCGCTGCACGGCTGGGAATTAGTCCCAGGACCCTGCGTTATAAACTGGCCAGGTTTAAAGAGGCCGGGATAGCGTTACCGGGTTAAGGGTTTGTTTAATCTCTTAGTTGGAATTTAACCAGAAGCGAGTACATTAATGAGTATGGAAATTAACCAGGTTTTGCAGCAGATGCGGTCTATGCAGATAGCAGCAACGGGGGATATTGGCACAGCGCCCACCCGGCTTGAGGGCGCGCAAGATAGTCAGGCATTCGGGAGTCTGTTAAAGAATTCCCTGGCAGCGGTGACAGAAACCCAGCAGAAATCTGCTGAAATGTCCCTTGCCTATGCTTCCGGGGACGAAAATACTGACTTGGCTCAAGTGATGGTATCCATGCAAAAAGCCAGCTTATCTTTTGAGGCAGTGACGCAAGTACGCAATAAACTGTTATCTGCTTACCAGGAAGTGATGAATATGCAGGTCTAGTGTGTCTAGCAAAAGCAGTCTAGTAGGGTGTAGGTACAGTCATCAAGCTCAGATAAAATAATGAAGCGGTTTAGAGAGCGGTTGTTTGGATAATGTCATTTAGTAAAGTGTAAAGGAATTGTGATTCATGGCTTTAATAGAACCAGGTAAGACAATACAGCGTTTCAGTGAGGTCAGTCGATTGCCCGCTGTAAGGCAATTGGCTTTGTTGTTGGGTCTGGCAGCAAGCATTGCCTTGGGTGTGGGCGTGGTCTTTTGGGCCCAGGAACCAACTTACAGTCCCCTGTACGGTAATCTGACTGAAATGGATTCGTCCCAGGTTATCACCCAGTTGGAACAGAGCAATCTCACTTATCGATATGATGCCGGGTCCGGTGTGATTTCGGTACCTGCAGATGACATTCATCAGGCCAGGATATTGTTAGCAAGTGCTGGTTTGCCGCGCAGTACAGAACGCGGCTTTGATGTCCTTTATGATGACCAGGCCATTGGTACCAGCGCGTTTATGGAATCGGCTCGTTATAACCGGGCTCTGGAAGAAGAACTGGCCTTGTCCATATCAGCTATTGATAGTGTCAATGGTGCGCGCGTGCATTTAGCAATCCCTAAACAATCCGCTTTTATACGCAGTCGAACCAAACCCAATGCGTCCGTGGTGGTGAATTTGCAT
>JABIZD010000013.1 GCA_018666555.1 Gammaproteobacteria bacterium
AGAAAAGGATCCTGGAGCACCTGCGCAACTTGTGACCTCAGCTGAGCCAAGGGATACTCCCTGACATCGACATCATCGAGAAAGAGCGCTCCCGGTGGCGTATCAAGCATTCGGGTAAACTGTTTGAGCAGCGTCGACTTACCTGAACCCACCCTGCCGACAATACCAATGGACTCTCCGGCATTAATGGTCATATTGATATTGCTCAGCACAGGCTGGGAGCTTGATGGATAACTGTAACTCAGGTCGCGGATAACAAAACGACCTTGTATATTGGCTAATGCGCGCCCACTGGGCTGGTCGGTTATCTCCGCTGGCGCATCGAATATCTCACAAAGTCGATCAACCCCTACTCCTGCTCTGGCGACAAGCGTAATAAAGAATCCCGCCATCCTGATTGGTTGCAGCAGCATGTTCAAACAAGCCAGGAAGAAAATCAGGTCGCCAACGGTTAAGGCGCCTGTTAATACTAAGTGGCCGCCATAGACAATAACGGTCAGTTGCGACAAGGCGGTCAGCCAGGGCATCCAAGCAGACATTAATGACCCGATCCGGGCCTGATCATAGAAAGCGCGAGCATAGCCGTCATTAGTTTGATAAAAACGTTTTATTTCGTTTTCTTCCTGGGCTTGGGCCTGGATTGTTCTGATCCCACTAAGATTTTCCTGGGTGTGAGCGGCAAGCTCCGACAGTGACTCCTGGACGATCTTAGATGTCACGGCCATTTGCGTTGCTACCCATTGCGCATAAATATAAATCAATGGCAGTAGCGGCAGTATCAGCAAGGTTAAACTCATCGACTTCATGAACATGGCAGACAAGCCAAAAAGCGGTGCATAAATCATAATAACGACTTGAATCAGACCAAAAGCAATCAGGCGCTGAACCAAGGCAATGTCTTGGATCGCCCGGGTCATGATATCGCCCACACCAATACGGGAAAAGAAATCAGAGCCCTGCTGTTGTACTGCAGCAAACAACTGCTCTCTGAGGTCAAAGGAAATCTGCTGTCCCACCCGGCGGAATGCTCGCCTGGCCTGAACAACAAACACAAAGCGCAGAGCGACGGTGCCAACAATAAACATGGCAATTTGAGCAATCGAATACGAAACTGCAGGCGGCAGCTGAGACAGCTTCTCGCCAATGGCATCAATACCCTGAGAGACGAAAAAATAAGTACTTATTTCAAAGAAGCGGGCTCCGAAAAAACCCACGAAACCAACGATTATCTGGCCCTTGTAAGGTTTAAGATAGGGCAATAATCTTAGGAGGGACTTCAAGCAGGTGAACCATGATAGATATACGAGCGTATTCTGACATAAAAGCCGTTCTGAGGCACGCTCTGCGACAGGTCCTTATGCTTGCAAATAAGCATCATGTATACTGCGGGTGTTTACACAGGGATAGATATTATGAGTAGTGCCTCAGCTAACCTAAATCCGACTCAAGCTCAATCCTACCAGGGGTTAGTTATGAGCCTGGCTTTTACCAGTGGCTTTATTATTATGTCAGTAGAACTGTTGGGTGGACGTATCCTGGCGCCCTATTTTGGCAGCAGCATTTACGTCTGGGGCAGCATCATCAGTATATTTATGGTGGCGCTGTCGGTTGGCTACCTGGTCGGAGGCAGACTTTCTCTGCACAATCCAAATCTTATTAAATACGGTCGCTTTTTTATACTGGCTGCTGTGGCACTACTGCCTATCGTGTTTTTTTCCAATTTCATGATGGAATCGGTGTTCACACGAATCGAGGATCCCAGGTACGGCTCGTTAATCGCTTCAACCCTGCTGTTTTTTATCCCCACGGCCATTCTCGGTATCATCGCCCCCTATTCTGTCAGGCTCATGGTTGAAAATGCAGGACATAGCGGCCAGGTTGCAGGAGGCTTGTATTTTATCTCCACGCTAGGCAGCGCTCTTGGCACCCTGCTGACATCGTTCTACCTGGTACTCTGGTTTGAGATGAACAGCATTGTCATCACCATGATTGCCGTTTTATTCACAGCAGGAATGCTAGCTGTATGGACTGGTAGGAAGTCTAACCAATGAGCAAATTAATGATCATGGCTATCGGCCTGATGAGCCTGTATGGGGTTTGCGGAAACCTGCAGGCTGATAAAGTAATCCATGAAGAAAAATCGCTTTATCGTAATATTGAAATCAAGGAAGCACAGGGTAGAAGATGTCTAGTATTCAAGGTAAAGCGTCGTACCAGCCGCCAATCCTGCATTAATCTGGACAGGCCAAAAGAAGTCGTGTTTCCGTACACCAAAATGACTTTTGCCGCACTACTGTTACGAGACAAACCAGAGAGCGTCCTGGTCATAGGACTCGGTGGTGGCACCTTACCTAAAACATTAAACCAGCTATACCCGGATGCGACTATTGATGCCGTCGAGATCGATAGTGCTGTGTACCGCGTTGCCCAGCAATTTTTTGCGTTCGAGGAATCTGAACAGTTGAAAGTCAGCATTGCCGATGCCCGGGTCTTCATCAAACGGGCTCTAATCAGAAAAGACAGTTATGACCTCATTATTCTTGATGCATTTACAGGTGAGTACATCCCTGAGCACTTAATGACCCAGGAATTTCTCCAAGAGGTTAAATCTCTACTCACCGAAACCGGCGTGGTTGTCGCCAACACCTTCTCAACATCAAAACTTTATGATTATGAATCAGCGACCTACAAGTCAGTATTCGGAAACTTTTTTAACTTTAAACTGCCTGAAACAGGCAATAGAGTCATTATCGCTGGACCGCAACCGTTGCCATCCAAGAAGGTTCTGATGAGCCGTGCCAGGCGACTGGCAAACCGATTGGCTCCCTATTACATCAATATAGAGGACTACCCAAGGTATATGTCGACGACTTCAGACTGGGATCAATCCGTTAAGCCGATGACTGACCAGTACGCTCCGGCTAATTTACTCAAACGATAACCGAGTACCCCAAAGAGAGTTAAAATTCGTTGATGGCTAGAGCATCAGCCGGACTTATGTTCTGCCCAGTATCGATCTTTCAACAGGCGTTTATAGAGTTTGCCTGTTGGATGACGCGGTAATTCTCGCTCAAAGTCGATACTTTTCGGGCACTTCAAGTGGGAAAGGTTATCACGACAAAACTCGATTAATTCTGCTGCCAGCGCTTCACCGGCACTATCCCAGTCAATGGGCTGAACAACCGCTTTTACCTCTTCACCAAAATCCTCATTAGGAATCCCAAATACGGCTACATCCATCACCTTTGGATGGGTAACCAGCAGGTTTTCAGTTTCCTGAGGGTAGATATTAACGCCACCAGAAATAATCATAAAACTCTTCCGGTCGGTTAAATACAAATAACCTTCTTCATCCATATAGCCAACATCTCCCAACGTTGACCAGCCTTTCTCATGGCGCGATTCAGCGGTCTTTTCGGCATCATTATAGTACTCAAACTCTCCACCGCCCTCAAAGAAGATAGTACCCGACTCCCCTGCCGGCAACTCATTACCATCATCATCGCAGATGTGCATAACAGCCGTTAAACCTCGGCCTACCGAACCTTTATGGGCAAGCCATTCTTGGGAGGTGATGGCGACAAAACCATTGCCTTCCGAGCCGGCATAATACTCAAATATGATCGGTCCCCACCAATCAATCATCTGCTCCTTAACGGGCACCGGGCAAGGTGCTGCAGCATGTATGGCACAGGTCAGGCTGGAACAGTCATACTTCAACCGAACTGATGGGTCTAGTTTCAACATACGCACAAACATGGTTGGCACCCACTGGCTATGGGAAACTTTATATTGCTCAATCGTCTTGAGCGCCTGCTCTGCCTCAAAATGTTCCATAATCACGCAAGTCATGCCACCCAGCATAAACGCAAGCGTGAAGTTCAACGGCGCAGCATGATACAGTGGTGCCGGGCTCAGATAGGTACTGTCATCGGCAGCCCCATACAGCAACCTGAACATCTCCGAGGGGTCATCTTCGCCCCAGAGACCTTCCGGTAGCTCCCGTAAAACACCTTTTGGGCGCCCTGTAGTGCCCGACGAATACAGCATTGAAGTTCCGATACTCTCATCACTAATGGGCGTTATTGGTTGTTCCTCTAACGCTTCCTCCAAAGAATCAAAACCAGCGATGACGCCATCAAGCATATAAGCCCTGTCCAGGACAGGTAATTTACCCAGTAAGCTTTCTACAACACCCTGACGGTCTTTAGAGGTGACAAAAATTCTGGCATTACAGTCATTGACAATATATTCCACCTCATCAGTCTG
>JABIZD010000171.1 GCA_018666555.1 Gammaproteobacteria bacterium
AAGTCAATCAATTGCGACATGTTCGGTTTTTTGAAGGTCCGGGCTCTCTGCAAAACCACATGGCTAAACATCGCGAAATTATCGCCCCTAAATTCGCCCTGGTAGAGCAGAAACTATCTCAATTGGCAGGCCTGAATGTCATTAGTTGGACGCAACCTAATGGAGGCTACTTTGTATCCGTCGACACCCATCCCGGATTGGCCCGGGAGACAATCTCCCTGGCAGCCCAGGCAGGTGTGAAATTGACCCCTGCAGGGGCCACTTATCCGTTGCGAACAGACCCTGAAGACAAAAACATCCGGATAGCGCCGACCTTTCCTGATATGATCGACCTCGAAAAGGCTCTGGATGTTCTGGTTTGCTGCTTGCAACTTGCCCTGGCCAGATCGCAACACTAAGGCTCCCAAAGAGCTTGTACCCAGTATGTTCTCAGTAGGTTAAATAACTAAATTATGAATCTAATTAAAAAATGGCTAACCCCATCGTCGCAAAAGAAAGCCAAGACTTCTGCACCAGCAAGTCAGATGAGTCCCCGCGATCAAAAACCAAAAGCGAAAAAAAATAAACCGAAAGCACCTGTGCCGCAGTCAAAGCCAGTCGCCCGGCAACCCTTGGGACAAGACTTCGCTGATCTGGATCTACCAGACCCTTTAAACCAAGCTATTATTTCACTCGAGTTTTCCCAGTGTACACCAGTGCAAAAAGAGGTGCTGCCACATAGCCTGGATGGAGAGGATGTCATTGCGCAGGCTCAAACAGGAACGGGTAAAACTGCCGCATTCCTGATCTCGATAATCACCTATCATCTCGAAAACCCAGAGTACAACCATCGCAAGGCTGGCACTCCATTTGCCCTGATAATAGCTCCCACCCGCGAGTTGGTCATGCAAATCACACAGGATGCCGTATTACTGACGCAGTATACCGATATCAAGGTGATGTCAGTGGTCGGTGGAATTGATTACGAAAAGCAGAAAACTCAGCTGGCGGGTCCCGTAGAAATCATCGTTGCCACACCCGGGCGGCTTTTAGATTTCTGTCGTTCTAGCATCATCGACTTATCCAAGGTAGAAATGCTAGTCATTGATGAAGCCGACCGAATGCTCAACATGGGCTTTATCCCGGATGTTAAAGCTATCGTACAGCGCACTCCAAAAAAGGACAAAAGGCAGACCCAGCTTTACAGCGCAACCCTTAGCGAAGATATCAAAAGACTGGCCAGCCAATGGACCATGAAACCAGTCAATGTCACCATAGAACCAGAAAAGCTAGCTGTCGACTCCGTCGAACAGATAATTTACTTCACTACCCAAGAGGAAAAACTTAATGTCCTGGGTAATCTGATATCAGAAAATCCGGATAGTAAACTGATTGTTTTCGTTAATCGTAGAGATGACACTCGTCGGCTTGAAGATCGCCTGTACCGGCGTGGATACAGCACAGGGTTGCTAACCGGGGAAGTGCCTCAACGCAAGCGCATCAAAACCTTAAGTGATTTCAAAGAAGGTAAAATACAGGTTCTTGTAGCAACTGACGTCGCTGGACGTGGCATCCATGTAGATAATATCAGTCATGTCGTGAATTTTAATCTACCAGAAGATCCGGAAGATTATGTCCATAGAATTGGTCGAACCGGAAGAGCAGGAGCAACTGGAATATCGATAAGTCTGGTGTGTGAAAGCGATGCATTTATGATGCCAAGCATTGAGGAACTGCTGGGAGAGTCTCTGTCTTTCCAATATCCGCCAGATCAGTTACTGGCACCACTGAAAGCACCCCATAGAAAATCCCGCTCGCCGCAAAAAGTAAATAAACGCCATGACCGCTAGCAAACCTCTTTTAACCGCAAAAGAGATAGAACAGTTAGCTGAAAAAGAACATATCCATCAACACAATGATAATGCCATACGAATGACCCGATCACTCAGTGATGCCACCGGCATCAACAGCTTTGGCGTTCATATGGTTCGAGTTAACCAAGGTAGGGAGTCCACCGAATTTCACCGCCATCAGCAGGATGAAGAATTCATCTATATTCTGTCCGGTAAAGGAGTTGCCACAATCGGGGGTGCGCAATTCCATATATCCAAGGGCGATTTTATGGGTTTCAGCAAAAATTCCCAGGCCCATTCGATGTTTAACCCCAACAGCGAAGACCTCGTCTATCTAATGGGAGGCAGTCGCAGCGACATCGATATCTGCGATTATCCCAGGTTGCAACGGCGACAGTTCAGAGTAAATGGCAGCAGAGAATTCACACATTGGGACAACCTTAAGCCGGTTCAGCCTGACATCAGCTAAACTTTGCCTAACCTGGATTATAACTATGTCAAAGCAAATAACTCTCGACGACTCCGTTAATGTATTTGGTGATGAACTGCTCCCCTGCAGCCTGGATCCGCTAACCGGTTTCTTCAGAGATGGCTGCTGCAACACCTGTGAGCAAGATGTTGGTTCTCATACTATTTGCGTTGAAGTAAATGACCAGTTTTTGGCATTCTCCAAATCCGTTGGCAATGACTTATCTACACCCCAACCCGGTGGGACTTTCCAGGGTCTAAAGTCAGGTGATCGCTGGTGTTTGTGCGCAGCCCGCTGGCTTCAGGCCTACCAGGACGGAGCAGCGCCACGTATTTTTCTGAACAGCACTCACATTAATGCCCTTGAAATCGTCCCACTTGAACTGCTGCAGGAATTTGCAGTCACCGTGAATTGAAATGAGTAGACTGGATAAAAAGAAGATTCTCATCACCCAAAGTCAGGACTATATGGGGCCGGCAATCACTGACCTGTTCCAAGCAGAAGGCGCACACCTGATTTGCAAGCAAGGACCAGTTCCGGGGCAAGGCAGTCTTGAAGACTATGCTGCTGATTGTAGTGATATCGATATTCTCATCGCTAATCTCGCCCATGATCCATGCAACTCACCTGTAAGCAACATACTTGATGCAGACTGGCAGGCTCTTTTTGACTCTATGGTACATCCCCTCATGGTGCTGATAAGGCACTTTGCACCAATCATGGCAGCTAGAGGTCACGGCAAGATCATCGCCATTACCAGTGCGGCGCCATTACGCGGCATTCCAGGATCGACGGCCTACTGTGCAGCCAGAGGTGCACAAAATGCTTTTATTCGCGCCTGTGGCCTTGAATACGCACCCGAGAATGTACAGATCAATGCAATCGCACAGAACTATGTCAGCAATCCCGTCTATTACCCTGAAGAATTGGTGAACAGCGAACGCTTTCAAACCCACCTAAAAAGAAATGTACCCATTGGCAGAGTCGCAAAGCCCGAAGAGCAGGCAGAATTAGCGCTATTCCTGGCCTCAGACCACAGCGACTTTTTTGTCGGGCAAATTTTCCCGTTCGCGGGTGGCTGGGTCACAGGGCTATGACGATTAAAAACCGATACAGATGATTTCCCGGGAAATCAGGGTCTGGCACCTGGAATTATTTGAAAGCCACAAAATACAGGAGATGGATGACCGGCCATATAGTCTTGCCAGGCAAACTGAATTAACCCCGGAATTCAATCGCTATCTCTATACCGCGGTGGGAAGCCAATGGTATTGGATTGATCGCCTTAACTGGTCTCACAGCGACTGGAAAAACTACTTGCAAGCACCTGAAGTCGAAGTCTGGGTTGCTTATCAGCAGGCAGACCCTATCGGCTACTTTGAACTTGCTCTGCAACCCTCCAAATCCGTAGAGATCTCCTACTTCGGTTTATTACCGTATTTTATTGGCCGAGGTTTAGGGGGTAAATTCTTAGATGACGCCATCCACAGAGCGTTTATTCTTGGTGGCAATCGCGTTTGGCTACATACCTGTACCCTGGATCATCCCAGAGCGCTGCAGAATTATCAGTTAAAAGGTTTTAAGGTTTTCAAAGAAGAGCAGTTCACCACTCAACTACCCGCTGATAATCTTCAACCCTGGCCAGGTGCAAACGCTCCGCAAACCTCTTAAGGGCCTGGGCATCACCTTTGGATACTAGTGAACCTATGCTTAAGTCTGCTGCGAGGCCGTCAGAATTCACTTGATAAGAGATAGTATTGAAGCAGATAAAATGGTCCTGAGATTAAGCCCGGATCAATAAGCACCCTTAGCTGACCTCTAGAAATCAGTAGGCTTGAGCCGGTAACCAGAGCACCAGATCTGACCAGACATAGATGACTACCAAACCAATCAATTGCAAAACAATAAAAGGCACCACACCCCGATAGATGGTAGCAACAGATATCTCAGGAGGTGCCACACCTTTTAAGTAAAAAATGGCGAAACCAACAGGCGGGGTTAGAAAGGCAGTCTGCAAACAGACTGCAAATAACACCGTAAACCAGATCAGGTTAAAACCCAGGTCAGCCACTACTGGACTAACCAAGGGCAGGACAATCAGCGTTATCTCAATCCAATCAAGGAAGAATCCGAGTAAAAAGGTCACCAGTAGAATAACAATAATAATACCATGAGCTTCGAAAGGCAGACCTAGCAAAGCATCGGCTATCAATTCGTCGCCACCCAGTCCCCTGAGGACCAGCGAAAACGCCGTTGCACCGATAAAAATTGCAAAAATAAAGCCGGTGGTTTTAGTCGTTTCAATGACCACTTCACGCAGCACAGTGGTATTCAGCTGACCCTGTAGCCAGGCCAGCAACATCGCACCAAAAGCACCGACACCCGCGGCTTCAGTAGGCGTCGCCACACCAAAAAAAATTGATCCGAGAACCGCTAGAATCAACAGCACAGGGGGAACAATTGAAACCAGCACCTTGATTATTAACCCCGCTGAAAGACTCTCTAACTTATCCGCAGGGGGTGCGAGTTCTGGTCTCATATAGGCCAGCCCGACAATATAAATGACAAACATGGCTCCCAGTAACAAACCCGGGAAAAGGGCTCCCAGGAACAGATCACCCACGGGTAAAGCAAGCCGGTCAGCCATTAATACCAACATAATGCTAGGAGGGATCAAGATGCCCAGGGTACCCACCGCACACACCGTACCCGCAGCTAGTTCAGGCTGGTAACGCTGGGCAAGCATAGGCGGGATACCGAGTAAGCCTAACAAAACAACCGATGCACCGATGATACCGGTGGAGGCGGCAAGTAGTACGCCAATTAAGGCTACAGACAAGGCCAAGCCTCCTGGGATCGAGTTAAAAACGCTCGATAAATTATCCAGCAGCCGTTTTGCCAAACCAGACCTGTCCAACATGATCCCCATGAAGATGAACATTGGCAGCGCAACCAACACCCAATTATTCATGACATCCCATATTCGATCTGCTACCAGGGTGGAATAATCCCAGTTAATAGCAACATCGAGTTTAAAATCAATCTGAGCCACAATACCGATAGCAGTAAACAATACTGCTAACCCTCCCAGGACCCAGGCAACCGGGAATCCTGAAAATATCAGCACGATAAAGGATAAAAACATCATCAAGCTTAACCAATCCCCAGCCGACATCAGGATTGCACCTTTTCAGGCCAGTTAAACAGGAAGCTGGAGACTCTAGCTAATCGGGCTAAAGCGGCGAGCACAAGCAATACAAAACTAACCGGCAGCAACCCCTTGATTAACCAGCGAAAGGGTAACCCGCCGGGCGCTTCTGATATTTCAGCCGTGCTGAACGAATACTGTACCAGAGGCACTGAAGCATAGATTACCAGCACCAGAAAGGGCAGCAACAATACCATGATACCGTAAAGTTCAACCCACGCTTGCGTCACCGCAGACCATCTCTGGCGCAACACATCTACCCTGACATGAGCATCGAGGACAAAGGCGTAAGTCAGCCCAATCAGAAACCCGCCGGAATAAAGGTGCCATTGCAATTCTTCGAGTTCGATAAAGCCTTGGGCGAACCAATATCTAGCGATAACATTTATCATAATGACCAACAACAATAACAACCAAATAACGCCTGTCCATACCCCTAAACTGACAAGAGCCGCCTCGACGAACCTTGAAAATCGCGTTTCAGGATACGATGGCTTTGATTGAGCCTGCATCATCTACTCAAAATCCCGGGGCAAATAGGCGAGTTCCTTCCAGTTTCGATAGTCTGCCATAAAGGCTTTCTGTGAAGCCCATATTTCAGCAAAATCAGCATCCTTTTCTGCCTCTTCCTGCAATACCGCTGTCGAGATTGTCTGTAGTTCTCTCAGCAGTTCCAGGTCAAATTTTATCGGCGTTACCCCCTTATCAGCGAAACCAGTGATGACTCGACCCTGCAACGATTCTCCACGAGCTAAATTCCTGATTACCCCACTGGTACAGGCCATTTCAAGCAAGGTCTGGTCAGAAGCAGACAGGGCATTCCATCTGTCCAGGTTGACGACGAAATGTGACGCTGTAAATGTCTGGTGCCAACCAGGAAAGTAATTATATTTTGCCACCTTATCAAAGCCCAGTAATTGATCGACATTGGGAAGTGAAAACTCAGTAGCATCTATGGCGCCCTTCTCCAGAGCCTGAAAAATTTCACCCGATGGAATAAGCGTTACTGAGGCCCCCAATTGCTGAAGAACCCGGCCTCCCAAACCGGCAAAACGAATCTTAAGGCCGTCAAACTGGCTTAAATCTGTAATTGGAAATCTAAACCAGCCGGCTGTTTCAGGGCCTATAATTCCACACAATATGGGATGAATATTATGGGATCGATAGAGGTTTTCGGCTAATTGTTGACCTCCTGCCTCATAGTACCAGGCAGTATACTCCCAGGGTTCCATACCAAATGGCACTGCGGCAATAAGCGGCGTTGCCGGTATTCTGCCCTGATCATATCCAAGCCAGGTATAACCCGCTTCCAGTTTACCGTCTTTGACACTTTCGGTAATACTAAAGGCTGGCACCAGCGTTCCCGGTTCATATATTTCCAGTTGAATTCTACCCGCCGTTGCAAGCCGTAAACGCTCTGATATCTGAAGTATATTGTCACCCAAGGCGGGTAAATTGGTGCCAAACGCGACTGGCGTTCGCCATTTTATAACGCTCCTGGCTGTTTGAGTAACCTTGGCCGTTGCATCTGCCTCTGTGGAGCGCAAACTTAACGAACCTAACAGGCCTGCAGTGAATGCGACCAAAATAGCAATCAGGGCTGTTCGATTGTTCCAATGATTCATAATGCGATCGACTCTGATAATCTTTGAATGACTGCCCTATACTAACGCGATTCAATATTGGTAGCACCCATGACACCGACGTGGTTTAAAGAAAGCCTGAATCACCAGCCCTCAGCACATTTTATTGATGTAAGCGGTGCAAAAATACACTACCTTAGCTGGTTTAATCCGGGCAAACCCGGCCTGCTGTTTGTTCATGGCCATGCCGCGCACGCTCACTGGTGGGATTTCATCGCACCAGGCCTGGCAACTGACTACAGCATCGCAGCAATAGACTTAAGTGGTTCCGGCGACAGTGATCATCGCAAGCTCTACAGCACGGAAATTTTTGCTGAAGAAATAGCCGCCGTTATCGCCGCGGAGGGATGGGATGACGTTAGCCTGGTCGCGCACAGTTTCGGCGGTGTCATGGCTCGAAGCACTACTTTTTTATATCCAGGGCTAATCCAAACCATGGTACTGGTTGATAGCGTCGTGAATGGACGGGCCAGAAGCGCTAAAGCAGTAGAAAAACCGATCCGGTCACCCAGGAGGTCGAGAGCGACCCAGGAACGGATTTACAAGACTATCAGCGAAGGACAGCGGCGTTTTCGTCTCAAGCCACCACAACCCTGCGAAAATGCTTATATTATTGACCACATTTCCAGGCATTCCCTGAAAGAAACACAAAAGGGCTATACATTTAAACTGGACCGGAAATTATTTGCAAAATTAAAGGCAAGCCCTAACCTTCCGAACGGGTTAAAAATGGTACAGGCTTTCATGGGAACCAAGGGATTCGTCATCGGTGAGGACAGTCACTTCTTCACCGGTATCAACACCACTAACCTGGAAACGCTGCAGTCACTCAGGCCAGGCAAGTACTTACAGGTGATTTCGGGTGCGCGCCATCATGTCTTCCTGGATAAGCCACAAAGCTTCATTCGCTCCCTCAAAACGCTGCTGAGTAGCAACCCGGCTGTTTGACAATGGCCGAGCGACCAGACCCCCTAAATCCAACCTGCGGTATCTAACCTATGCAGGCCGGTTGCCATCATCGATAGTAATACGCTGCATCTTTCGATGCTGGGGCCAATAATCGTTAACAGGTTTGTGCTGGGTGATTCTGTTATCCCAGAACGCGATAGAGTCAGGTCGCCAGTTAAATCGGCAGGTGTGTTCCGGTAATACTGCGTGTTCATACAAGAACTGCAGCAAAGCGTCGCTTTCCTTCGCTTTCATACCGCATATTCTGACAGTAAACAAAGCATTCACGAACACGGACTTTTTACCGCTTACTGGATGAGTTCGAATGACCGGATGCTCAACGGGCGGGTTATCCACCACCATCTGCGCAAGACGCTCTCTTCCGCCTGGTTCCTCCAGAGACTCCCTAAACCCATAGCTGAAATCGTGCATTGCAGTTAGCCCGGACAGAAATGATTGCATGCTATCCGATAAATTATCATAAGCAGCGGACATGCTGGCGAAAAGTGTATCGCCACCGCGCTCCGGAATAATGACCCCATGCAATATCGAACCCAGTGGCGGACAGCGCCTGAAGGTCATATCCGTATGCCACATTTCAATTTTTGAGGGATGCTCTCTATCGTTTTCAAGAATGGTCAGCTCGGGTAGGCCGCTGATGTGAGGATAAGCCTCGTGACATTGAGGCTCACCGAACAACCGAGCAAACCTGGCATGGGCCTCAGGTGGAAAAGGCTGGTCTCGAAAAAAAATAACCTCATACTGGAGAAGCAAACGTTGAAGTTCGGAGAACTCCCTGTCTGATATTTCTGCTGATAAATCAATACCGGATATTTCAGCACCGATTGCGCCTGCCACAGGGTTGATCTGCAACATATTCAGTAAAGCCTCTAAGCGTACTGAACAAAAAATTATGTTAACTCGTCTTTAACATACCTTCAGTTCAGTGGTTAACTTCATTCCATGGCATCCAGCTGCTTAGCAACATTTTCAGCCTGGGCTTCGATCTCAGCGATTAATTCCTTGGTCTTATGGGTTGACAGAGCCACAACCCGATTAGGCCCAAGCCGGCGCAGACCGTTTAAAATTTCCTCAACTGATGCCTTTGCCTCAGATATTTGACTCATGCTGAACACCCTGTATATTGATGACGCAAATCATACAACAACTGGTGCCCTCATTCATCATCTGCTGTCTACTCAACGAGAAATTAAATATCGCAAGGCCCTGTCCACGTAATGCCTATATTAACTAGCAAGTACCATGACTCAACCATCAGCATTGGCTATTCTGGTCAGGGCCAGGTTGAATTGAAAGTAAACGGCATCATCAGGACCAAAGCGGCACAGGCAAACTACCTTAAACTGGCAACTTCACTGCAAACAGGTTATGAATGGCATGAGTGGGTCGAGGGAATCTGCCTAATCAAACCAACGCATACCCAACTGACCCTGACGTGCAACAACGAAACAATCGCCGATCAGCGATTTAATTCTGAATCTGACTATCAGCAATGAGCAGAACATGACGATAATATCGCAGTTAGAAAATGATCTGGAAAGAGCAAGGGCACTATCCGACCCAAATCACAATGTATGCTACTTTGCCCTGGCCGATAACAAAGGATTCCCCAGTATCAGAACACTGGTGCTGCGATCAGTTTCAGCTGGCGGCATTACCTTATTTACCAATAAAACCAGCCCAAAATGGAAAATACTGGAAGACAATCCGCATTGCCAGATCCTCCTGTGGTACCCGAGCATCCAGATACAGTATCGCCTGTCTGGAATCTGCTCCGATCTCGGTCAAACTAACCTCGAACAGGATTGGCAGCGGCGCCCCAACAAAAGCAAACTCTTGGACCACTTCTATGACACCATCCAGGCACAGAGCCAACCCATTGCATCACGGCAAAAGTTAACTGATGGGCTGAAACAACTCAGCACACAAATACCACCAGAGGGCTTCTTTATGCCCCCATCAGCAGGCGCCTTCAATGTTGATATTAAAGAGGTTGAAACCCTGCAACTCAGCCAGAGTGAGGAACCCCATATTAGGGAACTTCATACCAAAAGCGATGCCGGCTGGGCAACCCAGACGCTGATACCCTGAGTCCCACAAAAACACTTTGACAGCGGTCCCATTCAACCTTAAATTAACCCTATCGATTTCTTGTCGCCGACAAGTTCTGACCAGGGGGAACCTGAGGCGCTCCTTTCAACACCCTGAATGTAAAGGAGGTGATCCCATCAATAGCCAGTCTATAAAGGGAGCCTCCGAGTTACTATAGCTCGGAGCATGCTCCCGTAAGAAAAGACAGAGCCCCTGGGTATGAAAGTATCCAGGGGTTTTTTCTGGTATTGGCTCAATGGTTAGAGATTCCAGGGTTGCAGACCGCGACTTATCCCACTTTAGTCGACTCTGCCAATGCCACTTAAATACTCAAAACTACTGGTGACCGCTGTAGTCAGAAAATCTTCCATAAAAGGGGTATCCAACTGATCTTCACGAATTGCGGCATAAAGGGTACACCAGAGGCCCTCTGGACCGAGCTTACAAGCTGTAACCACATCCGCATCCAAATACTCCGTCAATGCCCAATTCGGCAAACAGGCAACGCCCCTGCCACTGGCAACCAGTTGCACCATCATGGTGGTCAGTTCAGCCGTACGGGTATGGGCCGGCTCCAGATCAAAGGGATCAAGGAAACGCGTAAAGATATCCAGACGGTTACGGTCGATGGGATAGGTAATCAGTGTTTCATTGACGATTTCATCGGGTGAAACAAACACCTGCTTTGCTAACCGATGACTTTTCCCTAGCGCTAACATAGCCTCGTAATGAAACAGCGGCACATAATGAATACCGGGAATGTCGATTGGGTCAGAAGTGATGACCAAATCAATGTCTCCTCGTGCCAAAGGCGGGAACGGCGTAAAATTAAACCCAGCGGTCAGGTCTAATTCAACTTCTGGCCAGTTCGCACGATAGCTGTTAATACACGGAACCAGCCATTGAAAACAGCTGTGGCACTCTATGCATATATGCAGTCGTCCGGCTTCACCACCGGAAAACCGGGAGATATCCCGTTCAGCTGTCTTGAACAGCGGTATAGCTTCATCAGCCAGTTCCAACAGGCGTCGACCGGCGCTGGTAAAGCGGGTGGGCCTGGTTTTGCGCACAAATAAAGTACATTCAAGCCTATCCTCCAAATCTTTTATCTGGTGGGAAAGAGCAGATTGAGTCAAGTACATCCGGTCAGCAGCCTCAACTAAACTACCCGTTTCACGCAGTGCTTGAAGCGTCTTTAGATGTCGTAATTCTATCACCGAGTATTCCTTGAATAAAAATCATGATAAATTGATTTATCATTAGAAATATTCATAATTTAACAGGTCAATTCGGGTATTTCAATTATTGCGATTGGGCCAGACAATGATGCAACAATGATCATTCTCATTTCAATCCTAAATCGGTAATATAGCTTTCTTTTGTGGATAGATGACATTGTAAGCAGTAAAACCTGGCAAGGCCCCGCATCCACCACAACAAACCGCAAGGCAACAAACTCAGAGCAATTTCGCAACATGCATACCATCAAACCGCTGAAAATCTGCCTGCTGGGCTATCGCAGCAATCCCTATAGTGGCGGGCAAGGCATCTATATGCGCTATCTCAGTGAGGCGCTGGTTGAGGCTGGTCATAGTGTGGACGTGATTTCAGGCCCGCCCTATCCAGACCTCGACCCCCGCGTAAAATTAATTACCCTGCCCAGCCTGGACCTTTATGCTCAGGAAGACCATATTTCTGCTTTCCGGTTCAGGATGCTTTTATCTTTCACGGACAGCTTTGAATATTTCAGCACTTTTACCGGGGGGTTTCCTGAGCCTTATACTTTCGGCCGTCGGCTTGTGCGTCACTTTAAAATCAACCAGCCCGACTACGACATTATTCACGATAACCAAAGTCTTTGTTATGGCGTACTAAAACTGCAGAAAATGGGCTACCCGGTGCTAACGACTATTCACCATCCCATTACCAGCGACCTGGCAATCGCTTTATCGCAAACCAACACCTGGGGTATGCGGCTACTGATAAAAAGATGGCATTCTTTTCTACGCATGCAAAAGAAAGTGGTGCCCCAGCTTAAACACCTTGTCACCGTTTCCAGGGCAGCACAGCAGGACATTGCGGCTGCATTTGGCGTTGCCAGGGAAGCAATTGATATCGTACATAATGGTATCGATACCGCGTTATTCAGACCGCTAGACGGGGTCGAACGTAAACCTTTTACTATCATGACTACAGCAAGCGCTGATGCACCTTTAAAGGGTATAAACTACCTCCTTGAAGCGATCGCCATTACCAAAACCTCGTTTCCGGAAATAGAACTTTGCTTAATAGGCAGCTTAAAGCCAGATGGAGAATCAAACCAACTTATCAAGAATCTCAAACTAGACGACCATATTCACATCCATAGCCAGATTACAACAGACCACATGGTACGCCTTTATGCCGAGGCCACTATTGTGGTTGTCCCTTCTATATATGAGGGATTTGGGTTACCCGCCGCCGAAGCGATGGCCTGTGGATTGCCCGTTATCTCAACCGATGGTGGGGCCTTACCAGAGGTTGTTGGTGATTGCGGCGTCATCGTTCCAACCAGAAACAAAGAAGCTATCGCAACTGCTATTATCGATCTACTTAACTCACCCGAGAAGCGGGCATCGTTAGGCCTGATGGCGCGACGGCGCATACAGGAACAATTCAGCTGGGCCCGTGCTGCAAGCGCCTTGGCGCAACTGTATAAAACGATTCCAGGAGACCGAACCCATGTCACTTGAAACGATCGATTTTACCCGCCTCGCACTGGCCGATGGTGACCAGCTTCTCGACGTAGGCTGCGGTGAAGGACGGCACAGCATCACTGCTTACCTTCTTAAAAAGGGTTCAACCATAGGCCTGGATCTGTCTCTTCGGGACCTCAATACGGCGCGGCAAAGATATACAGATTTCCACCAGCCAGAACAAACTGACAAGAATCTCTGCTTTATTTCTGGAAGAGGTCAGGAATTACCCTTTGCCGACCAGCAATTCGATAAAGTGATCTGCTCTGAGGTACTCGAACATATTCATGATTATCCCTCAGTATTAAATGAAATCAAACGGGTTCTAAAGCCTGGAGGTATTTTGGGTATAAGTGTGCCAAGATACTTTCCGGAATGGATCTGTTGGATGCTCAGCAAGGCTTATCATGAAGTAGAAGGTGGCCATGTGAGAATATTCAATGCTCGAAAGCTGCAGGTTAGCATTGAAGCTCTGGGTTTCCACAAATATGACAAACACCATGCTCACGCCTTGCATGTTCCATACTGGTGGTTGAAATGCTTGTTCTGGCAGGAAGCCAATCCCGATGCAGAAAACTGGATCACACGGCAATACCATCGCTTCCTGGTCTGGGATCTGATGAAGAAGCCATGGATCACACGTCTGGCTGAGCGTTTACTCAATCCCATTATAGGTAAGAGTGTCGTCATGTATTTTGTGCATTCAGAGACCCAACCTTAAGGGAGTCACGCTTGACTAATGTTTATGTTGCCAAGGGATTTTATCCCGCGGCTTACTTCAAAAAAACGATTGACTACATTGCCTCAGTTCAATCGGCTGATGGTGACATTGCCTGGTTTGAAAATGGCACTACCGACCCCTGGGATCATGTCGAGGCTGCGATGGCGCTATCCATTGGCGGCAGATTGGAACAAGCCGAACTGGCTTATCACTGGTTAAAGCATCGGCAACTTGAGCAGGGCGGATGGTACGTGTCCTATCGGGGGAGAAAAGCTGAGGATACCAGTCGGATCGAATCAAATTTCGTTGCTTATGTGGCCACCGGAGTCTGGCATCATTATTTAATTTCCAAAGATCAGGATTTTCTTAGATTATTATGGCCGACGGTATCCCAAGCTATGGCCTTTGTCTTGGATTTACAGGGTGAACAGGGACAGATTTTCTGGGCTCTGGATTCCGATAAGGGCATTCGCGAAGATGCACTCATTACTGGCTGCTGTTCAATCTACAAAAGTCTCGGCTGTGCCATTAACATTGCTGAAGTCCTTAACGAACCTGCCGAACACCTGATATCCATGAAAAATGCTCTCGGTAAAGCACTGACCGAACGAACCGACTGCTTCGACCAGACCTGGGAAAGCAAACAACGATTTGCTATGGACTGGTTTTATCCTGTGCTTACCGGCGTTATACAAGGCAAGGCAGCTGTAGACAGAATCAATTCCAGATGGGACGAATTTGTAGTTGATCAACTCGGTTGCCGATGCGTTAACGATGAGCCCTGGGTGACTGTCGCGGAAACGTGCGAGTTAGTCATGTCTTTGATATCTATACAGCAGTACCAACGAGCTGTCGAAGTATTCAGCTGGATTCACCAGTTCCGCAAGGAAGACGGCTCCTACTGGACGGGATACGTCTACCCAGATAAAGCAATCTGGCCAGAAGAGCGAACCACCTGGACTGCTGGGGCCGTCCTGCTGGCAGCAGATGCAATAGCCCAGGTCAGTGGCGGCTGCAAGATTTTTACCAACCATCAGAAGCCGGTATCTCTGGAGAGAGCCAAGTTGCCCGCAGGAGGGCCCTAAGGTGACTTGTTAATTAAAGACGTTGCAGTAAACCGAGCGTTTTAATGGTTGGCAACGCCCTGAACGCACCCGACGCAATGGCTAACTGGTAAATTTCATACGGTGCCTGTCCACCCGCTTCGGGATCAGGAAAAATGTCATGGATCGCCAAATACCCTCCAGGAACAATATGCCTTGACCAACTACGGTAGTCAGTTAACGCCGCATCGCGACTATGCCCACCATCAATGAAAACCAGGCTCAGTGGAGTCGCCCAATGTCGGGCAGCAACACGGGAAGAGGCGACAACAGGAACTACCACATCCTCCAACCCGGCTTCCTGCACAGTCTTACGAAAAGCCTTAAAGGAATCCATACGGCCAATAGAGGCGTCATACAAATCTGGATCATGATATTCCTCGCCCAACTGATGTTCTTCTGAACCACGGTGATGATCGACTGCAAACAGGGTGCTACCCGATTCCAGACAAGCAGCGCCAAGGTAGACAGTAGACTTACCGCAATAGCTACCAACCTCCAAGCAGGGGCCTAACGCCAAAACCTGATTCGCCGCATCATACAAGGCACGGCCTTCTTCAGGGTCCAGAAATCCTTTCACGGTATTGATGTCAATAGAGAGATTCACGGAGTTCAAGCCAACAAAAAAGACAGAATAAAGATAACACCAGCACAGAGCAGGCAATAGATAAGCAGATTGATCGGCATAGGCCATTTTTGGTTACCTGAAACAGGCAACTGGTTGCCTATTTTTAACCAGATTAAACAGGCCAGCACGATACCCAGCACAAGACTTAGTATCAGTAATCCCATATCACTCCCTCTACCCAGGCCAAACCATTCCCGAATTCATTGATTATCAATCTTCAGAAAGCGCAGTTTATCACCTGGCCTTACGGATTGACCCATTTCTACTTGGGCCAGGGCATTTGCCCAGGAAACCGATGACATAACACCAGACCCCTGGTTATCAAAGCGTGTCAGCAAATGTCCCACATCAGATGCCTGCGCCCTGACACGCAGATATTGCCGGCGGGAACCTGCACCAAAATCAAAATCAGCAGTTCCCCAGAAATATTCTGGCAAAACATCGCTCTGGCCCTGTAATGCGAGCAAGAAGGGTTTCGCCAATATAAGAAAAGTGACAAAGGTGGACACTGGATTACCTGGCAAGCCAAAAAACGGCGTCCCCGAAACTGATCCGAAAGCAAGTGGCTTCCCTGGTTTGATGGCAAGTTTCCACAACTCAATTCGACCTAACTTTTCTACAGCCGCCTTAACGAAGTCGAGTTCACCCACTGAAACTCCGCCCGAGCTAAAAATACAATCACTCTCCTGCGCCGCTCTAATTAACGCCTTTTCAGTGGCAGTGGCGGTATCAGCAACGACGCCTAAATCGATCACCTGCATACCCATCTGCTGCAGCAATCCGGTCAGGGCATAGCGATTTGAATTGTAAATCTGCCCTGGCTGGAGCGGCAACGGAGGATCAATTAATTCGTCGCCTGTGCTGAATATAGCGACGGTCAACGGCTTGACAATGTTCACCTGTGACAGACCAATGCTTGCCAGTAGACTGACATCCTGGGGAAGAAGCCGCCTACCTGCTTTTAATACCCGTTCGCCTTTGCTGATATCCTGGCCTACAGGACGAACATTGTCGCCAAAAGAGGGGAGGACCTGAACTGCAATTTCCCCATCTGCTTCAACGACATTCTCCTGAATTACCACTGTATCAGCGCCAACGGGTAAAGCAGCCCCGGTAAAAATTCTTGCGGCTGACCCCGAAACCAGCGGCCTGCCTACTGAACCTGCAGGAATAAAGTCCGACACTGGCACAGATGATCGATCGGCTAGATCCTCATGACGAATCGCGTATCCATCCATGGCACTGTTAGCCATAGGCGGCACATTGATAGCAGAAAACACATCTCGGGAGAGGGTCGCACCAAAGGCTGCTTTTAATCCTACTTCAAGCTCTCCTTTTGAAGGACTAACTTGGTCAAGGAGGAGCTTTAAAGCATCATCAACAGGCAGAAGCGCCATTTTAATCCCTGGTTTCTGGGGTTATTCAGTGGTGACCTCGTTGCAGCAACTCGGCAAAATTACAGGGTTTATGCTCACTGTCCAGTTGATCTTTCAAAAGGCCACTCCATGCCGTTCGGCAGGCACCGGTCGAACCAGGCACGCAAAAAACCAGGGTGTTATTTGACAACCCTGCGAATGCCCTGGATTGGATGGTTGAGCTGCCGATCTCCTCATAGGATAACTGCCGGAATATTTCACCGAAGCCACTGATCTTAGTGTCCAGCAACGGTTCTAGCGCCTCAGGGGTCGAATCTCTAGTGGTAAAACCGGTACCACCGGTCGATACTATGACCTGAACCTCAGGGTCAGCAATCCACGCAGAAACCTTAGCCCTGAGAAGATATATATCGTCAGCGACTATGGCACGATCGACCAGGAAATGACCATCCTGCTGCAGCGACTCACACAATAACTGCCCTGATGTATCGGTTTCAATCGTTCTGGTATCCGAAACAGTCAGCACGGCAAATTTAAGTTGCTCTTTCATAATCCAATGCCAGCTTCTATCAACATAATACTAGACTGGCCCATTAATAACGATGTCGTCAGATTGTCTGCAACCGGTGAAAGGAAAAACGCGATAATACCTGTGATCCAAAACAGCTTGCGATACCCAAAGGAACGGTTAATCAACCAAGCCCTGAGCACTTCAAATACATTCCGATCTGTCATGGCATTGATGTACATCATAGCCACGAGCAAGAACAATAACAGTGCCCCATACTCGAGTAGGTTATGTTCCAGAACGGCTCTTAGGTGCTCGGGGTCATGGCCTGAATCAATGCTTAATACAGCCACAATTGCCCAAATCACCCCAGCCGCCAGCACGACCGGTTTTGATTTCTTGAGGTGAATGAATTCTTCAGCCATCACCAGAGCGTAAGCAATAACAAAAATAGCCAACGCCAGAAAGCTCAAGGGAGCTGTGATCAAGCCTAGGTTTTCGCTATCACCTCCTGAACTTGCCAAACCCATCATGGGTAACAATATTAATATGGAAAAGCCTGGAAATTTTGATAAATACATCATCTTGAAATCGCCAATCCTTTTGATTTAGTAACCTTTCCAGTTCGGAGCTCTTTTTTCAGAAAACGCTTTGGGTCCTTCAACAAAATCCTCACTGGACCGCATTGCTTTTACCTGATCGTATTCCCCCCTGATCGCATCCTCAAGCGATGCCGACGACATGCCTTGCATAGCCGCTTCTTTACTTGCCCGAACCGATAGAGGCGCGCACTCAAGAATCAACCCTGCCCATCTCTTAGCCGCTGCTAAAGCCTCACCCTGGGGTACCACTTCGTTTACAAAACCCAAGGATAAGCCCTCATCGGCAGGGACTCTACGGCCCGTCAGCAGCATACCCATTGCCTGTTTCATGCCGATCTCTCTTGGCAAGCGATGAATACCTCCAGCCAATGCAGCCAAGCCAACCCTGGGTTCAGGCAGCGCAAATATGGCATTGGCTGAAGCAATAATCAAATCACACGCTAGAGCAATTTCAAACCCTCCACCCATGGCCAGCCCATTAACCGCCGCAATGACTGGCTTAGGATTATCAAACCGAGAAGTTAACCCGGCGAATCCGGTACTCGGCCCGCCCATTTTTCCACCACCGGCTTGATATTTCAGATCATTACCCGCACTGAAAGCTCTTTCACCGTCACCGGTAATGATCGCCACCCACTGCTCCGGATCTGCAGAAAACTCGTCAAATACTTCTGCCAATTCAAAATTACCTGGAGGATGTAAGGCGTTCATTACCTCCGCTCTCCGGATGGTAACAATGGTTAAGCGGCCCTCTTTTTCAACACTACAATATTCGCCCATATATGCGCTCCCTTTCTCTAAAATGCTAACTTCTCAAATGCTAATAATATTAGTTTGCTGGTTGTGATCCTCTGCTAAAAGCAGTCTACTGGCCTGTAAATATTCCCAATCAATTGATCGCAATTGCATCAATGCAGGCCGAACCTGTCAATATCCTCATCTGCTAAAAATAGAACGAAAAGATCATTGCCGGTTTATTTTCAACATTACGATCAGCCGTTGCAAGCCTTCTCAATCCGGTTCAGTCCTTCTTCGAGCAAGGATCTGGGGCAACCAAAGTTCAACCTCATATATCCCAAACCGTAGAATTCATCACCCGATGACAGGCCCACACCCGCCTTTTCAAAATGACCCAGAGGGTCTGATAAATCTAATTCCTGTATATTCAACCACGCCAGATAAGTGGCCTCTACCCGGTTAACGCGGATTCCCCTAATCTCCTGACATCGATCATAAACATAGTCTCTATTAGCTGCAAGATATACAAGCAGAGCTTCATGCCAATCGGCACAATCAGTCCAGGCGGCCTCTGTCGCGACATATCCAAAGGTATTTACATTAGCCATAATACCCTCACCGGCTTTACGATATTGCTCTCTAAGCAATTCATTTTCAGCTATTGCAACGGCGCAGCCGAGGCCTGCCAGATTAAACGTCTTGGAAGCTGCCATCAGCGTAATGGTGATGTCTGCAGCGCGCTGACTGATTGACGCGATCGGCGTATGCTGGCGACCATCCAGCACCAACTCACAATGAATTTCGTCCGAGCAAATTTTAACATCATAGCGATCGCATATTGCCACGATTTCCTGCATTTCGCCCACACTCAGCATTCGCCCCAGGGGATTGAGTGGATTACACAATAGCAGCAGGTCGATCTCAGGCCGTGCTGCCACCTGACGAGCCAACTCGGCAACGGGAAATCGCCAGTTATCCTGTTCACTCATCTCGAGGGTAATTAAATCCCTGTTCATATTTCCCGGCGCATCGATAAATGGCCGGTATACAGGAACAGCCGTTACAACGGCGCCACCGGGCTTGACAAGCCCTCGACATATTTGATTCAGGGCCGGGACCAGACCCGGAGAAAATAAAATATCGGATTCTTCGACCATCCAGCGATAGCGCGATTCCAGCCTTGCCACCACGATCTCTATCAGGCTAGCCGGTATCTCGGTATAACCGAACACACCATGATCGACTCTCCTGCGGATGGCCTCCAGGACGGGCTGCGGACACCTAAAATCCATATCAGCGACCCACATGGGAATGATTTCCCGGGCTCGGTACTTCGCCCATTTCTTGCTATCGCTACTCTGTCTATCAACCAGAAAATCGAACTCAGACATATAACCCTCTTCCCTTTAAGGGTTGTCATGGTAACTTAATCTCGCTTAGCATAGTCAAACAAGCAATCTATATTGACAACAAAAGGGTAAAAGCCATGGGTTTTTTTACAACAAGTGCAAAACTGCCATCAAGCCAGGAGGCACTACCTGGTCGAGATATTGCTGTAGAAGTTCCCCAGAGTCACTTCGTCAATGGTAATTCACTACGCCCACCCTTTCCAGAAAATCACCAGTCGGCTCTTTTCGCCATGGGCTGCTTCTGGGGCGCAGAAAAGTTATTCTGGCAGGTCAGTGGTGTTTTTACGACTGCCGTTGGCTATGCCGGTGGACATACCAACAACCCATCCTATGAAGAAGTATGCTCAGGTATGACCGGCCATACTGAAGCTGTGCTGGTCGTCTGGGACCCCGAAAAGGTGACCTTTGATAGGTTACTAACCATTTTTTGGGAAGGCCATAATCCAACCCAGGGTATGAGGCAGGGCAACGATATGGGCACTCAGTACCGATCAGCCATCTATACCACTTGCGAGAAGCATTATCAGTCAGCGATAGAAAGCCAGCGCCGCTTTCAAGCCAAATTACTGGCCCAGGGCTACCCGCCAATTACCACTGAGATGAGCGTCGATGACGCGTTTTTCTACGCTGAGCACTATCACCAGCAATATCTCGCTAAAGTCCCTAATGGGTATTGCGGACTCGGTGGAACCGGCGTCTGCTTCGCGGATTAACCGATCAGCAATTTGTAAGCCTGTTCATAGCGCGACAAGGTATTATCAACTACTTCCTGCGGCAGAGCTGGCCCGGGATACTCTTTGTTCCAGAGCCCCTGATCGACGAGGGTTTGCGTATAGTTACGCACATACTGCTTATCATAACTATTCTGCTCCTGGCCGGGTTGCCACTCATCGGCAGGCCAGAATCGAGAACTATCCGGCGTCAGCACTTCATCTATGAGCACAGGCTCGAGACTATCGCCTTCTAATCCAAATTCAAACTTAGTATCGGCGATGATAATACCCCTGCCCGCAGCATACTCTCTTCCCTCCAGGTAGATTGACATGGCAATGTCACGTATTCGCGACATCAGCTCCTTGCCTGCAATCTGGCAGCTTTCCTCGTAGCTTATATTTTCATCATGCCCTTCGTCAGCCTTAGTAGAGGGAGTGAAGATAGGATTCTCTATGCGATCACTATTCACCATACCCGCAGGCAAGTCTATCCCACACACCTGACCGGTGGACTGATAGTCCTTATAACCACTACCGGTAAGGAACCCCCGGACAATACACTCTACCGGCACAACCTTGCTTTTTCGGCAGATCATCACACGTCCAGCCAGCATCTGTTGCTGCGCTTGTGTCAAACCGGGAATTTCTGTTGCGTCAGTGCTAATCAAATGATGACGATAACGGCCATCAAAAAAATCAAACCAAAACTGAGAAATTTTTGTCAGCATGATGCCCTTACCTGGGATACCATTTTGCAAAACAACATCAAACACACTGACTCTGTCTGAGGCTATAATCAGTAAACCTTCTTCGCCATCTGGCAGAGTGATATCGTATAAATCGCGTACTTTGCCTTGCCTTTTATTCGGAAACGGTAAATCTGTCATCATCACGGCTTCAGTCATATCAGCAATGCTCCTTTCCATAAAAATAAAAATGCTCAATCATGCCCATGATCCTTAGGCCAGAGCTTGTTTAAAATCATCCAGCAAATCTTCGATTTCCTCAATTCCCACAGAAAAACGAACCAATGAATCAACAATACCCATTTCTTTTCTTTTGGCGGCCCCCGCCTCGTAAAATATTGAGTGCGCCACCGGTATCGCCAACGTGCGCGTATCTCCCAGATTGCTTGAGCAAATGACTAATTTAAGAGAATCTATCAGGTCGAAACAATCAAGGCCATCCTCTAATTCGATACTTATTATGGCACCTGGATAACGAAACCACTCGCGACTCCTCTGGTAGTCCGGATGGTCGGCTAAACCTGGATAATGGACCTTCTGAATCCGTGGGTGGTCTTTAAAAAAAGCAGCTAGTACGGCTGCATTTGCACAGGCTCGGTCCATCCGCAGTGCTAAGGTATCAGAGCCAATGGATAAGTGATGGGCCGCTTCAGCTCCCAAAGTGGCACCAAAATCCCTGAGCCCCTTTTTCTTGATCTGGTTTAATCCCCATAAGCGGGCGTCCCCGGTTCGATAATTATCGTAAATATTGGCGAATGCTTGCCAGTCATACTGACCCGTCTCTGTGACACACCCACCTAATGCATTGGCATGGCCACCGATATATTTAGTCAGCGAATTGATCACCAGGCTCGCACCAGCACTCTTAGCCTGGAATAAATACGGCGACGTCAGGGTATTGTCAACGACATAAACCAGTTGCTTTTTTGCGCACAACTCACCAATACGATACAAATCAGAGATCTGCGTTCGTGGGTTTGCGATGGTTTCAGTAAATACCAGTTTTGTTTCTGGCCTTAACGCAGCTTCAACATGCCTGACGTCAGTTGCATCAACAAAGGAAACGTCGATACCATGGGCAGCAAACGATTGAAACAGACTATTAGTGTTACCAAACAAAAACTGCGATGTGATCACGTGATCGCCTGCTCGCAGCAAAGAAAATAAGGTCGTTCCAATGGCACTCATACCGGTCGCAAATGCAACCGAAGCTACCCCTGATTCCATCAAGGTTACTTTATCCTGCAAAGCATTAACGGTCGGGTTTACCTGTCGACCATAACTATAACCGGCTTCCTTTCCCTGAAACACCCTAGCCAGTTGTCGTGCTTCATCGAAGCAGTAGGCCACTGATGTATGTACCGGTTTATGCACCGAGCCATGCTCAATTTCTGAACGTCGGTCAGCGTGTAAAATTTTAGAAGAAAACTCCATAGGTCTTTCTCAGGATAAAAAAAAACCCGCCATTAAAGCGGGTCAGTGCGCTTTAGCCGAATTTGTTATTGCGCCCGCAAGCTGATAATCAAATCGGCGCACATTGATTTTAAGATGACTTAGACCCTAAAAGCAAATTTTAACAAGCAATGCCGGAATCCTCTTATCACTGTTACAATCTCTCCTCAAAGCATTAAGTACCTCTCGACTATGGAACAGAAACAATTTAACCAGGCCCTCTTAGAGTTTCTCCAGGATTCACCGACGCCTTTTCATGCCACAGAACAAATCTCCAACCGGCTGGGGGAACAGGGCTTTAACAGACTAAACGAGGAAGATAGCTGGGACCTTAAGCCGGGTAGTTATTTTGTTACCCGAAATCAATCATCAATTATTGGCTTTACTATTGGCAAACAACCCCTGGATGAAACCGGCATACGCATGATAGGCGCTCATACCGATAGCCCTTGTCTGAAAGTAAAGCCGTCTCCTGACATATCCGACCACACCTATGGTCAACTGGGTGTCGAAGTTTACGGTGGCGCTCTGTTGAATCCCTGGTTTGACAGAGATCTCAGTATTGCCGGGCGGGTCACTCTTGAAGATGAAAGCGGGGCCATCAGCAATTGCCTGGTCGATTTTAAACGACCCATAGCGACGATACCCAGTTTGGCCATCCACCTGGACAGAGAAGCCAATAAGAAGCGTAGCATCAACCCCCAGACGGATATACCCCCTATTATTAACCAGTCAGGTAGCCCACTGACTGCCCTGCTGGAGAATCAGATCGAATTACAGCATGGCAAGATTAATCTCCAGCAGGTGCTCTCCTGGGATCTATGCTTGTACGACACCCAGGCTCCCGCCATTATAGGCCACGATGAGGATTTCATTGCTAGTGCAAGGCTCGATAACCTGCTTTCCTGTTACGTTGCCTGTGAAGCTTTACAGCAGGCCGACTCACGTGTTTCCAGCCTGATCGTCTGTAATGATCATGAGGAAGTCGGTAGTGCTTCAGCAGCAGGTGCTGAAGGAAGTTTTCTTAAGGATATTCTTGAGAGGATCATGCCAAATACCGAGATCAGATTGAGAACCCTAGCTAAATCGATGCTGATTTCAACAGATAACGCCCACGGAATTCATCCCAACTTCTCTGGCAAACACGACAGCCAGCACGGCCCAATCCTTAATCAAGGTCCCGTCATCAAGATAAACTCTAATCAACGCTACGCCACCTCAAGCGAGACCATGGCTTATTTCTTATCACTGTGCCGTAAATTAGATATCCCAAGCCAGCAATTTGTTACCAGAACAGACCTGGCCTGCGGCAGCACAATCGGCCCAATCACAGCAAAAACAATCGGTATCAAAGCGGTTGATGTAGGTGTGCCTACCTTTGCCATGCACTCCATTCGTGAGCTGGCCGGAGTGAAAGATGCCTATTTGCTGCTGCAGGCCTTAACCGCCTTCACTACAGCCTTAAGACCGATATCGATCAATAGTATTACCGGCAACTGAACTCAACGGCTTTAGCGCTCATCAGCAAGTCTTAGGGCATTGGATTTGTTCGTGCACAGCTCACTGCGGCAGCACAATATCACTCTGTTCCGCCTGCCATTGCAGTCGTCGAATGAGGCTCGCAATGACCGGATCTTGCTCGGAGTCCGCAAAACTTTGTTCGGTTCGCTTTTGATAGTCTCCTATCCTGTTTTGAGTTAACCATCGATCCTGCTTAAACTGGCTCCATCTCAGTTTCTCCTCGTCATTGAGCTCACTGCAGAAGTTTCTCGCCTTAAAGCGAAACAGTAGTTCATCCAACCTTGCGTCATCAAAACTGCCTGACATTTCAGAGCAATCGGACCTGAGATTTCGGGCCTGGGTCATTCTGCCAACATCCTGAGCAGAGAAAAATTCACCCCCATACAACATAAATTCAGGATCCATCGGATCGGTTTCGGCAGGACTGGCATACACTTCCGTAATCGTTTCAACCAGGCCCGCCGAATTCTGCAATATCTTTTGCCGTTCAGCGCATAACGCTAAATCAATTCCCAGACTGTCCGCTTTAGCCGCCGGAAGCGTTGCTATCGGGGCTATTGCCGGGCAGCGATTTATCTGCAGGGTCTGCAACGCTGGTCTGATGCTATGGTCATGCTCATCTTTGACTGCAAACAACCGTTGTTTTAGCTGTTCCGAGGTAAGCCCTAACAGAGCTTCAGGCTCACCTAACAAATCAACACAGATAATACTATTACGATTCACTGGATGGGCTGCCACAGGCAGCAACACACCGATGTGTGCGCGGGAAGCAGGATAGAAGGTTGCAATATGAATTAGCATCTGCTTTTTCAAGGGATACAACTGATCAAGTACAAAGGGTTTAAGTCGAAGCTTGAAAAAGAACTCGCATAGCTTTGGTTGGACCTGGCGAAGTTTCTTAGTCACACCTATCGTTGCATAGACATCCGACAAGGCATCGTGGGCATGATCGTGATTAATTTCATTAGCTGCCGCCAGGTGTTCAAGTTTAAAACTAGTGGTGCCATCGGCTTTTTTCGGCCAGGAAAAGCCTTCTGGTCGCAAAGCGTGTGCCATTCGCATCAGGTTAATCACGTCCCAACGGGAATTCCCGCCTTGCCATTCACGAGCATAAGGCTCAAATAAATTCCGATACAGCGCCTGGCGGATAAATTCATCATCAAAATTTAAATTGTTATAACCCGTTACACAGGTCTGCGGCTGCATGAATTCAGCCATAATCTGATTTAAGAAATCGATTTCCAGGAGGCCGTCATGCGGTAAGGCTTCTACGTCGATACCCGTGGTTAGAATAGCTTCAGGGTCAACCAGAATATCATCTGACAAGGCAGAGAGAATATTCACGGGCTCATCGACAAGCTCGAGATTCAGGTCAGTCCGTATCCCGGCAAACTGAATTGCCCGGTCGAGGATTGAATCAAGACCGGTAGTCTCGAGATCATACCAAAAAAAGGTATCTTTCATGGTATTCTCATTCGTATGACAAGCAAAACTGTTCCATAACCCATATTATAACGAATACCCGCATGACATTCGAAGCCCCTTCAAGCACCTCTTTTACTCTATCAACGCGAATTCTGTTTAGCCTGTTAGGGCCGCTGCTCGGCATACTGCTGTATAGCAGTCTTGCCATATGGGACATACCCTCGATGATAAAGATCACTGCGGCAATTTCCTTATGGACTGCCATCTGGTGGATTTTCGAGCCAATCCCTATCCCTGTGACTTCACTGATCCCCCTGGCTTTGCTACCCTTTTTCGGCATTTTAACGCCTGCCCAGGTCGGCGCGGCTTACGGGAGTCCATTGGTTCTGCTGCTGATGGGCGGATTTATTCTATCAACAGCCATGGCAAAAAGTGGCGCGCACAGGCGTATTGCACTGACCATGGTGAATGCCTTCGGGTCACAAAGCAGCAAGCGCCTGGTATTTGGTTTTATGGCCGCATCCGCCTTCCTGTCGATGTGGATTTCCAATACGGCCACCACTCTAATGCTACTCCCTGTGGCAATGGCCGTGCTCGAGAAGTCCAACGACAAGGCCATCGCCGTCCCTCTACTTCTGGGTATTGCCTATGCAGCCAGCATTGGCGGCATAGGTACACCCATCGGTACCCCGCCCAACCTCGTTTTCAGAGAAGTGTACGAAATCAACATGGGTAGCGAAATCGGCTTCCTTACCTGGATGTCCTGGGGAATTCCAGTGGTGTTACTCATGGTCCCGATAACCGGCCTGTGGTTAACAAGGAGCCTGCATTATAAAGGCAATTTTGAGCTCCCTCAGGTGGGCAACTGGACCACCCCTGAGGTTAGAGTGCTGCTGGTTTTTTCGTTGACCGCCCTTGCCTGGGTAACCCGAAGCCAACCCTTCGGCGGCTGGGGACAGTGGCTTAATCTGCCGGCTGCCAATGATGCCAGCGTGGCAATGATCGCTGTGGTCTGCATGTTCCTCATTCCCGATGGTAAAGGCTCCAGACTTCTGGATTGGGAGACAGCCAACAAAATCCCCTGGGGCATGCTGATTCTATTTGGTGGCGGTATCGCGATAGCGACCGCTTTTGTAGAATCCGGGCTCTCGGCTATGCTGGGTGAATGGCTCTCTGCCCTGGCATCTATGAATATTATTCTCGTGGTGTGCTTGATCTGTTTTACCATCACCTTTATGACTGAAATGACCAGCAATACTGCAACTACCACCCTGATGCTGCCAATTCTCGCAGCAGCAGCCCTCGGCGCAAATTTAGATCCAGCTCTGCTCATGGTTCCTGCTGCCATGAGCGCCAGTTGTGCTTTCATGTTACCTGTGGCGACAGCGCCCAATACCATCATGTTCAGTACTGGATTATTCCCAACCAAAACTATGGCCAAAGAAGGCTTGATACTCAATTTAATTGGGGTCGCGGTGATCAGTTCCTGCTGCCTCTGGTTGTTGTAAAGACAGCGGCGGGGTCAGTCACCTTCTGACTTCAAGTATCATATATCGCCTCAGTGCCCATTCTGGATCGATCCAGCTAACAATGGCATCGCCACGCCAGGCAGAAAAAAAAGTGACCTCGCTACTATCGGCCAGGGTTCCACTATCAATCAACGATATCACCGTTGCGATACAGGCGATTATTGATACGAGCCAGACGTGACTCACGAGTCTGTTCTTCCATATCTGGATACTTTGGAGCAGTCATAAACCGGGCAAACCAATCCTCTATCAAACCATCTTGCGTCAATAAGTTCTCCAGAAGAGTCTTGGCCTGTTTAATAAAGGCAGGATCAATCTGTTCACTGGCCATGTCCACATTCAGCTCCGGGTCCCTGTAATAGACCTCATTATCTTCTGCTGACAATTCGATAGCCAGGTCAGCTAAAAGGTCAGTCAAAGTGGGGGCCCTGAAGCCAATTGAAAATGTCATACCTTCTGTTTCTGCAACACCCCAGTGGCCCACCCTGGGAGGAAGGTAGAGCATATCTCCAGGTTCCAGCAACCACTCATCTACCTGCTGAAAGTTCTTCATAATCCGCAAATCAGAATTATCCAGTAGCGGTGGAGATTCATCTTCTGTGCGGCCTATTCTCCAGCGCTTACGGCCTTCGACCTGTATAAGAAAAACATCGTATTGATCAAAATGCGGGCCCGCACTGCCACCGGCCGGCGCGTAACTGACCATGACATCATCCAATCGCCATTTGGGAAGAAAACTGAAGTTAGATAAAAGCGCTTTTACATCGGGCACCCAGAGATCCACGGCCTGCACCAGCAGCGTCCATGCCGTATCTGGCATGGCCCGGAAATCAGCTTCTGAAAACGGGCCTTGTCGTAATCGCCATGGTCCTGCTGGATCAGACCCAAGGACCATCCTCGACTCTACTTCTGGTTCTAATGAAAGACCGGCAAGCTCATCTGCCGATAGAGGTGATGCATATCCTGCAAACGCCCCTTGCACCATTAGCGGCCTACGTTGCCAGTATAGTTCCAGAAACTGCTGCGCACTCAGGCCACCAAACATATTTGTATATAAAGTCATTATTTAATGATCCAAAAAGTCCCGTTGCTGATCTTATCACCAGACCCGGAAAACAATAGCCACTATGCACAATAGTCAAATCGAACCAGGCAGGCCAATACACCGGTCAAGTCATCGCTGCCATCCATTAACGCCTAAGCCAGCCAGTTCAGGCAAGAAGCCAATGCTCCCGACAGGAAAAAGTCTGCCATTCTATCGCCACAGAAGCGATAGTGTTCTAAACCCCGATCTGACAAAATAGGGGGAGCCAGGCAGCCGCCTATTAAGCTTGTCAAATGACAGGAGAATGATGTGCTTAGATTTTTACCAGGACCAGTCAAGGGTTGCCTGAGCCTTGTATTAATATGTTTAAACACCGGATTTTTTTGCATTCCTCTATATGCTGCTGCGCTCGCGCGCGCGCTTCTTCCCAGCACTTACCAGCCCGCTTTTACGCGGTTTTCGATGGCCACGGCTGAAAACTGGATAAGTATCAATAATGGTATTCTAGATTTGTTCCAGAAGCTGAATATCACGGTAGAGGGAGAACCTGAACTCAGCCAGGACAACTGGTATCTGGTCATCTGCAACCACCAGAGTTGGACAGATATTCTGATTTTACAGCGCATATTGAATCGAAAAATTCCTTTCTTAAAATTTTTTATTAAGCAGGAATTAATATACACCCCCATTATTGGCCTGTGTTGGTGGGTGTTAGATTTCCCTATTATGAAACGCTATTCAAGGAAAAAACTACGGAAACACCCTCACTTGAAAGGCAAGGATCTGGCAACTACGCTGAAATCTGCTGAAAAATTCAAGCTTACACCAGTTTCGGTGTTGAATTTCCTCGAGGGCACCCGATTCACAGAGGAAAAAAAGACTACCCAGAAGTCTCCTTATCGACATCTGTTAAAACCAAAAAGTGGCGGCGCAGCCATGGTCATCAATTCTCTCCAGGACCATCTGGATTCTATCCTCGATATCACCATCGCCTACAAAAACCTGACGCCGACATTCTTTGAATTCCTTTGTGGTCACGAGCCAGAAATATTTTTCAGGATCGACCAGATAGGCTTACCCAGTGAAGCCCATTCCAGTACCCTATCGTCAGCCAAGGCAACCCAGCATTGGATTGCGGATCGTTGGAATAGTAAAGATAATCTACTCGTAGAGTTGCTCGAACACTAGCTTGGAGGCTATTCTGCTGTGATCATGGAGACAATTTAGTGACCGCTATTTATAACGACTATTTCGGGCTAAAAGAGTCCCCTTTTTCTATAGCACCAAATCCTCAATATCTTTACATGAGCGACAGACATCGCGACGCCCTCGCACATCTCACTTATGGTATTCAAGGCGACGGTGCCTTTATTCTATTAACCGGAGAAGTCGGTACTGGAAAAACCACGGTATGCCGATGTCTGCTGGACCAGATCCCTAAAAAAGTCGATACCGCGTTTATTCTAAACCCGAAGCTGACCGCCTCAGAACTACTCGCAGCCGCATGCGATGACCTGAAGATAAAATACCCGAAAACTGCCAGCATCAAAGTCTTAACTGATCGAATCAACGCCTACCTCCTCAAAGCCCACAGTAATGACAGGAAAACGGTTCTAATCATTGACGAGGCGCAGAACCTCTCCATCGAGGTGCTTGAACAGCTTCGTCTGTTGACTAATCTTGAAACGCATCAGCGAAAACTGCTGCAAATAATCCTGCTGGGTCAACCGGAACTGCTCACCATTCTCGCGAAGCCCGAGCTAAGACAGCTTTCTCAACGCATTACTGCTCGGTTTCATCTTGATGCACTGAATAGAAATGAAATTGCCTCTTACATTAAACATCGACTGGTCGTAGCGGGTGCGAAAGGGACTTTCTTTCCTGACTCAGCAATTAACCGTATATACAAAATCAGTTCCGGCATTCCTCGTGTAATCAACCTGATCTGTGATCGATCCTTACTCGGGACCTATTCAGAAGGTGAAATTCAGGTGTCCCCAAGCATTGTTAAAAAGGCAGCAAGGGAAATCCTCGGGCCGACACCTCCGTTCAAAATAAACTGGAGATATACAGCGATCGCATCGAGTGTCGCACTGATCATAGCGGTGCTCGCGTTAATCTATAGCCAAGCCGTGGAGCAGCCTGCGCCTCTGGCGAACAACCAGCCGAGTCATTCTCCGCCGATGCAACCACCTGTCATCCGCGAGCAAGTCATGACCGAATCGCAACCGATGATAACAACAAGCGTACCAACGACTAACACAAGCATCCCAGCGGCAGAATTAGCGGTTGCCCCAAAACTTCAGGAACAGGCCTACCCAGAAGAAACGGTCCTCCCCGAGCCTGCAGAAAATAGTCTGGAAGAACTGTTTGGTCACGAAAATCCCGATACCGCACTAAACGACCTTCTAAGTATCTGGGGCGTGGGTTTCACAGGAAATGCTATAGCATCCTGCCGGACGGCCGAAACCATTGGCTTATTCTGCTATTCCAGCATTACCAGTTTAAATGAGATCAATGATTTTAATCGACCTGTTGTTGTCCAATTTAAAGATCGATGGTTTACCCTTACATCCCTCAATAACGACAGTGCCTCTTTAGAGGCCGGTTCACAAACATACCAAATACCCATTTTTGAATTTATCAATAGCTGGAACGGTAACTTCACCCTGCTCTGGCGAGCCCCACCGGCCTACAAAGGGCCCTTATCGCGAGGAGATCGTGGTCCGGCGATAGACTGGCTTGTTAATCGGCTCGCCCTGATTAACGCCGAACCTCTGGTACTGAGCGCCGGTTACATCTTTGACGGGGAACTGGAGACTAAAGTAAAGCAATTCCAATTATCGACAGGATTAACACCCGATGGCATAGCAGGTGTAAAAACCTGGCTGAAAATTAATGATGAAGACGATAGTGGTACGCCTAAACTAACTGGGAGTAACAGCTAATGTCTTATATCCTGGATGCACTAAATAAATCAGAGGAAGAAAAGAAACAACACAAAACACCCGGTTTAAATACCATCCATATCCGATCTGAACGACAACATAATGGAAATAGAAAATGGCTCTGGCCAACAATCGGCTTCGCCTTGATTACAATCAACCTCCTGTTCTTACTCTGGTACACGGCAGATAAAGGTGAAACCAACAATAATCCGAACCTAACCAATAGCCAGATAAGCTCTGTTCCAGTGCCATCGGTAAAGCCTAAATCTCGGCCGGCAAAGCTAATTCAAAATGCCAATACAGTCGTCCCGCGCCAAGTTCTACCGGTACAACGATCAACATCAACGACAGTGAACACACCCAGACGAACCAGCGTACCCGCGCCTAATCCTGCTAAGGCTTTTTTATCTTCGGAAATCCAGATCGATAACATCAAATTTTCCAGCCATATTTATGCTGAGGATAGCTCACTGAGAATGGTTGTTATCAACGGAAAACGTTTCAAAGAAGGCGATCAAATCTCTAAAGATCTGGAGCTGCAGGCGATATCTCAGGATGGAGTGATCATCAAGCAGGGCAATCGACTCATTCCTATCAGCGTAATTAGTAACTGGGCGGAGGATTAGACTTACGGCTGAGGATTGGATGAGCCCATTCGTTGGGCACTGAGCACTTGTATCTGTCTCTTCATTTCCAGAACTTCGGTATTGTGACGAGCCCGGTATTCAAGATTAGAGCGGATATCCAACCTGGCTTCTTTCAATTGCTTACTCAAAACATCAACACTACGCCGGTGTGTCTCCGCCAGGTCGGTCTGATCCTGAAGTCTCTGAGTGAGCAGCACTATGGTTGTGGCTTGTTCTTCTGATCCCGAGACCAGGCCACTTTCAAGTTCGATCAAGCTCTTATTAACTGTATCCAAATTGCCTTTGAATCCTGCAACCGCACTGGCAATCGGGTCAAGCTGCGCCCTGAATGCTGTGGTCGAATTCTCCAGGTCCTGGGCCAAGGATTCAATTCTGGGCCTATTCTGTCGGTAGGCAATAGCCCAAAGTTTATCTATTTCACCAACATTAGTGTCCGCCTGGCCTTGCATCTCCTGCAGGGTCTTGGATACATCTGTACCAGTAGCGGCAAGGCGACCCTCCAATTCCAGGATGCTATCCTGGCTTTTAGACAGTAACTCGTTAGCCTGTACCAGTTTTTTCTGGACTTCATATAAAACATAACCGCCGAAGCCCATGACAATCACCATCAAAAACAATACAAAGACCAGTATGCCATTAAAACTACTCTGCTTAGGGGCATCCGAACGACTACTCTTCCTATAGGAAGACACTTCATCTGCATCTGGCTTAATAGAGGGCAAAATGCCGTGGTTTCTGTCGTCTTGAGGTCTGCTGTCTTGGTTCATTTTATATTCTTAAAAAAACAGGGCCCCAAACAGGGCCCTGGCTGAGCTTGTTATCTAAACCGAATTTACAAGGCGACCATTAATCCATACAAAACTGCTGTCAATAACAGGCCACAATGAATTACGCCCTTAACTGAAGCCATGGGTCCTACTTGTCCACGAATCGCGTTAACTTCCAAGGCTAATATAACCAAGAACACAGCAACCAGGCTAAGGGTGGTGGTAGACATCCCATCCATTAACATGGATGTCGGCATATGCGCCGAAGATCCCATGAAAAACAGCATTGGAATGGAGAACAGTGTATTGCTTCGTGATGCCAGTGCTGCTTTCGGTGCAGCTGCAGCTGCCTCTGCCAAGGCTTCGCCACCACCGGCCACTTGAGTCGCTGAGGCAATCAGAATCTGTTGATTTGGCCAGATAATAAACCAGACATTAATTGCCATCAGCGTGCCTAAGGTCGCTCCAACCGCAATATCATAGGTCAATGCTCCGTGTCTTGTATAAAGCAGATAAAGCCCGGTAAGGAAAGTAAACGCGGCACCCCACCTGAACCACCATAATGCCCTGGGTACTAATTTCTGTATGGCCCCTGAGCGATGCTCAGCTTCTGCTTCTTTGAAGTATTCCGTCTGAACGAAATTAAAATAATATAGCAGCCCGATCCACGTGATGCCGGCCAGGAAGTGGCCCCATCGAAACAAATAATCAACGCCGGCCTCGGTAAATAAAGGTATGTCCATTTTTTTATCCTCTAATTTAATTACGTCTGTTCAAGCAGTTCTTTTACAAGACTCGTGAAGAACCATGCAACCAATACTATAGCAATTTCAGGCGAAACAGTAACCCAAAACTGACCCAAAACTAATCCGAACTATTAACTCAAGCGTGAAATGCCTATCAGTTTCGAAAATTCATCGTACTCAATTTCAAAATAGCCACTCACACCGTTTACTGTTACAAACGGACGTAAGTTTTTTGCCGGGAATTGCAGACTGGTTCGGTCGTCCGCGGTCACAACTACCGTCGTTGCTTCACCCCGATAATATCGTTGAATCTCATCGGGGGATATATCCAGGAAAAACCGTTTACGCATATCATCCCAAAAATTCCGCATAGAGACGCTATTTTGCAACATAATCGATAACAAAAAAAACCCCGCTCTAGGGCGGGGCTTTTAGTCATGACCGGTGGTTTACATCATGCCGCCCATACCACCCATGCCACCCATGCCGCCCATATCGGGCATACCGCCACCGCCAGCGGCAGGCGTGTCTTCTACTACATCAGTAACCATACATTCTGTAGTAATCATCAATCCTGCAACCGAGGCAGCCGCCTGAAGTGCAGTACGTGTGACTTTAGCAGGATCAGGGATCCCATATTCAATCATGTCTCCGTATTCACCCGTCGCGGCATTGAATCCTTCATTGCCAGACAGCTTCTTCACCTTGTCAACAACGACAGAGCCTTCCGCTCCGGCGTTCTCAGCAATCTGCCTGATAGGTGATTCCATCGCCTTCAGTAACAACTTGATACCGACATCCTGATCACCGTTATCACCTGATACGCCTTCTACCGCAGCAAGAGCACGGATCAGGGCAACACCACCACCTGCGACGATACCCTCTTCGACAGCAGCGCGAGTTGAATGAAGGGCGTCTTCTACCCTTGCTTTCTTCTCTTTCATTTCAACTTCAGAACCAGCACCGACCTTAATCACGGCCACACCACCAGCGAGCTTAGCAACTCGTTCCTGGAGTTTTTCGCGATCATAATCAGATGAAGTTTCTTCAATCTGAGCCCGAATCTGCTTAACTCTGGCTTCGATATCCGTAGATTCACCAGAACCATCAACAATAGTGGTGTTCTCTTTAGTCAGCGTTATGCGCTTGGCTTGACCCAGATCTTCTAGGGTTGCACCTTCCAGAGACAGGCCAACTTCTTCAGAAATTACCGTGCCACCAGTCAGAATAGCAATATCCTGAAGCATTTCTTTCCTTCGATCACCAAAGCCAGGCGCCTTCGCAGCGGCAACTTTCACGATCCCTCTCATATTATTTACAACCAGTGTGGCCAGGGCCTCACCTTCGACATCTTCTGCAATAACCATCAAGGGTCGACTGGATTTAGCAACGGCTTCCAGGACAGGTAGCATGTCACGTATGTTGGAGATTTTCTTATCAAACAAAAGAATATAAGGATCTTCAAGTTCCGCGCTCATATTCTCTTGGTTGTTGATGAAGTATGGAGACAAATAGCCTCGATCAAACTGCATACCTTCAACAACGTCGAGTTCATTTTCAAGGCCACTACCTTCTTCTACGGTAATAACACCTTCTTTACCTACTTTATCCATGGCGTCGGCTAGAATATCGCCGATCTGGGAGTCACTGTTAGCCGATACACTGGCTACCTGAGCGATTGCTTTGGAATCGGTGCAGGGAACTGCCAGTGACTTTACTGATTCAACCGCAGCAACTACCGCTTTATCAATACCACGCTTAAGGTCCATGGGGTTCATTCCTGCTGCCACAGCCTTCAACCCTTCGTTAAGGATGGCTTGAGCCAATACGGTAGCTGTGGTCGTGCCATCTCCAGCAACATCTGATGTTTGAGATGCTACTTCCTTGACCATCTGCGCACCCATATTCTCGAACTTGTCGCTCAATTCGATCTCTTTTGCAACGGAAACACCGTCTTTGGTGACGGTAGGCGCACCAAATGCCTTATCCAGAACAACGTTTCGACCTTTGGGTCCAAGCGTAACCTTGACTGCGTCAGCAAGGACATTAACGCCCGCAAGCATGCGTTGACGCGCTGAATCACCAAACCTCACATCTTTAGCTGTCATATCACTTAATCCTTTTTATCTAATATAATTACTAATACATCTAATATAATTACTAATACATTTAATCTATTGGTTTAACCAACGACCCCAAAAACTTCACTTTCACTCATGATGAGAAGTTCTTCGCCGTCTAATTTGACTGCGCTACCTGCATACTGACCAAACAGTACTTTGTCGCCAACAGAAAGATCCATTGCCTGGACATCACCATTTTCTAATTTTTTACCTGGCCCTACCGCTAGAACCTCACCTTGAGAAGGCTTTTCGGCAGCAGAATCAGGAATATAAATTCCTCCTGCTGATTTCGTTTCCTCTTCCAGGCGCCGTACCAGCACTCGATCGTGTAATGGACGAATACTCATTCTTTTCTCCTAATCTAGCTCATCAACAGCGGTATTCTGTTGATACCTAATTAAAATTAAACCCAGCTAGTCTCTGGCTTCGTTAACACAGAGGTTCTAGCACTCTCCCCTAGGGAGTGCTAATAATAGGGGCAGATTTAGCAGAGTCAAGGGTAGAGTGCTATATTTCTTCGAAAGAATTCTCTGAACAAGGATCTGGTACTCAAATCCGCTCTATGAAAGAATTTCCAGATGAATTTCAGATAGATTGGATCCAGTAAGTCATACCATGAGTGCATCGAACGAAAACAAAAAAGCCGTCTGGAGTGTGATCGCTCGCATTCCGAGTGGTAGAGTTGCAACTTACGGACAAATAGCAACGCTGGCAGATATTCCAGGCCAGGCAAGATTTGTGGGATACCTGTTAGCCAGACTGCCCCAGGGCTCTACCCTACCCTGGCACAGGGTCGTCAACAGTAGCGGGAAAATTACTAATCCAAATGCTGCTGCGCAGGCAGTCAGGTTGCAGGCCGAAAGTGTCAGCTGTGATGCTAATCGAGTCTCTCTCAAACAATACCGGTGGCAGATCCCGGCAGAGTCGCTTTCAACAACCTGAAACAGCCCTGTGAACGGTAGGCAACCAAACCGACAATGAATGAACGAAACCTGGCTTGGCTCATCGCCGTGCGACTTGAAGTATCAAACTACGGCCATTCGCTCTCTTTTGACCAAGATGCTTACCAGAATTATTGCTGGCAAGCCGATCAAGGCCGCGCTTGTAAAGAAAACAGCATAGCCAGATGCGTCAACGATCATACCTGAGAAACCACTTACAAACTTGCCCGGCAAGGTCATCAAAGAACTGAATAAGGCGTACTGTGTGGCTGTATAAGCCGTATTGGTAAGGCTCGACAGGTACGCTATGAAGGCGGTTGCGGCCAATCCACCACTTAAGTTATCCGCACTGATGACGATGGCAAGATGGATCAAATCGGGCTCGATCAAGGCCAACCCTGCAAATAATAGATTCGTTACCGCAACCAGCACTGCGCCCAGCAACAAGGGTTTTAAGATACCCCATTTGAGAACCAGAACACCGCCCAGTACAGAACCACTGATCGACATGGCAAAACCAAACACCTTGGCGATATTAGCAATTTCAATCTTGCTATAACCCAGATCCAGGTAAAAGGGATTCGCCATGATCCCCATGGCAATATCACTAAGACGATAGCAACCGATTAGCAATAACAAAAAAAGAGCAAACCTGCCATTAGTCCGGAAAAAATCCCGAACTGGGTCCCAATACGATACCAAGAAACCCTGCCATTCAGTTTTACTTGTTGGGCCTTTAAGGTCAGTGACACTATTGGAACTGCCAGACTCTGAATTCGTACTTGCTTCTTTATCTGGCTCAGCAACTAAAAGGATGGTGATCATACCGATCATCATCAAACAGGCCATCAACTGGTATGCGGTAACCCAATCAAAATATTCTGCAAGATATAACGCGCCTGCTCCGGCAACCAGTAAGGCGATCCTATAGCCTAGTATATAAGCAGCAGACATCGCACCTTGTACCGTAGACTCAGCCGATTCAATCCGAAATGCATCAATAGCGATATCCTGAGTGGCCGAGGAAAAGGCAACGATCAAGGCGACTATAGAGAGCATCAGCAGTGATTCTGGGCCAGCCAACGTCATACCCCAGAGACCAAGGGCAATACCTATCTGCGCCAATAAGATCCAGCTGCGTCTTTGACCCAGCAAGGGCTGAAGGAATGGCAATTTAACGCCATCAACGACAGGAGCCCAGAACACCTTAATTGAGTAGATCATACCCACCCAGGCAAAAAACCCGATAGCGGACCGGCTTATTTCTTCATCTCTCAACCAGGCTGTTAATGTCGAGAATACCAGCAGATAGGGCAGTCCAGCGGAGAATCCGAGAAAAACCATCGAACGTACACGCGGCCTGCCATATACCTTAAAAGCCTCAGTCCAGTTCACTTGACTTCCCTTGGTTTAAACAAATTAATCCCTGAAGTTCTGATACTGCAGCGGAACATCTAATTCAGCTTCCTTTAAAAAACTGATGACGGCCTGCAGGTCATCCCTCTTCTTACCGGTTATCCTGACCTGTTCACCTTGAATAGCGGCTTGAACCTTCAAACGCTGATCCTTAATCATCTTAACCATCTTTTTAGCTAGCAGACTTTCTATACCCTGACGGATAATTACGGTCTGATGTAATAGCTTACCCCTGGCGACAGGGTCTGTAATTTCCATTACTTTAGGATCAACCCGTCGGCGAATAAATTTGCTACGCAGAATGTCCAGCATCTGGTCCAACTGAATATCTGCCTGAGCGGTCAACTGCACATCATCACCAAGCCGGGTATATTCCGCCGTAACACCTCGAAAATCATAACGTGTGGATAGCTCCCTTTTAGCCTGATCGACGGCATTGTCGACCTCCTGAAAATCAACTTCTGAAACAACATCGAATGATGGCAAAGGAACTCTCCTGTCATTTAAATTTGCGGTTATATTATTAAACCAGACATGCCCAATATCAAACAGAATCGACACCAACCCTTAAACCAGAACAAGAGTTAGTAATAATTCTGACGCAACCCCAGTCACCAACGCGTTTCATAACCGGATAGGACTGTGCGGTGGACTCACAGTAGCGTAAACTGCAAGGACAAATTCTATGGTTTAACAAGTCGAGCACTAGCATGGGAAAGCGCCTGTCAAAAATATACACCCGTACTGGTGATGCTGGCTCCACCGGGCTCGGTGATGGCACTCGAGTGAACAAAATTCATCCGAGAATCGAGGCAATAGGGGACGTAGACGAACTCAACTCCCATCTGGGTTTATTAATCGAGTCGATGAAGATAGAGAACAATCCCTTGTTCTCGCCGATTATACAATTTCTTTCTGATCATCAACATCGCATCTTTGATCTTGGCGGAGAACTTTCCATCCCAGGATACACGTTAATGAAAACCCATCACGTTGAGGCAATTGAGTCGTTTCTTGATGAACTCAACGCAGGCCTAGAGCCACTTGCAAACTTCATTTTGCCTGGCGGTTCTGTTCTGATATCGCAGTGTCATCTAACCCGTAGTATTTGCAGACGAGCTGAAAGAAGAGTACTGACCCTTGCAGATGCAGAAACGGTCAACCCCGCCAGTCTAAAATTCCTTAATCGATTTTCCGACTGCCTTTTCGTGATCGCCCGCTGCTGTGCTAAACGAACTCAAATTCCTGAGGTGCTCTGGCAGAAGGAAGCGCCCTTGGACTAGCCAGTAAAATTATCTGTATCACCGAGTAACCCACCCAGGTGCACTAGAAATCTCGCCGCTTCAGCGCCATCGATCGCCCTATGATCGTATGACAAAGCCAGTGGCAAATAAAGCCTGGGTACAAACCGGTCACCATCATACACAGGTTTTATCTGCGCCTTGGCAACACCCAGGATAGCTACCTCATGCCCATTAATGATCGGCGTAAAGCTGGTACCACCAATACCGCCGAGGCTGGAGATAGTAAAGGTCGAGCCCTGCATGTCCAGCGGAGATAATTTGCGTTGCCGAGCCTGGCCCGCTAATGATGCTGCTTCTGAGGCTACTTCGGACAAGCTTTTTTGATCGGCTTGCTTGATATTAGGAACGACCAAACCGGCATCAGTTTCTACCGCAATACCTATATTATAAAAGTCTTTCTCTATCCAATGTTGATAGTCAGGTTCAATTGATGAATTGAACCTCGGGTAGGCCTGAAGCGCCTTCGTACAAGCCTTAACCAAAAATGCCAGGAGCGTCAGTTTGACCTTATCTTCTGACTGCTCCTGGTTAGTACGCTTTCTTAATGCTTCCAGTTCTGTGATGTCTGCTTCATCAAAATGGGTTACGTGGGGAATCGTCTGCCAGTTACGTTGTAAATTTTTTGCACTTACCTGTCTTATCCTGGGCAGTGCTACCTTGGTGACCGGTCCAGATTTTGAAAAATCCGGCAGTGGTCGGGTCTCAGTTATCTGGCTCTGGGGTATGCCTTTGCTGAAACTGGTCTTCACAAACAGTTGAACATCTTCTTTTAGAATCCGGCCGCGTCTACCGGAGCCAGCGACTTGAACAAGATTCAAGCCAAACTCTCTCGCCAGCTTACGTACTGCCGGACCGGCATGGAAAAGCGATGCTGATGACGCAGTTTCGGCTTCTAAAGTGGAACGCACTGCTGCTAACGGCTTTCTAACTGTCTGATTACCTGCCTGGTTAACGGCCTGCGCGGAAGCCTCAACAGGTACCGCCGCTTTACTGGCAGCGACAGGATTAAGCTGATTGGCTGAGTCAACTGGCAGGATTGTTTCAGGACTCGGTCGGCTTGCTGCCTGTGCCCGAATTTCAATCAATAATTCATCAGAAACCACCGATTGTTGTTCCGAAGTAAGAATACGTTCAATCACACCCGCACACGGTGAGGGTATCTCAACACTGGCTTTATCAGTTTCGACAACTAGCAGTATCTGGTCTGCCTGAACAAGCTGATCCACGGCGCAGAGAACCTCTGTCACTTCTGCCGATTCGACCTCTCCCATATCCGGCATGCACAGCGAGACGGTAACTTCCTCAGACCAGCTATCGACAATATTCTCTGGAGACGATGAAGTTACTGGCGGTGGTTCGACTTTATCCTCTGCCTGAATTACAGTGGTTGCAGCATCCGGGCTGATTGAAGACTGTTCAATCTCAGGCACATAATCATCGCCCAAGCTTGCTTCCAGCTCCAGCAACTTGTCTCCCTCGTCTACTATTGCACCTATATCAACAAAAAACTGCTTGATAACACCTGCTACGGGTGATGGAATCTCGACGCTGGCCTTATCTGACTCAAGCACCAGCAGAGATTGATCTTTTTCGACGGCATCACCGACGCGAACCAGAATTTCTACAACTTCAATTTGCTCTGCTTCGCCTACATCAGGTACAGCAATGAAATTACCGGAACTCATATGCTAACCGGGTTTACTTTTTCGGGATCAATACCGAGCTCTGACATAGCCGACTTGACCACGCTGACATCAATTATATTTTCACGAGCCAGCGCATCTAAACTTGCCAGGGTAATGAAGTAACGATCCACTTCGAAAAAGGACCGGAGTTTAGCCCGTGTATCACTTCTCCCAAAACCATCCGTTCCAAGAACGGTATACGAGCTTTTTAACTGTGACCTGATCTGATCCGCATAGAGCTTGAGATAATCGCTCGCCGCTATCACCGGGTTTGAGGATTTATCAAGGCAGGTTTGCACATAGCTGCGTCTTGGCTCTGCATCAGGATGCAGGAGATTCCAACGGTCGACGTCATCCCCGTCGCGCTTTAATTCATTAAAACTGGTGACACTCCACAGGTCAGAATCAATATCATACTGCTCCTTTAGTATCTCCGCGGCGGCCACCACTTCACGCAAAATAGCACCAGAACCCAGTAACTGAACCGCCTTTTTACCACTCGACTTGGCTTTCTTCTTGAGCTGATACATCCCCTTGATAATACCACTGACACAATTTTCTGGCATTTTGGGCTGTACGTAATTCTCATTAGTCACGGTAATATAAAAATACTTGGCCTGCTTATCGACATACATCAACTGCATTCCATGCTGGACAATTACTGCCAGTTCATAGGCGTAAGCAGGATCATAGGAAACACAGTTAGGCACTGTGCTCGCCAGTATGTGACTGTGCCCATCCTGATGTTGAAGTCCCTCTCCGTTTAATGTCGTTCGACCCGACGTACCGCCGAGCAAAAAGCCCCTGGCTCGAAGATCACCTGCGGCCCAACACAAATCACCGATGCGCTGAAAGCCAAACATAGAATAAAAAATATAAAATGGAATCAGGGTCGTGGCATGATTCGAGTAGGCTGTTGCAGCAGCAAGCCAGGCTGCAAATGCCCCACCTTCGTTAATTCCTTCTTCCATGACCTGGCCATGCTCATCTTCGCGATAAGCCATTATCTGACCGGTATCAACTGGCTCATAGAGTTGACCTACGCTGGAATAAATACCCAGTTGCCTGAACATCCCTTCCATGCCGAATGTTCTGGCTTCATCAGGAACAATCGGCACGACTCTTTGACCCACGGCGTCATCTTTAATCAAGGCTGAAAGGATCCTGACAAATGCCATAGTCGTCGAAATTTCACGTTTCCCCGACCCCTTCGTGATGGCCTCAAAAATCTCAAGGCCGGGAATAGACAAACCGTCAAATTCGTTTACACGAGAGGGTATTGGCCCCCCCAACTTGGCACGGCGTTCTTTGAGGTAGCGAATTTCGTTCGAATCCTCCGCCGGCCGATAATAGGGAAGCGACGCCAACTCGTCGTTACTGATAGGGATATCAAACCGGTCCCGAAATACACGCAAGGCATCCGTGTCTAATTTTTTAACTGAATGCGTATAATTCTGGGCTTCACCGGCCAGGCCCAGACCATATCCTTTAACCGTTTTAGCGAGTATGACAGTCGGTTGGCCTTTGTGAGCAACCGCCGAAGCATAGGCTGCGTAAACTTTGTAAGGGTCATGACCGCCTCTATTGAGCCTGAATAATTGTTCATCCGTGAGATGATCTACCATTTCTCGGAGTTCTGGATAGGCTCCAAAAAAGTGCTCTCTGACATAGGCTCCATCATGACTCTTGTAATTCTGGTAGTCACCATCGACTGCCTCATCCATGCGCTGCTGCATAATGCCGGTTTTGTCATTCTCAAATAACGCATCCCATTGTCGACCCCAGACAACTTTAATGACGTTCCAGCCAGCCCCTCGGAACACGCCTTCGAGCTCCTGTATTATTTTACCATTGCCACGAACTGGTCCATCAAGACGCTGCAAATTACAATTGACGACAAAAATAAGATTTTCCAGTCGCTCTCGACCGGCTAAAGATATGGCCCCCAATGACTCGGGCTCATCCATCTCACCATCGCCAATAAAGCACCACACTTTACGGTCACCTGGTGATGACAATTGCCGGCTTCCTAAATACTTCATGATATGGGCTTGGTAGATTGCCTGTAAGGGTCCAAGGCCCATAGATACAGTCGGGAACTGCCAGTAATCTGGCATAAGCCACGGATGAGGATAGGAAGACAAGCCGTTACCGTCAACTTCCTGCCGGAACTGATCTAACTGTGATTCGGTAAATCTGCCCTCGAGAAAGGATCTGGCATAAATCCCCGGCGAACTATGCCCCTGGATATAAAGCAGGTCACCCATCGCTTCAGCCGTATTGGCCCTGAAAAAGTA